>JALHFZ010000041.1:4460-19586 GCA_022837505.1 Synergistaceae bacterium
AGGTCGAATCGCTCCCCTGAGGACGCCAGACGGGTCGGATTGGCATATGTCGCAGGCTACCCCGTAGCGGAAGATCTGCCCGATGATCCCCCGTAATCTGTGGGCCGTTTCCAGGAATCCAGCATCCTCCGCCACCCGGCAGACGGCAAGAACATCCGAGGGGGTAATCGAGTTCACGTCTCTTTGTCCGAGGGCGGGAAGAATATATTTTTCGAGGCGAAGCGTTATGGTCTTCAAATGCCCCGCGGAGGACGATCCCTCCATCCTGCGCTTGAGCCAGTCTTCGGTGAGGGCTTCAAAGGTCACGGCGCTGCCCTTCCCCTGCGTCTCCTCCGGTGCTTTTCTGTACAGGATATTCGCCTCTCTGGCCCGCTTCAGGCTCATCTCCGGATAGGAGCCGAGATGCTTTCTTTTCTCCTTCTTCCCCTGCCACGTCCTGGCGATCCAGTATTTTTTTCCGTTCGGTGTGACCTGCAGAATCAGCCCATTTCCGTCGCTCAGATAATATCTCTTCTGCCTGATCTCCGCTCTCCTGCACAGAACTTCACTCAAGACCATCGAACCCCCGTCCCCTTTCTCCACCGATTATTCACCGTATGACAAAACGCCAATCATACGGTGGAGTCCTACGGTTTATCGTCGGATATAGACGATTTTAGGCGAACGGGTGCGGACGATCAATAGGCAAAAAATGAGCCCCCATCCGGTTTTTCGAACTTCCCCGGATGGGGGCGAACTAAGAGTCCGACAAGGGCCGGCCGTGAAGGCGCTACGAGCGTAGTTTCCGATTTGGTGTCGGTTTGAAGCTCCCGGAAACAGGATCTTCGCACCCGAGCCCCCTTATCTTTTTTCCGGGACCGGAGACACTCCCCGAAAAGCATCCGCCATTTTGTGTCGCCTTATACGAAAGCGGCGGCTACTGCCGCATAAGACGTGGCAGCGCTAAGCTGCCAGTGCGTAATTATTGTTGTTGACGTTTGTCTTTGTGTCCGCGTTTAACGAGGTTCGGACGACCTCGGCTCGCTCCTTCAGACCCTCCAGCATGCCGTCGAAACCAATCGCCCCCGGAATAAGATGCCGAGGCTGGTTTTCAGTCCTTGCTTCTCTCCTTCAGGCTTCGCGCCATATCCCGTTTCGCGTCCCGTTCGGAGAGGGAATCCCTTTTGTCGTGAAGCATTTTCCCCTTGACCAGGGCCAGTTCCACCTTCGCCCGTTTTCCCTCTTTTATGTACACCGACAGTGGAACGAGGGTCAGGCCTTTTTCCCGGACCTTGCTGAAAAGGCGCAGGATTTCGTTTTTCTTCATCAGAAGCTTCCGGTCCCGGAGGGGCTCATGATTGTAATAGCTGCCCTTTTCATAGGGGGAGATGTGAACCCCCACGAGCCAGAGTTCCCCGTTCCGGATGAGGGCATACCCCTCCTTCAGATTAACCTTTCCATCCCGCACGGACTTGATCTCCGTCCCCGTGAGGACGATGCCGCACTCAAAAGTCTCAAGGATGAAATAGTCGTGCCGGGCTTTTCTGTTCTGGGCTACGGTTCTGTCGGCCATAAGTTTTCTCCGGTTGAAAGTATACCAGTTTGGTCAGTATTAGTCAACCTCACTGGAGCTATTCCCGAGATGGAAAAAGAGATTCCGGCGGGAAAAGCCGAAACCTCTTTTCGATCTTCAAATCTGGTCGGGGCGAGAGGATTTGAACCTCCGACCTCCTGGTCCCGAACCAGGCGCGCTTACCAGACTGCGCTACGCCCCGACAGCAAATATCGCCGGGCAGAAAAACCGGCAACGGCGAGAATTGTAACACCCGGAAGGCTACCTCGTCAAACGGTCATCCCGTTTTCGTTCGTCCTCACCCGATGAGTTTCCGCCGGCGTGGTTGTTCTTCCAGGAGATGCGGTTTCCCGGGGCTCCTTCAGCGGCGAGGGGGATTTCAGTCCATCCCCAGGGGGTGACGAGGAGGAATCGGAAGACTATCCCCTGCTGACCCAAAGCCCTGATATGGGAGAGGTAGCGGTAGATGTCACCGATGATGATGCTGTCGCTTATGACCCAGATTCTGCGGCACAGTTTCCGGTTGAACAGAGAGGCATAGTCGATGGCTATCCGGAGGCTGTCCTCGAAATCAGAGGGGCCGGCGTTGACCACAACGACATCCTCGTGGCCCGCAGGCCGCTTCAGGTTGGGAATAAGGTCGGCGTAATCGTCAACCCACTCAAGCTGGGTGAAAAGCCGCTCTCCGTCCAATTCGAGGACATTTTCAAAGAGAGCTGTGAGCGGATCTCCCCCGTTCTCCGATGTGTCGCCGGCGATGGCTTCTTCCATCCACTGCTGGAGCTGAGAGACGATTTTGAGTATGTATTTGGGATAGTCCGAACCTGCCATGGCTGAAAGAATCTCCCCCACCGTCCAGTTTTCATTCTCTTCGTATCTGTTTTCCTGTGTCATTCAAACCTCCATGGTTCCCGTAGTGATTGAAGCATAGCACATTGGTCTCCGGGTCACAACAGACAATTTGCCTGATGCAGAGTGGGCAAAAAATCTATTTCTCTTCGAGCGCACTGAAGAGACAGCGCGAGGGTCATGCATAGGGTACAATACGGAAAAGACCTTTTTTCGGAGGTGACATCATGGAACCATTCCGGCTTTTCCGATCTTCAACCCAGATGCTCATGGTGGACGTACAGGAGCGCCTTCTCCCAGCAATCTCCGGCTCTGAGGAAATCCGCCGCAATATTCTGAGGCTTATCCGGGCCTCGGAGGTACTGCAGATCCCCTTCTTCTACACCGAACAGTACCCGAGGGGGCTCGGACCGACGGACGGAGAAATCCTCTCCTCCCTCCCCGCAGGGGCCAGACGGTTTGAAAAAAATCATTTTTCCTGCTGCGACGAAGAGGGGTTCACCGACTTTCTGGAGCTGACCGGCCCGAACAGGATCGTCCTCTTTGGAATCGAGACCCATATCTGCATCCTGACGACCCTCCTCGACCTTCTCGCCCGGGGGCGGAAGGTGGTGCTGGTCGCCGACGCCTGCGGAAGCCGCGCGCCGGGGAACGCCGATCTTGCCCTGAAGGCCGCCGCTGCTGCCGGCGCCCTCGTCGTGTCCACGGAGACGGTGATCTATCAGCTTATGGGGCAGTCAGGGACGGCAGAATTCAAGACCCTTCTTCCCCTTTTCAAAGACTGATCCATTTCAAAAGGAGGCAAAGAGGCGTGATCATCGACCGGGAAAAAGCGCTGCTCCTCCACCGGAGGGCCCGGGGTAAAATACGGATCTACCCCACAGTCAACATCCGCAACGAGGAGGATCTGGCCCTCGCCTACATTCAGGGGGGCGTCTATGCCGCAGAGGAGATCCGAAAAGACCGGAATGCACTCTACGACTACACAGGCAAGGGAAACCGCCTCGCCGTGATCAGCGACGGCACGGCCGTCCTCGGGATGGGGAATATCGGACCGGAAGCGGCCCTTCCCGTCATGGAGGGAAAGTGCCTTCTCTTCAAGAATTTCGGGGATGTGAACGCCATCCCCGTCTGCATCGATTCCAAGGGCCCGGAGGATATAGTGGCGGCGGCGAAGCTCCTGGCCCCGACCTTCGGCGCCATCAACATCGAGGACGTCTCGAGCCCCAACTCCTTCGCCGTGGTGGAACGGCTGCAGACAGAGCTTGATATCCCGGTCTTCTGCGACGACCAGCATGGCTCCGCCGTGGTGGTCATGGCGGCCATACTGAATGCCCTGAAGGTAGTGGAAAAAGATCTCGGAGAGGTCTCCATCGTCATCATGGGGACAGGGTCCGCAGGGATCGCCGTCGCCCGCCTTCTGCTCCATGCAGGGGTACGGCGGATCGTCGCCCTGAACCGGTGCGGCATCATCGGGGAGGGGAATGAATGCATGAACTTCGTTCAGGCTGAACTTGCGAAGAGGATCAATCCCGAGGGGCGGAGAGGGGATATCTCCGACGCCATGAAGGAGGCCGATATCTATATCGGCCTGTCGTCCCGGGGAAAAATAACGGGGGAACACATCCGTTCCATGAAGGAGAAGGGAATAGTCCTTGCCCTCTCCATGCCTGAGCCGGAGATCACCGCCGACGAAGCCCTTCAGGCGGGGGCGGCGATTTACGCCGAGGGGCTGGCGGGCTCCTTCAACGCCATGCCGAACCTTCACGCCTATCCGGGGATCGCCCGGGGACTGCTGGATGTCCGGGCCACGGGGCTGAACGACAACATCCTCATGGAGGCGGCGAAAGCCATCGCCGGTGCCGTGGACCGCCGCCGCCTCTCGGGAAACTGCATCATCCCCGACCTCTTCTCCGACGAAGTGACCCCAAGGGTAGCCGAGGCGGTGGCCCAGCAGGCCATGGCCGACGGGCTCGCCCGGCACCCCCTTCCCCCCCGCCAGGTATACGACGAGACGTGGAACCGCCTCTTCGGAGTCATCCAGGAAAGAGCATAGCGAAAAGAGGCCCCCGGGGGCCTCTTTTCAGTTTTTTATCAGGGGAGGATCTACCCCTTCACCAGGGGTAGATCTCCCAGGTTTTCATAAGGAGCAGGGCCGTCCCCGCGAGGGTGACGAAGACCGAGTGGCGCTCGCTCCGCCAGAGGACCTCAGTAGTAAAGGGCCCGTCGAGATCCCTGAGGGTCCATTTTTTTGGAAGAAACCGCCCCGTCCGGGAGGCGTACCCTTCGTACTCCTCGCCGAAACGCCGGCGGAGAAAGGTCTCCTCCCAGGGGACGATGATGACTCCGTAGAGAAGGATGAAGGCGAGGATAAAGAGAAGGAAGGCCCCCCATCCGGCCATCATCCCCCACCCCGCGCCGATCAGCCCGTTTCCGATATAGAGGGGGTTGCGGACAAGGCCGTAGGGCCCCCAGGTGACAAGCTGCTGCGCCCCCACCTCTTCCCCCCGGTAGCGGACGATGCTTCCTGCGGCCCAGAATCGGATCCCCTGCCCGAGGGCGACGAGAAAAAGGCCCGTAAGAAGGGCCCAGGGCGCCACCGGGCCGGCAAGATAGAGGACGGCGAGAAAAAGGGCCGTCCAGAGACCTCCCCGGAGCTTGAAAACTGCCGCCCGAAAATCAGTCATCATGGGCCTCCGGGATTTTTCCGCCCGCTTCGCAGGTCAGTTCCTCCGGGGGTATGGGCGCAGGTTCGTCCTTTTCATGGGCGTAAATATCGTTGGTAACGCCCCAGCCAAGGAGTTTCACCGCCACGAAGACTCCCATGGCGATGGCGAGATATTCAGTGAAGAAACGCCACGCGATGGCCATGACTCCCGCCATGTTCCAGGGGACGAGAAGTCCGAAAAGGGCGGCTCCCCCTCCCTCGGCGACGCCGCTGGCTCCGGGGGTGGGAACAAAGTAGAGGAGGAACATGAAGACCGCCTGGGCGAGAAGGGCCTGGAGAAACTCAAAGGGGAGTCCTACCGAGGCTATAAGGCAGGGAAGGACGGAAAATAAGCACAGGAGGTGAAGGACGGAAAGCAGCACGGCGGCGATGAAATTTTTAAGCCCGCAGGAGAAGAACATCTGAAAGTTGAGGTTGTAGTTGTCCACCTCCAGGTTGATCCGCTTCACGATCCTGAGGACGACCTCGGGGCGCACGATGCCGAAGCGCTTCAGCCAGATGGTCAGGATGGCCCCCCATTTTTTGATGAGGGCCGGACGGGCGATGCTCAGGACCACGAGAACCCAGGAGATGGCGATGAAAATGATGACGTAGGAAAAGATGCCCTTAAGGAAAAGCCTTCCCCGGAGCAGATCAGGCTCTATGATCACCGCCGCGGGGACGATGATTCCGAGGATGAGGATCGTCAGGAGGGTTCGGGTAAGGGTGATGGCGATCCCCTTGCCGATGGGGACATTTCTTTTATAGAGGACATAGACCTGGAAGGGGCCTCCGCCGCTCTGCATGGGGGTTACGGCGCAGCCGAAGTAATGAAGCCATGTAAGCACCATCCCGAGGCGAAAACCGATATGCTCTCCCGCGGAGCGGGCAAGGGCGCAGAAACGGGCGGCATCGCAGGTCCAGGCCGCCAGGACGAAAGCAAGGGCCAGCAGCAGCAGCCGTTTGTCCGCCGACAGTATGGTGATCCATGTCCCCCGGTCAACGCTCGTGGCAAGAACGACCGCGCTGACGCTGAAGGAGAGAAGTATAAAAATAAGCAGACCTTTACGAAGGGTCAATGTACGGAAAAACCTCCTCTTTCTCCGGTCGGAGAAAAGTTGCCTCTCTGAAAAGCTGCCGCAGAGCACCCTGGATCCGTTCCATCCGGCGAGAGAAGAAAAAGGGTCCTTGCAGGAATTCAATTCTCCACGGTAATAAGACGCCTTCAGAAAGACCGGCCCCTTTGCCCTCCCCCTTCAAAAAAACAGTCAGCCGGACGAAAAGAGGACCGGCTTGCGGGCCCGGGGGTAAGGGCGGGGGTGCTATCGGACAGGGGCCTCCGGTGAAGGGCCTGTTTTTATTGAAGAGGGCTTCCGCTCGCATCCTGCATGGAGAGAAGATATCCTCCGAGACGGTGAATGTCCGGAAGCAATCCGTTGCGGATGCGATAGGCCAGCTCCAGATATTTTTT
This sequence comes from Synergistaceae bacterium, assembly GCA_022837505.1. GTDB lineage: Bacteria > Synergistota > Synergistia > Synergistales > Aminobacteriaceae > JALHFZ01. Next base: position 11,040 of record JALHFZ010000041.1, read on the forward strand.
CTCTTCTACGGAAGCGGAGACATCTTCAAGATTCCTCAGCAGATCAGCCTTGAGTTCCGTCAGGCCGCCGTCGGAAATTTCCCCGTCTTCCAGGCCCAACAGGACCTGGCAGTTGTGAAGCACCTGAAGAAGCCATCCGACTCCCTCTGCAGCGCTGGCGAGAAGGCCGAGGCCTTCGGCGGACTTGTCCCCCTCCAGGGTATCGGCGATCCGTTCGAACCCTGCGGAGAGATTGGCGAGATAGAGCTGAGCTTCACAGAGGGATTCGTTCACGAGCTCCCGAACGGGGCCGGTGGTAAAATCGACCTCCGTGCCCCCCGAAAGGGCGGCAAAGGATTCCTCGTCGAGTTCGGTGCCGTCAACCGAGAGGGCGCGAACAACCCTTCCCTTCGCTCCTGCATGTTCCCTCACGAAAGCGAGGATATCCTCTCTGCCGGCAAGACCTTCGGGTACATCGAGTTTTTTTCCGTCTACGAGGACTTTCACGTTTCCGCCTCCCAGCCTTCAAATAGTATTCCGGGCAGTCCTCTTCCAGAATCAGGAGAAAGGGCTTTTCGGACAGTTATTGTATCATGATTCTTTTCTTTGGAATAAAGGATTTGTACGGGTTCTCCGATAAGGAAACGAAGCATTCCACTCTTTTTCAGGGAGCTGATCCTATGGCAGAATACGAATCAACCTTTTCAATTCCCGGCATTGCGTCCTCCATCGATTGGGGAGCCATGGCGGACAAGCTGCTTGAAAATGCCCGAAAGCCGGAGAAAGTCTGGATTGCCACCCGGGATACCCTCGAGCTTAAAATCGGTCTTCTCAACGAATTTTCAGGGGCTCTCAAGAGCACCCAGAAGACCCTGTCCCCTCTCAAGCTGGAATCCACCTTTCGGGCTAAGCTCGCGGAATTTTCGTCCCTCTCTGGAGGGGATGCCGGAGGGATCGTCAGCGCTGTCGTCGATGCCGATGCGGCGATCAGTCAGCACGAGATCGAAGTGATCCAGAAAGCTCTGAACGAGGTACGGTTCGGAGCCAGGATAAAGACGACCATGGGGGACGCCGGCCTCACCGCCGGGGGAACCTTCTCCATTAATGTCGGCGGACGCCGGGGAGTGATTGAGGTCAAGACTACCGATTCCCTCTCCGCCATCGCCCAGAAGATCAACGCCGCGAAGGACGTCACCATCAACCCCGCCACCGGAAGCCCCTGGGGGGAGAGCCTCGGGGTGACCGCCTCGGTGATCGACAACCGTCTGGTGATAAAGAGCACTGCGTCGGGCCTCGGGACCACCACCGACACGACCACCCTCAAGCGGGGCATCGGCCCGTCGGACAAGCTCGGTTTCACCCTCGCGAAGGGAATACCCTCTTCCGGCACGGTCACCATCTCCGCAGGAGGTGTGGACTATATCGAGGGGACGGACTTCGAAGCGGTCTCGGGAACGGACGAGATCGTCTGGCTTGCCGCAGGGAGCGCTCCTGCTGCGGGAACGGAATATAAGGTAACCTATACAGTCAACTCCAATGCCTTCAGCGTCGACGGAACTGCTGAGGTCCTTGAACTGCTGAAGCTCGACGATTCCACCCTTGCAGACCCGGAATACCGTCTCGAGGCCCGGGACGCCGTGGTGAAAGTGGACGGCCTCACCCTGACTCGCCCGTCGAACACCATCGACGACCTCTTCGAGGGGGTGAAGCTCACCATCCACGGAGCGGGCTCGGTGATCATGAACATCACCCAGGACGCCGAAAAGGCGGTTACCTCCATCCAGGAATTCGTCGCCGCCTACAATGACACCATGGACTGGATCAACATCCGGCTGAGCGAATCCACCAAGTCATCCCCCTCCACCCAGGGGGACCAGTACAAAAACGAGGATTTCTACAAGAAGTTCGGACTCCTCCACGGAAATTCCCTTCTCTGGCAGTCGAAATCCTCCCTCCGTCAGCTCATGACGAACTCCGTGGAGTCGAAGTACTCACTGAAAACAGGGACCCCCGTCCTGGGAACCCTGGCGGGTGAAGGGCTCGCCTCGGACACCTACTTTGACCTCAAAGTCGGGGTGAGAACGGCCCGCATTGCCGTCACCCCTGCGGACACCCTCAGCACCATCGCTTCCAAGATCAACACCTCCTACGAGATGACCCACGATGCCCAGGGGAGGACCTATCCGATCCCCATGGCCTCAGCGAAGGTCAAGGACAACCAGCTCGTGATCACCTCCTCTCCGAACAGGAAGTTTTCCCTCTCCGCGGAAGACACGGTCCTCGACACCCTCGGCCTCGGAACCCCCTTCTCCCTTCTCTCCCAGATCGGAATTACGACGGAAAAGACCGACTACGGAAAGAGCGGAAAGCTCGAATTCGACACCGAAAAATTCATAGAAGCCCTCCGGAAAGACCCTGACGGCGTGGCGGGGATCATGAACACCGTCATGGAGAAAATGGACGGTACCATAGCAAATCTGGTGGACGCCTCCCAGGTCGAGGTGGGGAGCACCACCGCACCGAAGGGGCGGGTGGCAAGCCAGATCAGCATGTGGCAGTCGGAGATCAGGACCATCAACAAGCGGATCACCGATTTTGAGCGGCGCCTCGACATCCGCGCCAGGGGGCTGTACGATTCCTTCGCCCAGGCGGAGGTGCGCCTCGCCGCCCTGCAGCAGCAGTCGAGCTGGCTGGCCTCGGTGGTATCCCAGATGTCCGGTCAGGCCAAATAAGAACGCCCCGTCAGCAAAAAGGGCTCCGGAAAAAAATCCGGAGCCCTTTTTTTAATTATTTGCGTACTCGAGAATATGGGAGAGAGTGCCGGGAGAGAGCTGGGCGAACCCGATTCGCCATGCCAGGATGGCGGCCTGGGTACGGTCCCGGAGTTCAAGTTTTTTCAGGACATGGCTCACGTGATTTTTTACTGTCTTCTCGGAGAGAACCATCTGTTCGGCCACCTCGATGTTGCTCAGCCCCTGGGAGAGCCAGTAGAGGATCTCCTTCTCCCGGGGGGTCAGTTCATAGAGCTGGTCGTTCTCTTCCTTCCTCCGGGAAAAGGAGGTGAGGAGCTTTCCCGCCACCCGGGGGTCCACATAGGGCTGCCCCCGTGCCGCTGAGCGGATGGCGGAGAGAAGCTCCACCTTCCCCGAGGCCTTGAGGACAAAACCGAGAACTCCCGCTGCCGAGAGGGCTGAAAGGCAGTCTTCGTCATCATAGGCGCTGATCGCCACATAGCGCATTTTATAGGGGAGATTATTCAGTTCCCGGACAAGCTGAATTCCGTCCATTCTCGGCATGTTGATATCGAAGAGGAGAATATCCGGAACCCTTTCCTCCATGAGGGAAAGAGCTTCTTCGCCGTCGCCGGCCTCCCCCACCACGAGAATATCCGCCTCGAGTTCGAGCAGCTTCTTGACACCATCGCGGAAAAGCTTGTGATCATCAGCAATGAATACTCTGGTCTGTTCCATTTCTCCACCTCCAATCAGAGAACCTTCCCTTTTTTGCAATATCTTCAGGGCCTTCACGCCCCGGGAATTTTCACCCTACCCGGGGAAAGACGATGCTGATAAAATAGAGGATCAAGGAACCCTGTATAGGTCTTAAGGACTATTCTATCAGAAAACACGCTTTTTTTCGAGGAGGAACTTTTCGTGTCCGACCGCGGCATTCCCCGGATTTCCCTCACCCTGCGAAAGAAAACCGGCACCGCCCTTCGCCGGTTCTCCATGATCCAGCCCGATGACTCCGTTCTGATCGGCCTTTCCGGAGGAAAGGACAGCCTCGTCCTGGCCCTTGTCCTGGCCGCCTATCAACGGAGGAGCCCCGTCCCCTTCTCCCTTGCAGCGGCCTTTGTGGACATTACGGGCGGATCGGCGGATACTGCCCCCCTTCAGGCCTTCTGCGACTCCCTCGGCATCCCCTTCTTCGTCCGGCCGTACCCCATCCTCTCCATTCTCGCCGAAAGAGAGGAGCGATCCCCCTGCAGTTTTTGCGCGAATCTGCGCCGGGGGATCCTGAACGACGAGGCCAGGGAGAGGGGGTGCACCACCCTCGCCCTGGGGCACACCCTCGATGATGCCGTCGAGACCGTTCTGATGAACCTCTTCAGGGCGGGGCAGTTCAAATCCTTTCAGCCTAAAGTTTGGCAGAGCCGCACGGAGATCACGGTCATCCGCCCCCTTATCCTCGCCGAGGGGAGGCTGGTGGCGAAGGAAGCGGCCCGCCTCTCCCTTCCCGTGGGGGAAAATCCCTGCCCCTTTTCGGGGAATACTGAAAGAAAGAGAACCGCTGATATCATCAGTACCCTCTGTGCCGAAAATCCCGCGATCAAGTACAATATAATTCATGCCCTTGAATGTCTCGACGAAAGGAACCGCTGGACAGGAACCCCTTCCTTCGACAGTTCAGAACAAGGAGAGATGATATGGGAAAAATCGACAGAGAGCCTGTAGAGAGTTCCTCCGGCGCCCCCCTTCCCTCCCCGGCTGAGTCAGGCAGGGAGGAGGGGAGGGTGGAGGAGTATTTCCGCTGGGATCCCCTTGATGATCCCCGGTTCTCCCCTCTCATAGTGGGCAGCGGCAGCATAGGGGGGAAGGGGCGGTCCCTCCTTTTCGCCATGGCCAGAATCTGGGACAGCGGGGAGGAAACTCTGAAAAGGGTGATCTTCCCCCGGTCTCTCTTCATCGCCGCAGACGCCTTCGATGAAGTCCTCTCCGGGATTCCTGATTTGGAAAAGCTCAAGGCCGGAGATCCGGGGGAACTGGAAGCAGCCTTCCTGAAGGCCTCGTTACCGGAAAGGGTCTCCCTGGCCGTCCGGGCCTTTCTCGAAGAAGTGACCGACCCCATCATCGTCCGGAGCAGCAGCGTCCTCGAGGACTCCCTCAAATACTCCTTCGCGGGAAAGTATCTCTCCACCTTCGAGTTCAACGACGGCGAGCTTTCCCTCGAAGAACGGTGCGAAAAGGTCGAAGGGGACATCAAAAAAATCTACGCCCGGACCTTTTTCCCCGTGGCCCTCGCCTACCGGCGGAAGCACGGCATGGGGGACGACCGGATGGGGATCATCCTCATGAGGGTTGCGGGAAAGTGGAGGGGGCGGTACTACTACCCCACCATGGCGGGGGTGGGCTTCTCCCGGTACTACCGGCGATGGACTTCCAGGATAAAATCCGAGGACGGCATCATCCGCCTCGTCTTCGGCATGGGCACGACGAGCACGAAGCGGGGGTACGCCCGCACCTTCGCCCTCACCCTCCCCTGCCTCCGTCCGGAGGGGCAGAACCCCTTCAATATCATGCGCCACTCCCAGGAGCATTTTCAGGTGATCGACCGGGAGCAGAAGGAACTGGTGACCGTGGACGTGAAGCAGATATGGGAGGACATCTTCCCCTACCACAGCTGTTTCCCCGATTATGCCCAGGTCTACAGCCCGGACGACCAGGGGGGGTATTTCACCCCCGTCTCCCGGAGGGGGACGATGATCCAGAAGGGGGAAAAGGTGTGCTTCACCTTTGAGGAGTTCGCCTGCCGGTCGAACCATTTTTTCGACCGGATGAAAAAACTCCTCTCCCTCCTCGACCGGGAGATGGGTGTCCCCGCCGATGTGGAGTTCGCCTATCATCCAGGGGAGGATCTCGTGGAGGTCCTTCAGGCCCGTCCTCTGTGGATCAGCGATCAGGACCGGAGGGTCGAGATCCCCGATCTGACAAACCGCACCGTCATCCTCAAGGCCGACCGGATGGTGACCCACGGCATGCGGGAGAACATCCCCTGGCTTGTCTATATCGACCATCACATCTACGCCGGGGAGACCCGTTTTCACGACGTGGCGAGGGCCGTGGGGGCAGTGAACGAAAAGTTAAGGGGAGAGCGGTATATCCTCGCCGCACCGGGGAGGGTGGGGTCGAGCAACCCCCTCCTCGGGGTCCCCGTTCAGTATGACGAGATCACCCAGTGCTGCTGCATAGCGGAGATCGGCTTTCCCAAAGAGGGGTATATGCCGGAGCTCTCCTTCGGAACCCATTTCTTCACCGATCTCGAGATTGACGGCATCCTCTACATGCCCGTCTATGAGGGGGCAAAGAATAATATTTTCGATGAGGAGTTTCTGAATTCCGCTCCCTACGCCACGGGGCCCCACCCCGCAGTTCGCCTCTACGGAGGGTCCTTCTCAGTCTACACCGACGGGGACAGGAACCTCGGCGTCATCACGGCAGACCGGATAGACGAGGCATCCTCCCCCTTCTGCTCCTGAGAAATCCGGGCCTTCGGAAAAGGCAAAAAAGTCCTCCGGGATTCATTCCCCGGCGGACCTTTCTGCCTTTTTTCGTTTCTCTGAGGTCAGAGGGTGATCTGCTGAAGGGAGAGCTCCTCAGCGAGCTCCGTCACCTCGAGGGCCTGAGAGCTGTAGTTCGGCCGTCCCATGAGCCCGTAGGTATAATTTTTGCCCTGCTCCACCCCCGGCTGGTCGAAGGGGTTGACGTCGAGGATGTATCCGGTGAGGGCAGTCACATTCTCATAAAACTGGATCAGGGCTCCGAGCCTCCGGGGGTCGATCTCCGGGAGCTTCAGGCTGATCACCGGTTTTCCCGTCTTCGCCAGGGCGGCCATGGTGGAAAGGGCCTCGTACCGCCGGAGGGAGTTCATGGACTGGCCGAATAGATAGGACAGCCCCATCAGGCTCTTCTCCTCCGTCTCGGGGATGATGATATCCTCTTCTCCGTCGGAGGTCGAAATGACCGTGAAGAGCTTGTCGTCCGGGCCGTCCGTATAGAGCTGGATCTGGGAGTGCTGGTCGATGGCCCCCAGGGCTTTGACGGGGGTCGATCCGGAGCCGTTTTTCCCGAGGCTCTCCCCCCAGAGCTGGGCATACCATTCGCTGAACCGGTCAAGGGCGTCCTCGTAGGGCATCATGACGGTCATGTTCCTCCCCTTCCGGTAATGGACGACGGAGAGGGCCGCGAGGAGCCAGGCTGGGTTCGTCTGAAGGGTCGTCCGGGAGGAGAGTTTTTCCTCCAGTTCAGCCGCCCCCTGGAGAAGCTTCGGTGCAGAAATGCCGAGGGCGGATGCGGAGAGAAGCCCCACGGGGGAGAGAACGGAAAACCGCCCTCCCACGTCGGAGGGGAGCACCAGACTCCGGCACCCTATCTCTTCGGCAAAGGGGCGAAGTGCCCCCTGCTTCTCGTCGGTAATGACCACCACCCGCTCGGCGGCTCTTTTCGGACCAAGCTCCACCTTCAGGCGGTCCCAGAAGAAGAGGAAATTGGCCATAGTCTCGGCGGTACTCCCCGATTTGCTGATGACCACGAAGGCTGTTTTTTCAGCCTCGATAAGATTCCATACTCCGTGGTTATCCCTCGGATCCACATTGTCGGAGAGAAAGAACCGGGGAGCGTCGCGCTTCGACCGGGGCAGCTCGTTCCAGTAGGGGGGAAGAAGGGCTCCGTGGAGCATCTGGTTGCCCAGGGCAGACCCCCCGATCCCAATCTGGACGATGCTGCCGAACTCCGAGAGCCACCGGGCCGTCTCCTCCACGGGGTCGATATTCTTCCACGGAAGGGTTTTCCAGCCTAGCCCCTCCTCCCCCCGGGATGCGCCCTCAGAGAGCCTCAGGCTGCCCGCCCGGAGGATCTCCTCGAAGGGTGCCACGTCGGTCCATTCCGCCGCTCCGCTCATGCCGGCGGAGGAGGGATCAGAGACCGCCATACCGAAGGAAATTGTAAAAAGATCTGAAGCGGAGTTTCTTTTTTCAGGCACAATTTTTCCCCCTTCCGCTTCTCATGAATCGCTCTGCTTCGCCAGCTCCTCGTCGATTGCGTCAGGGTTGTACCCGACAATATATTTCTCGCCGATCTGGGTTACGGGAACGCCCATCTGGCCGCTCTTCCGCACCATCTCCATAGCGGCTTCCCGGTTTGTTGCCACGTCAACATTTTCAAAGGGGATCTTCTTCTCCTCAAGATATTCCTTTACCTTGGTACACCACGGGCAGGTTTTCGTCGTGAACACCTTTATCATGGAAGACACCTCCACTGAGAGAAATATTCTGCGGGGCCCGACCCCGAAGTCTTTCCTTTCCTGTTTATTATATACCGAATTCCCCCGACAAGTTATTTTCCCCTTTGGAGTATAATGCTGTTGTTTACCCCTCAATTTTTGGAAAAATAAGTTCAAGGAGGAAAATGAATGACCCGATCGACTCAAGCTCCAACCGCCTCTTCCCTGGAAGAGCAGCTTCTTCCGTTGGTAGAGCGCTATAGAGGAAAAAAGGGGATCACCATTCCCCTCCTGGCCGATCTGCAGGAGATGATGGGGTATATCCCCTCCGATGCCGTGTACTTCATCTCCCGGGAACTGGATATTCCCCCCGCCGAGATCTACGGCGTGGCGACCTTTTACGCCCAGTTCCACCTCAAGCCCAGAGGGCGGCATGTTATTCGGGTATGCAGGGGGACGGCCTGCCACGTGCGGGGGAGCCTCAAGATCCTCAACAGCGTGAAGGATATTACCGGGGCCAGTGAAAATGAGACCACGGAGGATCTCCGGTTCACCGTCGAACCCGTGGCC
>JALHFZ010000042.1 GCA_022837505.1 Synergistaceae bacterium
CCTTCCTCCCGGGCCGATACCTGGCCGCAGTAGACCGTTCTCTTCCAGTTTTCGTCGAAGTGCCGCTCTGTGCCTTCCATGGGAACTTTCCCCTCCATTAGAGCCCTTTACCCCTTCCGGGTAGAGAGAAGCTGCGTTCGTATATCAAGGGGAGCATCGGAAACGGGAATTTCCCTCTGCTCTCCGTCCTGAAGATTTTTTACAACCACCGTCCCGGCCGCCACTTCGCTCTCGCCGATGATGCAGGCGAAGCGGGCCTTCCGGGAGGAGGCGGATTTCATCTGGGCTTTCATGCTCCGCTTTCCGTAATCCATATCGGCCGAAATTCCGGCCCTTCTGAGGGCATCCACAAGGCGGAAAAGCTCCGTCCGGGAGGGTTCGTCCAGAGCGACACCGAAGACGTCAATAAGAGGCTCCGGGCCGAAGGAACACCCCTCCTGCTCCATCACCATGACGATCCGGTCCACCCCGGCGGCGAACCCCACACCGGGGACCGGCGGGCCGCCGATGGCCTCGGCGAGGTTGTCGTAGCGCCCTCCGCCGCAGACGGCGTTCTGAGAGCCGAGGGCTCCCGAGAGGACTTCATAGGCTGTCTTCGTATAGTAGTCAAGCCCCCGGACGAGCCGTTTGTCTATGTGGTAGGCAGCGCCGAGAGAGTCAAGCCCCGACCGGACAGAATCGAAATGCTCCCGGCATTCTTCGCAGAGGCTTCCCAGCACGTCGGGAGCGTCTTCCGTGACCTTCCGGCACCCCTCCCGCTTGCAGTCAAGGATGCGCAGGGGGTTTCTTTCAAGGCGGTCCCGGCACGTACCGCACAGTTCTTCCGACCGGGAAGCGAAATAATCAGAGAGTTCTTTCCGGTAGGCCGGTCGGCATGCGGGGCACCCCACGGAATTGATGACCACCTCGAGGCTTGTGAGGCCGAGCCTCCGGAAGGCCTCAAGGGAAAGGGCTATGATCTCCACGTCAGCATAGGGGTGGGGGGAACCGAGGCTCTCGAAATCCACCTGCCAGAACTGACGGTACCTCCCCTTCTGGGGCCGCTCGTACCGGAACATGGGCCCGGTGCACCACATCTTCACCGGCTGGGGCAGAATATCCATCCGGTGCTCGAGATAGGACCGCACCATGGAGGCCGTCGCCTCTGGGCGGAGGGTGATGCTGCGCCCGCCCTTGTCAGTGAAGGTGTACATCTCTTTTTCAACCACATCTGTCGTATCGCCGATTCCCCGGGCGAAGAGTTCCGTATGTTCAAAAATCGGGAGGTGGACCTCCGAGTAGCCGAAGTTCCGGGCCGTCTCGCCTATGGTCCTGAAGACGTGGGCCCATTTCCACGATTCGTCTGGAAGTATATCCCGAACTCCCCGGGGTGCGCTGATCTCTGCCATGCTATCTCCTCCGGATCCGTTGCTTTTCTTCTGCGTTGCGCTGAAGTGGAACAGTTTATTCCGTCACGCAGGCTAGTATACTCCATTTTCCCGTATTTTTCAGTCACAAAAATGCCCGGCTTCTCCGGTAGAGGCCGGGTAAGAGGGGGTGCAGCGGTTTGGAAGGACAGGCTACCGCGGTTCTATCTGAAACCGCAGGGCGGTGCGTTCTTCATCGTCGATGGTGATCTTCGCAAAGGCCGGGATGCAGATCAGATCGATCCCGTTGGCGACGACATACCCTCTCGCGATAGCGATGGCTTTCATCGACTGATTGACCGCACCGGCCCCCACGGCCTGAACTTCCACCTCGCCCGCCTCCCGGAGTACAGCGGCAATTGCTCCTGCCACCGACTTCGGCTGTGACTTGGCCGATACCTTGAGAACTTCCATCAAGAAGACCTCCTTCTTAGTGAGACGAATCCGGCATAACAGGGAAAACCCCCCGTATAACGCACTATGGAAGCAGCTGAAGGAAATTATCAAATAAGTATAACCGATTATCATGAAAATGTGCTAAAAAATATTTTAACTCAAAAAATTTTAAGGGCAGCCGCTCGTCTCGTTTCTGCTTCTCAGAGCGTTGATCTCCCTTTCCTGTTCATCGAGCTCGGACCTGACAGAATTGTCAAGACGCCGCAGCAATTCCGTCCGCATGCGCCTTCCCAGATCATCCCGATTTTTTTCTTTGACGCCCGATCCGCCCCAGGAGATCTTTTCCCGCTGGGAGTAGAGGTCTAAATCCACGAGCCGATCGCCGTCGCTGCCGTATTCGAGGCCGATCAGTATCTCCTTGACATCCCGGGGGGAGAGAAAGGTGAAAAGCCTGATTTTGTATATACGGATCGGCATGAGGATATGGGCGAAATCCTTTCCCCACCCCTCCCCGAGGATCATGCCGACTTCGAGAGCCTCAAGGACTAGGCGCAGCCTTTCGTACTGCTGGCGGAAGCACCCCCACGCATCGGTGATGCGGATCTCAAGCTCGTTCCATTGGCGGTTTTCAAGGCCTTCGCTGAAATACCAGAGGGCCTTGTTCTGGAGGGAGGCGAAGAGTTCCTCGTATCCCGTGTTTTTTATGTAGAGGACTTCATCGAAAAGATCTTCCATGGAGAGGGGCTGATTGAGGGCTTTTTGAGTGAAGCAGACGGCTGTGCTTTTCCTGCGGGGGGAACGGAGGATGTGGCGGAGGGTTCCCCGGGACGCGTCGTAGTCCTCGGTCATCTGCTGCAGGACCCGCTCTTTGTCTCCGAAGACCCGGAAGAAGAGCAGACGGGGGAGAAGAACGGCTGAATCGACATATTCCTTTCCCTTTCCGCTGATCAGAAAGGCGAGGATTTCTTCCGAAGGGGCGTCGGCGACCCACAGGTTTCGTCCTCCCCTCTTTCCGCTCGAAGCCACCAGGATCGTCTGCCCCTCCACGGCCACATCAAGGGCCTCCGCAAGGGTGTGCTCTTCGAGAGAGAACCGGCCGGAAAGATTTTTTACGAGCTCTTCCTTCCGCCCCCGCAGCAGAAGCGTTCTCGGACCGCCCCGGACTATGGACAGCATGATCATCCCTCCTGTTTTTAAAGCCCTCTTTTTCTCCTTCCGAGCCTTGCGTCGTTCACATACTCGGGGTAGGGAAGGGAGTAGACTCTCCCCGTATCAGCCGCAATGACATTTACCGCCGCAATGCCGTTAAGAAAAAGAGTTTTCCCTTCCGGCGGATCGGATACATTCGGATCATGGCCGAAGAGATTGTACCGGCCGAAGGGCGTGAGAAACCCCGGCATATCATGGCTCAGGTTCAGGTCAAAGCCGCAGGCCTTCATTCTTCCCTTCCCCTCGAAAAGCAGGCTGTCGGGAAAAAGAGAGCGGACTGTGGCGGGATGGTCATGATTTCCCATGACCACGGCGAGGGAGCGTTTTTTCTCGCTCCTGAGGATCCCGCTCAGCTGCGTGACCGAGTGAATATACCGGGGAAGCTCCCAGGGGGCAATCTCGAGCTTCACGTTGTCCGCCAGATCGCCCGTATGGATGATCCACAGGGGGTCGAGAAGGCGGATCAGCCGGGCAATAGACCCATAAAACGTGAAGGGCGTGTCGGAGATGTGAAGGATCACCCTCCCCTTCAGCCGCCGAAGCTCCTCCGGAACATAGACGCCGAACAGAATACCGTATAATGAATTCCACCAGTGTTTTTCCATGAATATCCCGCCTCTGTTGAATTGTACCATGATCGTCCTTCAATTTTTTCTCCCCCTGCTCCGTGCTAGAATGGGAAAAAAAAGCGGAGGTCTTTCATGAATTCCCTTATCGCCCTCAGGGTGTCCCAGGAACTGAAACTGTCAGTGCCGGCCGTGGAGGCCGTCCTCTCCCTTATGGAAGAAGGCTCCACCGTCCCCTTCATCGCCCGGTACCGCAAGGAAGCCACGGGCAGCCTCGATGAAGAGGTTATCCTCGCCATTTCCGACCGGTACGGACGCCTCGAAGAACTTGAGGCAAGAAAAAAGTCCATCCGCTCATCCCTCACTGAAAGAGGGCTGCTGACGGCCGAACTCGAGAAGCGTATTGCCTCGGCCTCATCCCTGACAGTCCTTGAGGACGTCTACCTTCCCTTCCGGCCGAAGCGGAAGACCCGGGCCTCCGCGGCCGTACAGAAGGGGCTCGCTCCCCTGGCGGATCTTCTCCTCGCCCAGGGAGAGGAGGACCCCGCCCATATGGCCCGTCCCTTCCTTTCGGAGGAGCTCGAAGTATCCTCCGTGGAGGAGGCCCTCCAGGGGGCGCAGGACATCCTCGCCGAAAGATTCAGCGAGGACGGAGAGGCCCGGCGGTTAATGCGCCGCCTCTTTAGCCGAAGGGGGCGGATCAGAAGCTCCCTGGCCCGGGGCAGGGAAGAGGAGGGGGCCAACTTCCGGGACTACTTCGGCAGAGAGGAATCCGCCGCCGCCGCCCCCTCCCATAGGGTCCTCGCCATGTTCCGGGGGGAGAAGGAAAAGATCCTCGTCCTCTCCTTTCTTCCGCCGGAAGAAGAAGCCTTCGCCCTTCTCCGCCCCCTCTTCCTTCGGGGGACAGGGCCCGCTTCCCTCCTTGTGGAGCAGGCACTAGAGGACGGCTATCGCCGCCTTCTTGCCCCTTCCATGGAGACGGAGCTTCGGAATGCCCTGAAGAAACGGGCTGACCGGGAGGCCATCTCGGTCTTCGGCCGGAATATCCGGGAGATGCTGCTCGCCCCTCCCCTGGGACCGAAAAACATCCTCGCCGTGGACCCGGGCTTCCGTACGGGGTGCAAATTCGTCTGTCTCAACCGCCAGGGAGACCTGCTCCACTCCGGGGTGATCTACCCCCACCCCCCTCAGAATGACGGGGAGGGAAGCGCAGGGATAATCAGAAAAACCCTTGAGGACTACTCCATCGAGGCGGTGGCCATAGGGAACGGCACTGCCGGACGGGAGACGGAGCGTTTTTTCAAATCCCTCGCCCTCCCTCCGTCCCTGATCGTCACCCTTGTGAACGAAAGCGGCGCCTCCGTCTATTCCGCCTCTGAAACAGCCAGGAGGGAGTTTCCCGACCGGGATATCACCGTCAGGGGGGCGGTCTCCATCGGCAGGCGCCTGCTCGACCCCCTCTCCGAGCTCGTAAAGATCGATCCCAAGGCCATCGGCGTGGGGCAGTACCAGCACGACGTGGACCAGAAGGAGCTCAAAAAAAGCCTCTCCGCCGTAGTGGAGTCCTGCGTTCATGCCGTGGGGGTGAATGTGAACACCGCCAGCGCGGAACTTCTTTCCTACGTCTCGGGGATCGGGCCGGCCATGGCGGACCAGATCGTGCGGTTCCGGGAGGAGAAGGGCCCTTTCTCCGACCGGAAGTCCCTCCTCTCCGTTCCCCGCCTCGGAGCGAAGACCTTCGAGCAGGCCGCCGGCTTTCTGCGGATCCCCGGAGGACACAACCCCCTCGACGGGAGCGCCGTCCACCCCGAGCGGTACACCCTGGTGAAAAGAATCGCCGCCGACCTCGGCTGTTCCGTGGAGGATCTTATGAAAAACCGCGAGCTCCGGCAGAAGATCTCCCCGGAGAAATATATTTCCCCCCAGGCGGGGATGCCCACCCTCCTTGATATTCTTGCGGAACTTGAGAAGCCGGGGAGGGACCCCCGCTCCTCCTTCGAACTTTTCTCCTATGCCGAGGGGGTGGAGACCCTCGAGGACCTTCATCCGGGGATGGAGCTTCCCGGAGTGGTGACGAACATCACCTCCTTCGGAGCCTTCGTCGATCTCGGTGTCCACCAGGACGGGCTCGTTCACCGGAACCATATCTCCCCGGCCGAACGGGGCGCCCTGAAGCCCGGGCTGCAGGTAAAGGTATCAGTCCTTGAGGTGGATCTCGAGCGGAAGAGGATCTCCCTCTCAATGAAAACAGGACGGAAGGGGAAGGGGTCATGACTCCCCCCAGGGTCGTGGTCATCGGAGGAGGGGCGGCGGGGCTGATAGCCGCAGGGCGCGCAGCCGAGGCCGGAGCGTCGGTCATCCTCGTGGAGAAAAACCAGACGGTGGGGTCGAAGCTGGTCCTCAGCGGCAAGGGACGGTGCAACCTCACAAGCGGGGAGGAGGACCCGGAGGTTTTTCTTTCGAAGTTCGGTCCCAAGGGGAAATTTCTCTACTCGGCCTTCTCCCGTTTCGGCCCCCGGGAAACCCTCGAATTCTTTAATTCCAGGGGGCTCGCAACGAAGATGGAGCGGGGCAAGCGGATTTTCCCCGCCCGGGGAGGGTCGGAACAGGTGGTGACCTGCCTGCTGAACTATCTGAAGGACGGAGGGGCCTCCGTCTACCGGAACCGGGAGGCCATCAATCTCGAGATCAGAAACGGCACCGTCGTCCGCTTTCTTCTCCGGGGGCAGGAGGTGGAGGGGGACGCCTTCATCCTCTGCACGGGAGGACGCTCCTTCCGGAAGACCGGCTCCACCGGCGACGGCTACCGTTTCGCCCAGAGGGCGGGGCATACCATCATCCCCCCCCGTCCGGCCCTCTGCCCGGTGAAGACAAAGGAGAAATGGCCTCTCATCGCCCGGGGGCTCATGCTGAAAAACGTCTCCCTCACCCTTCTGCGGAACGGCGAGGTTCTTGCCCAGCGTTTCGGAGAGCTGCTTTTAACCCATTTCGGCATCAGCGGCCCCATCGCCATGGACATGAGCCGGGAGATCGCCGACGCCGAGGCCCTGGGGGGCGCATCCCTTACCATCGATCTGAAGCCCGCCCTCTCCCATGAGGTTCTCTCCGCCCGCATCGGCCGGGATTTCGCCGCCTTCTCCCCCCTCCCCTTCCGGGAGGCTCTGAAGGATCTGCTCCCCCGGGGGATCATCCCGGTGGTCCTCTCCCTGGCCACCATCCCGCCGGATCAGAAGGCGGGGCAGATCACGACTGAGGAGATTTCGAAGCTCGCGGCGCTTTTGAAAGCCATCCCCCTCACCCCCGACGGCCTGCTCGGCTTTGACTGGGCAATCGTCACCGCCGGAGGGGTGGACCTGAGGGAGGTGGATCCACGGACCATGCAGTCGAAACTGGTGAAGAATCTCTATATCGCCGGGGAGCTTCTCGACCTCGACGGCCCGACCGGGGGGTTCAACCTGCAGATGTGCTGGAGCACCGGGTACATCGCCGGAGAGAGCGCGGCCCTGGCAACCTGGTCACACTGAGGAACTCAAAAAGACAGAATGGCCGTGACAAAAAGAGGACTTCCGGCGGCGCCGGAAGTCCTCTTTTTGCCTCTATGCAGGGGGAAACATTTTCCCGCTGTTATTCCCTGTTCGCCATGTAGCGGGCAAGATCAAGCATACGGGTGGAATATCCGTATTCATTGTCGTACCAGACCATGACGGTGGCGATCCGGTCGAGGATCACCCGTGTGCAGAGGGAGTCAATTATCCCCGAATGGGTGTTGCCGATGACGTCCGCCGAGACGATCTCCTCTTCGCAGTACTCTATGATTCCCTTGAGCTCTCCCTCGGCAGCCTCCTTCAGAGTGGCGTTCAGGGACTGCACGGTGACGTCCTTTTTGAGGGTCACGGTGATATCCGACAGGGAGCCGTCAACGACGGGCACCCGCACGGCGATCATATCCATCCTGCCCGCAAGATCGGGAAAGAGGGGGATCATTGCCTTCGCGGCCCCTGTGGTGGCCGGAACAAGGGAGAGAGGGGCGGCCCGTCCTTTTCTGCCTCCTCTTCTCGCCGTATCCATGAGCATCTGGGAGGAAGTATAGGCATGAATGGAGGTCCCCATGAGGGATTCGATGCCGAAGGTTTCGTTCAGAATCTTGGTGACGGGGGCAAGGGAGTTTGTGGTGCAGGATGAATTGGAGACGATGACGTGCTTTGCCGGGTCGTACTGCTTTTCGTTTACGCCCACGACGACGGTAAGATCGGCGTCAGAGGAGGGGGCGCTCACGATGACTCTTTTTGCTCCCGCACGGACGTGGGCCATGGCCTTGTCCTTCTTCACAAAGGCACCGGTGCACTCGAGTACAACGTCCACTCCCAGTTCCTTCCAGGGGAGTTTTTCCGGGTCGTCCTCCTTGAAGAGAGGGATGCTTTTGCCGTTGATGATCAGGGCTTTATCCCCGGGTTCTACAGAAAACTTGGCCCTGCGGTGAATAGAATCATATTTTATGAGGTAGGCCATCTCCTCAGGGGTGGTACGGCAGTTCATAGCCACAAGTTCCACGTCATCCGGCCGTTCTTCCACGTAACAGCGCAAAAGAACTCTTCCGATCCTTCCAAGTCCGTTGATCGCAATTTTTTTCATAAGAGCACCCCCAGAATTGGTGTAAGTACCTTCAGCTTCCCTGTAGACTATACCACTAAAAGACATAATTGACCTGTCCAGAAGATCAATTCAATAAAAGTACCAAATTTTTCATTAAAAAGACAAAGGAAACCCCGCTGCGATCCGGCGGGGTTTCCTTTGCGGGATTGAATGATGAGGGGTGCGAGAATATTTCTTCGGTATTTTCTATGCCTTTGCAGCCCTGTTCGCCATGAACTGGGCAAGGTCGAGCATCCGGCTGGCATAGCCGTACTCATTGTCATACCAGACCATGACCTTGGCTATCCGGTCGACGATGACCTTGGTGGAGGGTGCGTCCACGACGCCGGAATGGCTGTTTCCGATGATGTCCGAGGAGACGATCTCCTCGTCGTTGTATGCGATGATCCCCTTGTATTCTCCCTCTGCTGCCTTCTTCAATGCGGCGTTTATGGATTCCACAGAGACATCCCTTTTGAAGACCATGGTGATGTCCGACAGGGAGCCGTCAGGTACGGGAACCCGGACGGCGATCATGTCCATCCTCCCGTCGAGATCGGGAAAGAGGGGGATCATGGCCTTCGCTGCTCCTGTGGTGGCAGGCACGAGGGAAAGAGCCGCAGCCCGCCCCTTTCTCCCCTTTCCGACGGGGGAGTCCACGATGGCCTGGCTTGAGGTATAGGCATGGATCGTGGTCCCCAGAAGGGAGTCGATTCCAAAGGCTTCGTCAAGAACCCTGGTCACCGGCCCGAGGGAGTTGGTGGTGCATGAGGCGTTGGAGACGATCACATGCCTGGCCGGGTCGTACTGATCCTGATTGACCCCGAGGACGATCATGATATCCGGGTCTGGAGACGGAGCGCTTATGATGACCCTCCTGGCTCCCGCCGTGATGTGAGCCATGGCCTTCTCTCTTTTTGTGAAGAACCCTGTGCATTCGAGGACCACATCCACCTCAAGCTCTTTCCAGGGAAGCTTTGACGGGTCCTTTTCACTGAAAAAGGGGATGGTTCTGCCGTCGAGGATGAGCGCATCCTCTCCGGCTTCCACCGGAAATCTGGCCTGACCGTGGACTGAGTCGTATTTGATGAGGTAGGCCATATCCTCCGACGATGTGAGGTCGTTCATGGCGACAAGTTCCACATTTTCAGGCTTTACGTCCATGTAGCGGCGCAGCACGAGCCGTCCGATTCTTCCGAGTCCGTTGATAGCAATTTTTTTCATCAGAGCACCTCCAGAATAAGTCTCATGTTTCTCTCTTTTGCACTGTCCTTTGTTGTCTTATCCATTCTCAATCGCAGAAAAATCATTGTCTATCTGCATTTTTCTCTTAAAAGGGCCGTATACGCCCCTGGCTTCATGTCCTCTTTCAGCAGCCGAGATGAAGGGGATATTCTCCCTTCTGCTGAAATATTTTAAAGTACAGAATCATCCTGTCCAAAATCTTTTTGGATAAGAGTGATATTTTACCACAAAAAGGGTGGTTGCCCTCCAGGGAATTATTGATTTCAACCCCTAAGTTTGAGGAGGAATTGGCCCTGGAAGGGCAGAGAATTCCAAATTTTTTGCTGCTGTTCATCAAAGGGAGGGGCGGACGGCCCTTCCGGCGGGAACTGCCGGTCAGGCTGCAGGGGCCTTTTTTACTTCACTCCCCTTTTTTCTCCGTCCGAGCCACCAGACTGCCGTCAGGGCAGTGAGGGGGATGGTCAGAAGCAGCCCCATGGTCCCCGCAAGGCTCCGGAGGATTTCCTGGGCGATGTGGGGGTCATTCAGAAGGGAGAGAAGGTCGATCCCCTCCATGGCAATGAGGACGACGAAGGGGAGGGAGCTTCCCAGGTAGGCCAGCAGAAGGGTGTTGATCATGCTTCCGAGGATCTCCTTGCCCACGGAGATCCCCCCCTGCCAGAGGCGCCTGCCGGAAATGCCGGGATCGTAGGTAAAAAGCTCGGCCATGGAGGAGGAGATTGAAATGGCCACGTCGAGGACGGCCCCGATTGAGCCGACGATGATCGCCGCGAGAAGCAGCCCTTTCATGGAGAGGGCGGGGGCCATGGATGAAAGGAGGGCCGCACTGTCTCCGTCGAGACCGGTGAGCTGCCAGAGCTCCACCATGAGCCATGCGGCCGCCGAGGCCGCGGTGATTCCCCCGAGGGCTCCCAGAAAGGGGATTGGCCAAAGACCGGGAGACCGGACGACGAAGACGATCGTCACGAGGGAGACCCCCGCCACGGCCAGAATAGCCAGGGGGATAGGGGAAAAGCCCTCCGCTGCCCGGGGGACGAACCACCCGAGGAGGAGGAGAAGGGAGAGAAAAAGGCCTGCCATGGCCTTGATCCCGCTCAGCCCCGCAGCCCCTGCGAGGATCAGGCAGGCTGCGGTGATGAAGGCTGTCACGGCGGGAATTCTGTAGCGGTCGCTGATGGAGTACTGAATTTCGCCGTCGTCAAAGGTATCGGAGAGAAGAAGGTACTCCCGCCCAGGCAGGAGGGCGAGCTTGCTGTCGGTCAGACGGACGGCCTCAATCGTTCCGGTGGTCCCCCTTTCGGGGCCGCTTCGCCGGGAGATTTCAACGGTAATCCTCTCCGTCTGCCACCCGTCCCCCTCCTCCGGGCTTTCCGTCGTGACGCCGACGATTTTTTCGACGGTGATCACGGCGAAATCCTCCCCGCTCCACCGGGAAAGGGCGATGCGGTCTACCCCCCGGGCGACCATCCAGGTCAGGAGGGGCAGGACGAGAAGGAAAAAAGCGAGTCTTCCCACCCTCTTTTTAAGGAAGAATTGCCTCTCCTCCGCCCCTTTGGCCTTACTCCCCTGTACGGGCCGATCCATCTTCCGTCAGGGGGATGCAGTCCTCCAGCCCGAGGGAGCGGAGGGTTTCGGGAAGGGGGATCCCTTCGGAGCTCCACCCCCGTGCCGGGTAGTATTCGTCGAGCTGAAACTGAAGGTCGGGAAGGGTATCGGCCGAGCCGCCCGTCCCCCTCGGTTCCTTCAGGATGCGCTCCGGAAGGGAGTCGTCCTCCCTCGTCAGCCCGCAGGCCACGTTGAATACCCTCTTGAGGTTGAAGATCCGCGCCCCCGTCTCGAAAAGCTCCTCTCTGTTCACATCCCACCCGGTGATGCCGTTGAGCCAGACGAGGATGTCGTCGAGGGATGTCACCGAGAAGGGGAATTTGCACATCTTCAGGGAGTCGAGGACCCCCATCATGTTCTGGAGGGGGACGTTCAGCTTTCCCTTCCCCTCATCCACGGTGCGGTTGAGGACGGTATCGACCCCCAGTTCCGGGTAGGTCACGTTTCTCTCGGCGGAATAGGTGAACCCCGAGAGATGGCAGGCTCCACGGTTCGACGTGGCGTACCCCGTGGCGAGGCTCTTGTAGCACCGGGGGTCGTGGGCAGGGAAGTCCATCCCCTTTGAATGAATGGCGTACCGTTCCGCCCCCTTGCCGATCCGCTCCGCTGCCTTTCTGGTTCCGTCGGCAAGGACAGCTCCGAAACCTCTCTTCTCCACAATGTCGCCGAGAAGGCGGACCATTGCCTCTCCGTCCCCCCAATGGAGGGGGTATCCGACCTCTTTCTCGGTGATGATCCCCCGCTCAAAGAGCTCCATGGCAAAGGCCACGGCGGACCCTCCGGATATGGTATCAATTCCGGCCCGGTTGCAGAGGTCGTTTCCTCTGCCGATGGCCTTGAGGTCGCTGATGAGGCAGTTGCTTCCGAGCATTCCGATGGTCTCATACTCCGGCCCGCCTCCGGAGATGCCGTCGAAGGCCACCTCCCGGCCGCACCGGATGGGGCAGGCCATGCACCCCCAGTTCCCCGTGAGGATGGTCTCCGCCATGGCCTCGCCGGTGACAGACTGCACCTCCGGCCAGGACCCCTGGCTCCAGTTCTTCAGGGGAAGGTCTCCGTTTTTCTCCGAGAGGGTCACCCCTCCCGCGGTGCCGAGCTTCGTCATGGCGGTGAGCTTCTCCCGGTAGTACTTCGACTTCTCCGCCGACTTGGCCCGGACAGCCTTCTCGTCGGCCATGACCGTCCTGGCGCTCCCCCGGGCGACGATCGCCTTGAGGTTTTTCGACCCCATGACGGCACCGAGGCCGCCCCGTCCCGCTGCCCTGGCATGGGAGCCGTCGTGCATTATATTGGCCAGGGCAATCTGCCGCTCTCCCGCAGTGCCGATACAGGCCACCCCGGCGGGCTTCCCCTCCCGCTCGAGCAGCAGTTCCTCCGTCTCGAAGGAATCCTTTCCCCAGAGGAAGGAGCCGTCTTTGATCTCTATCTTTCCGTCGATAACGGCGAGATAGACGGGGGAGGAGGCTTTGCCGAGGATGACGATGCCGTCGTACCCTCCCCGCTTGAGGTGAAAGCCGAAGAAGCCTCCGCAGTCCGATTCGCCGAAGACCCCCGTGAGGGGGGATTTGCTCACGATCTGATGCCGTCCCGACGTGGGGATTCCCGTCCCCTGGAAGGGGCCGTTCATGAAGATGAGGGGGTTGTCCGGCGAGAGGGGGTCGGCGGCGGGAGAACCGTGAAGAAAGAGAAGATAGGTTCCGAGGCCGGAGCCGCCGATATATTTTCGGAGCACATCCTCAGGAATCGTCTGATCCGTTATCTTTCTTCCGGTGAGATCCACAAGGGCTATTTTGAATTCCATGGGTGATTCCTCCTTTTTGTCCTTTTAATAAAGTTCTGACTGCATCCGCTGATCTTTTTCAAAAGAGAAGATACCCCGCAACCCCTGCTCCGAGAAGCAGAAGCTGGGGGAACCGCTTGAAGAGGGGGAATTTTGTGGCCGCCCAAAGGCCCCCCGTCAGAAGCCAGAGTCTTTTATCCTGAATGATCGGCCGAAGGACCATCCAGAAGGCCGTGAAGAGCATCCCCGTCACCACCGGACGGAGGGCCTTCTGCACTTTTTTCGTCCCTTCCTTCCATCTTCCCGTCGTCTTCGAGAGAAGCCATGTGACGGCGATAATGACGGCGAGGGGTGCGCCGATGACTGAGGCGGTCGCCACGGCCGATCCGGCGAACCCGGCTATCCGGTACCCCACGAAGGTCGCGGCATTCACCGCAATGGGGCCGGGGGTCATCTGGGCGAGGGAGACCACCTCGGCAAACCCCCTTTCCGTCAGCCACGGCCTGCTGACCACCAGTTCATAGTGGATGAAGGGGATGGTGGCCAGTCCGCCGCCGAAGGCCCCGAGGCCTATTTTCATGAAGGTCAGGGCGAGGATGAAAAGTTCCCCGATCATTTTCCCTTTACTCCGAGGGCGAGACGAAGGGCCAGTCCGCCGCCGAGGGCCAGAAAGGGTGAGAGTTTCAGCCCCATCAAAAGGACGACCACGAGAAGAAAGGCCGAAAAGTCCTTCCATCCGTCCATGACGGTGATCTTCGCCATGCCGTAGACCACCTGTCCGATGATGACCGCCACGGCGCAGGAGGCGCCCAGGAAGAAGGCCGAGACTGAGGGAGTGTCGAGAGAGGAAAGGAGAAAATGGGAGAGGAGGAGGATGGCGAGAAAGGGAGGCAGGCTCGTGCCGAGGACGGCAATGACCGCCCCCCGTCTTCCGGCGAGTTTTTTTCCCGCCAGCCAGGAGACGTTCACCGCAATCGGCCCGGGAAAGGCGGTGGCATAGACGATCATATCGGTGATCTCGCCGGTAGAAAGCCTGCCGGTGTCCCGCAGCTCTCTTTCGAGAAATCCGATCATGACAATGCCGCCGCCGAAGGTAAAGGCCCCCATACGAAGAAAAAGAAAAAACAGAGATATCATCGCCATGGAGATCCCCTCTTCAGGAACAGGATTTTCTCAGTCCGCGAAGGAGGCGAGAAGGGCGGCAAGCTCCTCCTGAATCAGATCGTTGTGCTTTCCCCGGCGAAGGTCGACAACCATCCTGTTTTTCCCTTC
>JALHFZ010000043.1:0-14058 GCA_022837505.1 Synergistaceae bacterium
CGTGATCGCCGCAGTCAGCGTCGTCTTGCCGTGGTCGATATGGCCGATGGTGCCGATGTTAAGATGGGGCTTTGATCGCTCAAATTTTTCCTTTGCCATTATGGATAAACCTCCCTGTAAATAAAAGTCCACCCCCGAAGAGGCGTCTTAAGGTCGCGTATCAATCGAGCATGATCGGGAGGTAAATCCCGATCACGGTGAATATTGTAGCATATTTACCAAAAATCAAGATCAAGGCAAAAAAAACCGGAAGAGTCTCCTCCTCCGGCATTTTTCAATGGAGCCGACTTCCGGACTCGAACCGGAGACCCCATCCTTACCATGGATGTGCTCTACCTGCTGAGCTAAGTCGGCATTCATGTATAAAGTATGGTGGTGGGAGAAGGATTTGAACCTTCGTAGACGGTGTCGGCAGATTTACAGTCTGCTGCCTTTGACCACTCGGCCATCCCACCACAATGTTGGCCTGTCAATGTACTGGAGCCGGTGGACGGGTTCGAACCGGCGACCTGCTGATTACAAATCAGCTGCTCTACCTGCTGAGCTACACCGGCTCAACGAAGGTATATTATAGCGGGTGAATCAGACTTGTCAACCGCGTTTTGATATTTCCTCCCTTTATCAGGAAATTTGTCCTTTTATCCGGTCTGATTACCCCTTCGGGAAGGAGTCTTCCCTCCTACTCCATGGGGAGCTTGTCCGCTGGGTCCGCTTTCTTTTCGTCCTCGGGCTTGGCCATCCGTACCCGGGGCAGCCAATCGGGATGCTCGTCCCGAAGCCAGGAGATCATTTTTTCTCTGACAAGGCACCGGATGTCCCAGGCTGCCGAGGAGTTCTCCACGCTCATGATGGCCCGAAGCTCCATGGTCTCGGCGTTGGTTTCGGTGACCTGTATGGCGCTGGATTTGCCGTTCCACAGGGAGGTGGATTTGAGAATTCCGAGAAAGTGCTTCCGTATTTCCTCCATGTCCGCCCGGAAGTCCACATGGATATAGGAGGCGGCGATGAGTTCCGTGGATGAGCGAGTCCAGTTCTGGAAGGGTTTTTCAAGGAAATAGGTCGTGGGAAGGACGAGACGGCGAAGATCCCAGAGCCGGAGCATCACGAAGGTGAAGTTGATCTCCTCCACCCTTCCCCATTCTCCCTCGGCCACAATGACGTCGTCGATCCGGATGGGCTGGGCGAGGGCCAGATGTATTCCCGCAAGAAAGGTGCCTACGGTCTTCTGGGCGGAGACACCGACCACGATGCCGGCAATACCCACGGAGGCCAGAAGGGAGGTGCCGATCCGCCGGAATTCTTCGATGCTCAGAAGGGCTGCCGAGGCTCCGAGAAGGATGACAAGAATGAGAAGGAGTCTCTTGAAGATCATGAACTGGGTTCTGACCTTTCGGGCCTCGAGGTTGTTCTCGGCCTTGAGGTCGAACCGGTTCTCGAAATAGACCTCAAGGAGAGAAATGCCTCCGATGAACATCCAGGTAAAAAAACCCACCACGGCTATTTTGAGAATCCGGAGAAGCAGTCTTGATACCCCCGGTGAAAGATAGGCGCTCACAAGGGGGAAGAACATTATGGCAAACATCCCCCCCATGGAGAAGACGGTGGGAAGTAGTAGTTTTTTTCTTATATCAGACCAACTTATACATCCCAGTCGCTATACCCCCATCCTGAATATACTTCATTGTAGCGTATCTCAGGATTTGAGGAAAGCACCTCAGAGTATTTTTCTTCCCTCCTGCAAAATAACGGTGAGTCCCGCCTGGACCCCCTCCTCTTCCTCTGAGAAGGCCCTGAGGATTTCCGTGAGCCTGTTCAGCCCTTCGTCGTCGCAGAGCAGCTGAAATGCCCAGTTTTTCCCCGGAAACACGGGGTCATCCCAGCGGTTTTTGTCCCCCTTCCTGTCCCGGGCCAGGACATCCCGCCAGACGGAGTAAAAGGAGACTCCGCTCCGGCCGATCATTTCCTCCACATCCTCCGAAAATCCCTCGCTGCAGAAGATCCAGAGCATATTCATTCGCGGGAGCCTCCTTCCTGAAATCTGCCTTTTCTTCGGATTTTCTCCTCGAAGAGGCTGTACATCACCGGAACAAAGAGAAGTGTCACGAAGGTGGAGACCATCAGCCCCCCCATGACCGAGACGGCGAGGGGCTTCCATATCTCCGACCCGACAGCCCTGCTCACCGCCATGGGGAGCATTCCGAAGAAGGTCGTCAGGGTGGTCATGAGAACAGGACGGAGGCGGCGCATTCCCGACTCGACGAGGGCTTCCCGCAGGGGGCTTCCCCTTGCCCTCAGAAGATTTATGTAATCCACGAGAACGATGGCGTTGTTGACCACTATCCCGACGAGCATGACGATCCCCAGCAGCCCCTGGAGGGAAAGGAACGTCCCCGTCAGGAGATAGGCAAAGGCGACTCCGGTGAGGGCGAAGGGGATGCTGAACATGATGACGAGGGGGTCGAGATAGGCCTCATACTGCCCCGCCATGACCATGTAGACCAGAAGGATGCCCAGAAGAACGAGCAGCCCCATCTGCCGGAAGGCACTCCCCTGCTCCTGAATTTCCCCGCCGAATTCTATGGTGATCCCCGGGGAAACGTCGAGGGCGGCGATGGCTTTTTTCGCGTCAGCGGTCACTTCTCCGAGGGATCGTCCGTGGACGTTGGCCTCGACCACCACGTACCGCTGTTTGTTCTTTCTCTGAATTTCCGGAGGACCCATGGTGTTCTGGAATCGGGCCACCGTGGACAGGCGGACGAGCTTGCCCGTCGCCGCGGGAACCATGAGCCGTTCGAAAATCTCCCGGGATGACCGCTGGTCCTCCCGGAGACGGAGGCGGATGGCGTAGTCGTCCTCTCCCTCCCAGTAGCGCTCCTTCGTCTCATAACCGTAGAAGTAGGTACGGAGCGTCCGGGCGGCTGAGGCGGTGCTTACCCCGAGGAGAGCCGCCTTTTCCCTGTCGATGACGATCTGTATCTCAGGGCGGCTCTGTTTTTGGCTCAGGCTGATGTCCACCGTGCCGGAGATCCCCGCCAGAACACCCTGTATTTTTTCCGAATGGGCGGTTACCTCTGCCGGGTCCTCGCCGTACACCTCGATGTTCAAAGGTTTTGAACCGAGAAAGAGCGCCTTGATGGGGGATGAGACGATGACGTTCAGATTTTCGATCCCCGGCTGATTCCGAAGATGCTCTCTCAGGATCTCCCCTATTTCAAAAGCGCTCCTCTTTCTTTTCGTTTTCTCCACGAGCTTCAGGCCGACATTGCCGATATTCGGTCCGGCCTGCTGCCCTACCGCCACGGCCAGCCCCTTTTCATCCCTGCCGTCGTAGCCGTAGATGTTCACCGCCTCGGGAATGTTCTGCCGGGCGAAGGCGATGGTATCGAGGACGATCTTGTCCGTCTCGGCAATCCGGGTTCCCTCGGGAAGGGTTATGGAGATGGAGATTTCCCCCGTATCGGGATCGGGGGTGAGTTCAGTGCCGATGAATCTGAAGCCCGCTGCTGTAAGGGCCAGAAGGACCCCCGCTGCGAAGATCACCTTTTTCCGGTTTCCAAGGCTCCACCCGAGAAGATTTCCGTACCCCTCCTCAAGAAAGGAGATGGCCCGGTCGGTATATTTGTGTATTCGAAGGCGATCTTCTTCTTTTCGAAAGAAGACGCTCCCCATGAGGGGGACGAAGGAGAGACTGACAAAGAGCGAGGCGGCGACGGCCGCCACCATGACCAGGGTAAGGGAGGAGAAGAAGACCCCCACGAGACCCCGGATAAAGGCAAGGGGAAGAAGCACCACCACCGTGGTCAGGGTGGAGGCTATGAGGGCCGACTGTACTTCCTGCGTGCCGATGGTGCTCGCCGCCCTTCTTCGCAGCCCCTGCCCCAGGTGGTAGACTATCTGGTCCGTGGCCACGATGCAGTTGTCCACCACCAGTCCGCTTGCCATCGCCAGGGCCGAGAGGGTGAAGATATTGATCGTGTACCCCAGTCTTCCCATGACGATGAAGGTGATCACCAGGGAAAAGGGGATGGCGCCGCAGATGATGAGGGCTGCGGAAAGCCTTTTCAGGAATATCCACGTGACGGTAAAGACGAGGATAATTCCGATGAAAAGGGAGGTGGTGAGGTTTTGGATGGAACTGAGGATAAATTCCGAGGTGTTCATGCCTATGGTGTACTTCACATCGGCAGGAAACTGCCGGAGTTTCAGCTCCTCAAGCTTCGACAGGACGGCGCCGGTTACCTCCACGGTATTGGCGTCCCCTGTCTTCAATATGGCCATGATGACGGCCTTCTGACCGAGATGATACCCCTGAAGATCGTGGTCTTTATAGGTGTCGGCCACCTCCGCCACGTCCCTCATATAGACGGGTTTTCCCCCCGTCACGCCCACCACTGTCCGGGCAATATCCGGTACCGATGAGTATCTCCCGGGGACCCGGAGGACGTACTCCCTGCGCCCCTCCCTGAGGGTTCCCGCGGGGACGTTCATATTCTCCCTCTCAAGGGCGGCGGCAAGGGCTTCCACTGGCAGACCGAAGGATTCGAGCTTTGCGGCATCCACCCGTATCTGAATTTCCCGCTGCTCTCCGCCGTAGGCAAGGACCTGGCCGACTCCGGGAATTCTGGAGAGGTTTTCCACCACTGTATTCTGAACGAAATGGTACAGCCCTTCAAAGGATCGCTCCGCAGTGAAGGAGAGGGTGAGAAAGGGAACGGTCCCCGATGTGACCCGGAGCAGCACCGATTCTTCCGCATCATCGGGCATATCCCGGCGGGCGAAGTTCACGCCGTCCCGGAGATCCCCCATCTTCAGGTCAATATCCTCTCCCCATTTGAACTTCACCGTCACCACGGAGACGTTGTCGAGGGATTTTGAGAAGATGGAGTCCACCCCTTCGATAAGGGCGAATTTGTCCTCGAGGACTTTTGAAACCCGCTGCTCCACATCGCTCGCAGACGCCCCCGGCCAGGTGGTCAGGATGTTCACCACCGGGGGTTCAATTTTCGGAAGCAGGTCCAGCTTGAGGCTGAAGAAGACGATGCCCCCCACGAGGATAACCGCAAGGAAGACCATGAGCATGGCGGTCTTCCGTTTGACTGACAGTTCCGGGAGGTTCATTTGCCGGAGATCCGCACGGGAGATCCGTCCCGTATCTTTTCCGACCGGACGGCGATGACCGGTTCTCCCGACTCCACCCCCGAGAGCACTTCCACAAGATTCTCCCGCTCCGCTCCCGTAGTGATTGTCCGCAAAAGGGCTTTCTCCCCGGAGACGACATAACAGATGGTCTCTCCTGTTCCGGGGAGGGTATCAAGGGCCTCTCTCGGAAGGGCAAGCCCCTCGTGGGATCCCGTACTGAGGGTTATCCGGGCGAACATGCCCGGTACTAGCACCCCTTCCGACGGGAGGAGAATTTCCACCTTTCCCGTCCGGGCGGCAGGGTCGAGGAAGGGGAAAATGCGGGATACTCTCCCAGAAAAAGTCCGGGAGGGAAGGGCATCCACCTCCACAGTGACATCCTGCCCGAGCTGAACGGAACTGTAGGCTTTTTCAGGGACGCTCCCGGAGACCTTCACATTTTCCTGGCGGGAGAGAAGAAAGGCCGCCCCCTGGGAGCTCGTATCCCCGGGATTGATGTTCCGGGCGAGGACGATTCCGTCGATGGGGGCCTTCAGAGTGTGGTACTCCATCATAATCTGAAGCTGACCCAGGGCGGCTTTCGCCTCCTGAACCTGCCGGTCCGCTCCCTTCGATGCTCCTTCAGCCTGCTCGAACTGACGGCGGCTGATGACCTTCTCTTTATAGAGTTCTGCCATTCTCCGGTATTCCGCCCCTGCGGTGGAGGCGTAGACCGAGGCCTTTCCGAGGACCGCCCCGGCCTGAAGGATCTGCTGCCGGAGAAGGGAGTCGTCGAGGACCGCGAGACGGTCACCCTTTTTCACAGCATCCCCTTCGTGGACGAATACCTCCAGGACAGTTCTTCCGGGAACTTTCGACACCACTGCAGCAGTCTCCTCAGATTCGATATTCGCTGTAAAATGAAGCATATCCGCAAACTCCGCCGGGCGGAGAGTCACGGTCTCCACGGTGACGGGTTCCGCCTCGCCGGGCCTCCCCGAAAGGGATTTCATTTCATGGCGGCGGTAGAGTATCAGCCCGCCGAAGAGGGCGATAAAAAGCAGAAGGACGGCAAATTTTTTCATTTTACACCCTCACTCCCCTTTCCGTTTCCCGTGCGCCCCAGGGCGAAATCCATCTCAATCTGGGCTTTCCGAGTATCGTAGATACTTTCCACGAGGGAATTTTTCGCGTTGGTGAGAGCCACTCGGGAATCGAGGACGTCGATGTTGGTTCCCACCTGGGCGGCATAGCGTCGGAGGGCCATACGGTATTCCTCTCCGGCGCTTTTTTCCAGGGCCCGGGCGACGTTGATTCGCTGAAGGGAGGATTCGTAATTGAGTTTTGCCACGGAGATCTCAAGGGCTATCTGCCTTTTAAGATCCTCTATCCGATAGTAAAGCTCATCCGCAGCCGCCCTGGCCTCCCGGGCTTTTGCCTCAGTCTCCCCGCCGTCCCAGAGGGTCCAGGACGCGGCCAGGGTGATCCTCCAGTCCTCGGCCTTCGAAGGGAAAAAGACCTCATCCGCTGCATAGACCTCCCCTGAAAGGATGATCTGCGGCCCTCCGAGGGCCGAGGCGGCCCGGGAGGAGAAGAGAGCGGAGTTCATGGCCCGCTCCAGGGCCTTCATTTCCGGGCGAAACCGGAGGGCGAAGGAGAGAGGGTCCTCCGGAAAGGGGGGGTAGACCCCTTCCTCCTCTCCGGGAGGGAGGGAGAAGGCATTTCTGAGGGGGAGCCCCACCGCTCTTTCCAGGGCCTGCCAAGCCACGGCAACGGAATTTTCTCCCTTTATTCTGTTCAGCTCGGCCTCTGAGACGGACACCTCCACCCGCAGCACCTCGCTGCCGGCCACGGCTCCGTTCTTCAGGAGTATTTGTACCTGGCGGAGATGTTCTTTCGCAAGGGCGAGCACTTCCTCTGCCACCTCAAGTCTGCTCCTCGCCCGGAGAAGGTCGTACCAGGAGGACTGCACCGACCAGAACACCCCCTGGCGGGTGCGCTCCTCCTGGGCGATTATCCCCTCGAGGGCGGCTTTCCTGGCCTTTTCATTGAGGCGAAGGGCCCCTCCGGAATAGAGCACATGGGTCAGAGAGAGGGCTGCTTTCCAGGTGGTCTGAAAGCCCGCCCGGGCGAAACCGACCTGCCCTCCCCCGATGAAGACGGGATGGAGAGGGGCATCTCCCGTCTCCTGATAGAGCAGGGAGACCGCGAGGTCCGGAACTCCGGCGGCTGTGGCCTGGTCGAGCCGCGCCTTGCCCTGGGCGATGCGCTCCCTTCCCGCAGACAGGACTGGATTATTTTTCTCCGCAAGGTCAAGGGCTTTTTCAAGCGTGAGGGGGGAACCCTCCCCCGCCGCGCTCCGGCAGAGGACAAACAGAAGAAGAAAAATCAGAAAGAGCGGCTTACCCCTGATTTTCTTCATGACCGAGCTTCCCCAGAAAGGACTGGATGAGAAAATGCCATATTTTACTCGCTTTTTTCCGCGAGAGGGAGAGTTCGAGGTTGAGGATGATCCCGTGGAGGATAGTGATGAACATGTCGACCATCTCGCCGTGGGAGAACCCCTGGCGCTGGAGTATCTCCCCCGGGAAGATGCTCTGAAAGAGAGGTTGAATCTCTCTCGCCAAGCGCTCCCGAAGGGAGGCGGCAAAATCGACCATCTCTTCGTTCCCTCTCATGGCCTCCAGGCTCAGATGAATGAAGAGAAGACGGCAGAGGGTATCGTCGGCCAGGTTTTCGATGAGCCGGTCCCCCCGGGAGATGAGAAAATCCATTCCCGACCCCTCAAGGGTTTCCATGTCAGGAGGGATGATCAGGGAGAGAATCCTGTCGGACTCCTCGGAGAGAACGGCCTTGTAGAGTTCCCATTTTCCGGGAAAATACCAGTAAATCGTCCCCTTGCTGAGGCCGGTTTTTTTTAAGATAAAATCCATGCTCGTTCCGTAGTACCCCTTTTCGGCAAAACCCTCCCTCGCTGCGTTCAGAAGAGCCCGCCTCGTATCCGTACTCTTTTCGGCCATCTCGCCATCCCCCTTCGGCCAAAGAATACACTAGACTAACCGGTCAGTCAAGTCCAGGGCAGAAAAAAACAGGCCCTGATAAAGGGCCTGGGAGGCTGCAACACTGCCGGAGCAGAGGACGGTCTACCGCTTCGAGAACTGCCGGAGCCCGCGGGCACCCTTCTGGCCGAATTTCTTCCTTTCGACCATCCGGGAATCCCTGGTGAGAAGGCCGTTCTTCTTGAGTACCGGGCGTAGGTCGGGGTTCAGCTTGAGAAGAGCCCTGGCGATGCCGAGACGTACAGCTCCCGACTGGCCGGTAAGGCCGCCGCCGGAGGCGCGGACGAAGACGTCCACTTTCCCCTCGAGGCCTGCGGTCTTCAGAGGCTGGGTGGCGCTGGTCTGCCAGATGACCCTGGGGAAGTAATCCTCAAGGGTTCTTTCGTTGATCGTGATCGTTCCGTCGCCGGGGCGAACCCGTACGCGGGCGAGAGCGCACTTTCTTCTGCCTGTACCCCAGCAGTAGGGTGATTTCTGCATCTACTTTTTCCCCCTCATTCCGAATTACACTTCAATAGTCACAGGGCACTGAGCCCCATGGGGATGCTCGGGACCGGCATATACCTTGAGTTTGCGGTGCATTTTCAGCCTGGTCCGGGGAAGCATGCCCTTCACAACCCGTTCCATGAGCTGAACGGGCTTTTTATCGATCATTTCTCCGTAGGTAGCGGAGCGGAATCCTCCGATGTACCCCGTATAATGGTGGACAGTGCCCTTCAGTCTTTTGTTTCCGGTAAGCTTCGCTTTTCCGGCGTTGATAATGATGACGAAGTCGCCGCAATCCACATGGGGTGTGTAGGTTGGCTTGTTCTTTCCCATGAGTATTTTTGCTACCTGGGATGCGATACGGCCGAGAGGCTTGTCTGTGGCATCGACAAGGAACCAGCGATGCTCAACCTTCTCTTTTACGGCCATATAGGAACGGGTGTCCGACATGGTATTTCCTCCTTCATTTTCTTTCCTGCAGTTTTTTCATTTATATATGGAAACCACCGGCCGTCTTGGAGAAGAAAAGCCGCCCGAGCAGAATCGGATTCCGTGGCAGGGAAAATCCGGGGCATTCTTTCTTCCGAAGGACAAACTGGTGCAGAGAAAGCCAAGATACTATTTTACACGAGAAAGACGGGGATTTTCAATCCTTCCGGGAATTCTGCCCCGTTTTGCTATGGGTACTCCCTCGATCTCCTTTATGTCCAGGGTCATGTCGATGGGGTTCGCATGGGAAATGTAGCTCCCCACACCGAAGGAGTTTGCTCCGGCCCGGGAGAGTTCCCTGATTCGCTCGGGGAAAAGTCCCCCTGAGACCACGATCTCCACTTCCGGGAACCCCGCAAGATCAAGGCGGGCACGGATTTCCCGGACAAGGGCGGGGGAAACCCCTCCTCTTTCGCCGGGAGTGTCGAGACGGACTGCCGAAAGCTTGTCCCCGAGGGCAGAGGCCACCCTGGAGGTCTCTTCCCATTCATCCTTGAAGGTATCTACAAGAACGATACGGGGTTCCCCCTCGGGCATGACCGAATCGTATTGCAGGGCGAGAGAGACGGTGTCTCCCATAATAAGCACGGCGGCATGGGGAACGGTCCCCAGAGGCTCTCTTCCCGCGAGGCGGGCGCCGAGGATGCAGCTAGCACCGGCACACCCCCCTGTACGGACGGCTGTCCGCTCCATGACCGGAGCGATGGCGGGGTGCACATGCCTGGCGCCGAAGCAGAGGACGGGTTTCCCCCCCGCGGCCTCAACACATTCCCGGGCAGCGGTCGCCCAGGCGGAGGAGCTGGCAAGCATGCCGAGGATGACTGTTTCGTACATCCCGAAGGCCTCATAGGGGCCCTCTATTCTGAGAAGGACCTCCTGGGGATAAAAGGAGTCTCCCTCCCGAAGGGCCCAGACCTCCACATCGGAGTTTTCAAGGACCCTGAGAGTCTCTTCAAGGCCCGCGAATACACCGGGCTTTCTGGCAAAGACCTCGGAAGTGACGCTGGTGCAGAGTTTGCCGGCGGCTCGGAGGACATCCCGGGTCTTTACAAAGTAGACATCGGTAGTATAGCCCCCGAGAATTTCCTCATGGGTGGCGGAAAAAAGCCGGTCTTCCCGAACTGAGAACTCCTGAACGTCCCGATAGCTGTCGAGGGTCGCCAAAGAAGAAGTATCTCCTTCGCAGGGGGTTGTCTCCATGACGGCTATTTATAGAGGACGAGGACTATTGCCGTCACCATGAAGAGAACGGTCAGTACAACCGTGACCTTTGATAACCCCGTGAATCGCTGCCACTGGCTGCCTCCCATGTCGGCCTGCGTTCCTCCTCCGAAGATTCCGGAGAACCCTCCCTGTTTTCTCTGCTGAAGAAGGATCACCCCTGAAAGGGAAATGCAGATAAGGATGTGTATAACTCCAAGTATAGTCTTCACGCTGCGCACCTCCTAGAAAATTGGAACCCTGTCCAAACGAAAAGCTATTTTATCACAGAACTATGGGAAAGAATATCCATCATTGCATAACCTGCAAGGGCACGATGGGAGATGGCGCCTTTTATCTCCCTGGAAATTTCGCCGAAGGTCCCTGTCTGACCCAGGGGGCGGAAAACCGGATCGTAGCCGAACCCCCCCCTCCCCCTCGGTTCTCCGGTGATTTCTCCCGGACAAACCCCCTCGGTGATAAGGGAAAAACCCTCGCCGGGAAAACAGAGGGCGAAGGCGGCCACATAGCGGGCATACCGGTCAGTCTCCCCCCTCATCTGGTGAAGCATCCATTCCACCCTGCCGGGGTCATCCTCCGCCATTCGTGCGGAGAAAATACCCGGGCGCCAGTCAAGGGCACGGACCTCCACGCCGCTGTCGTCGGCAAGGGAGGGAAGGCCTGTGGTTTCCGCCCATGCCCTGGCTTTGATATAGGCGTTGGAGGCGTAGGTCGTTCCGTCCTCCTCCACGTCAAGCAAAGCCCTGTCAGGGCCGAAGATGATGGGGATTCCCAGAGGGGCGAAGAGCTCCGCCACCTCGCCGTATTTATGACGGTTGCCGCTTGCGAAGAGAAGCCCCGCGGACAGAGGGTTCTTCATAGCAGGTCCAGGGCCTTTTCCTGAAGATCAAGGATTTCCCGGATTCCCTTTGTACCGAGGGAGAGGAAGGCCTGGAGTTCATCCGGAGAGAAGACTCCCCTCTCCCCGGTCCCCTGAATTTCAACGAAGTCACCGGTGGAGGTCATGAAGATATTCATATCCACCTCAGCCCGGCAGTCTTCGCTGTAGTCAAGGTCGAGAAGCATTTCTCCCTCTATTTTCCCGATGCTGACGGCGGCAAGGGAGAATTTCAGAGGGAGGGTCCCGAAGGCGCCCTTTTCCTGAAGAAACCGCAGGCTGTCCACAAGGGCCACAAACCCTCCCGAGACTGCCGCGGTCCGGGTTCCTCCGTCGGCCTGGAGCACATCGCAGTCGAGGATGATCGTCCGCTCTCCGAGGGCGGTCATGTCGACAGCAGAGCGGAGAACCCTGCCGACGAGCCTCTGGATTTCAGTGCTTCTGCCGTCCGGGCCTCCTCTTGCGGTGCTCCTCGTTGTCCGTACGGCAGTGGCCCGGGGGAGCATGGAGTATTCGGCGGTAATCCACCCCTTGCCGCTTCCCCGGAGAAAGGGGGGAACCCGCTCCTCCACCGTAGCGTTGCACAGGACCCGGGTGTTTCCGAAGGAGACGAGGACAGAACCCTCGGCGTAGCGGGTGTAGTTCCGTTCAAAAGATACGGGACGAAGCTCGTCCTCCCTCCGTCCGTCCCTGCGGTCGATCACCGGGGTCATGCCTTCGGGAGCTGCCAGGGGACGGAAAGGTCCACGGGGGAGCCGGACTTCTCTCCGGGAACCTCTCCGTCCACGAGAAAGCGCACCTTTACGATGGGGGAAAAGTTTTCGGTCATCGTCTGAACTACCCCTGTGATGAAGAGGGTGCTCTCCTCCTTACCCTGGCTCGCCAGAGAGGAGACGAAGGCGGCGGGAAAATCAAGATAGAGGGTGTTTCCCGCCCGGAAGGTATGGAGCACTTTCACATCGGCAGAGAATTTTCCGGGCAGAAAAGAGATGATCTTTCCGACCACCTGGCGGATGTCATCGTCCATAATGCCCGAAAGAAGTTCAACCTTCTCGGCGGCGATCGTTCCCTCTTTTGGATAATAAAGGGTGAAGCCAACTTTTCTGGCGTTGAGGCGGATTTCCCCATCCTCCTGTTCAAGCATCTCCGCGGCCCCCTCACGGTTCTCCGCCACGTCCGAACGGACGAGAATATCCTTCCGGTTCAGCATTCTCAAGGCGAGGGATGTTCCCACATAGCCGGCCACGAAACAGAAAAGGATGACCCCCGCCCAGGCGACGATCCGGAAGAGAAGGGGGGCTTTCTTCACTTCCTCCCTGGCGGGTCTGCGGCGGCGGGACGAACGGTAGGGTTCCCCCTGCCCGTCCGGGGCGTCTTCCCGGCCTATATTTCTCATTGTATAGTCGTCCTCGTACTCATCTTCGTATTTTTCTTCCATAGAGTACTCCCCTCCCTCATTTTTTCAGGCGGAACAGTTATAAAGTCGCGAGAAAACCGGCAATGCCCTCTGCAAGAGAGTCGGCCATACGGTTTTGATAGGTGCCGTCCGAGAGCATCCGGGCCTCGGACTTTTCGGTCAGGAAACCCGTTTCGATGAGCACAGAAGGCATGGCGGCCCCCCGAAGGACGAAAAACGGAGCCTGGGCCACCCGGCGCATCTTGATCTTCCCCTTCTGCCCCGCGGCAAAGAGATGTTCTGCGAACCCTGTGCTTTCACTGATCTTTGCGTTCTGCTGCATATTCCCCAGTATATTGAGGAGCATTTTCGTTCTGCTGTCCGCGGCCTTCGATGTGTCTCCGTTCCCCTCGGCCATATCGCGGTTTTCTATCAGGGCGAGCTGCATTGCGTCCTTGTCCGTAGGCAACGCCATGAGATAAATCTCCATCCCGGTGGCATGGCGGCCTTTAGGCAGGGCGTTGGCGTGAATACTGATGAAAACCTCGGCATTCCACTGATTGGCCAGATTGGTCCGTTCCTTCAAAGTGAGATAGACATCGGAATTTCGGGTAAGGCGGACATCAATCCCCTTTTTTTTCAAAGCGGCGGCCAGTTTCAGGGAGACGGCCAGGTTGATGTCCTTTTCCCTGAGGCCGTTCGCCACCGCACCGGGGTCCTTCCCTCCGTGGCCGGGATCGATGACCACGATCCCCGACCCCTTGCTGGTCGTACCGCTTGAAGGGGCGGCTCTTTTTTCCGCAGGCCGCTCCTCCGCAATATCAACCCCCGGCCCCTTTTCCTGTCCCCCTCCGCGAAGAAAATCAAGGACGATCCTTCTCGGGTCAGAGAGGGTGATAATTTCCACCGGGAGCGGGGAGGTGAATTCATAGAGGACCCTGTCGCCGAAGTTCAGGGCGGCAACCTTAACCTCGCCGCAGGGAGAGGGCATCCCCGGCAGGGAGGGTGCGCCGGGGCCGAAGGTGATCTTGACCCCTCCGGAGGACTGCTGAAGCTCAGCCTCCCCGTCCCCTTCGATATCAAGGACTGTTCGGATTTTTCCATCCTCTATTCCCCACCGGATTCCTCGAAGAACGGGCCTGCTTCCTGACGGGGGAGTTTCAGTTTTTTCGGGAACGAGCCGGGGTATCTCCCGGGGCTTCGGGGTCTCGGACGGCTCCTCCCCTTCCTCCGCCCCTGCCTTCCACTGCAGATTTCCCTTCCGGCCGGACCGGGTGAGAAGGCCGTTAAAGATCTTCAGGGCCGACCGGCTCTCGACAAACCACCCCTCCGGGGTGGAGATACAGGAGGCCGCAAGGGGGACGAGCTCCACATCAAGCCATACGGCCGCAGCGTCGGCTACGAGCTGAAGC
>JALHFZ010000043.1:14073-21264 GCA_022837505.1 Synergistaceae bacterium
GTGGAGATACAGGAGGCCGCAAGGGGGACGAGCTCCACATCAAGCCATACGGCCGCAGCGTCGGCTACGAGCTGAAGCTTGCTCTTTTCACTGCTGATGATGAAGGTATCTCCCTTTTCGACGGCATTCAACTGAAGCAGTTTGGCCATCACCCCGGCGGAGACGAGAAGAGATCGTCCCTTTTTAACGGAGGGGACCGAACCAAGAGGAGTACTGCCCGAATAGAGGGTCAGCCCTTCCCCTCCGCAGGCCGCGGAAGAACAGAACAGAAGAAGGAGAAGCAGGACGAGAAGGCTACCGGCCCGCTGCCGCAATATCCCGTACCAGCATTGAGGATGCCCCTGTGCTTCCATAGAATGCAAAATCCTTTCCCACGAGATCCACCGAAAACAAGAAGTCCTTCAGATTTCCGGCGATGGTCATTCCTGAGAAGGGGACGCCTATTTCTCCCCCTTCGATGGATGCTCCCTTGATTCCGACGGAATAGTCGCCGCTCACAGGGTTGATGGTGTGGAGGCCGAGGAATTCCGTGACATAGAGCCCCTTTGCGATCTGAAGGAGCATGTCCTCCCGGGACCATGGGCCCGGAGAGAGGGAGAGGTTCGAGCAGGCCACGTCGGGAACGCTTGAGGCTGAGCGGTCGGCGTTTCCCGTTGAGGCCGTTCCGTAAAGAGAGGCATATTTCAGATTATAGAGCCATCCTTCCACCACTCCGTCTGAGAGGATTCTGGTCGTCCGGCAGGGAACGCCCTCGCCGTCAAAGGGGGCGCTTCCGAGACCCCTTCGCAGCAGGCCGTCATCCGTCAGGGTCATGGAGGACGAAGCGACCTTTTTTCCCATCTTCCCCTTCAGCAAAGAGGTGTTTTTGTGGATGGCTGAGGCCAGAAAGAGCTCGCCGAGGACGTCAATGAGGGACGACGCAGCCTCGCCGTCGAGGAGGAGGTCATATCTGCCCGTATCCAGGGGTTCCCCTCCCAGTATGAGGGCCGTCCGGCGGACGGCCTCCCGGGCGGTCCGGGCGGGAGAAAGCCCCGCAAGGGAACGGCTTTCCTCTCCGTACCCCCCCATCTCCATGGCCTCTCCGTCCTGCATGATTACAGCGAGGCCGCAGGCTCCGCTTGTTCCGCCGTACCACCCCGAGACACCCGAGGTGGATGCATAGAGGACTTCACCGCCGCCGTCAGACCAGGAGGCGCTCCGGACGGACAGAACCCTCGGGTCCGACGCCCGGGCGACCTCGTCCATCTCTTTGCACCAGGCCATGCGCTGCTCTCCGGTGATCCCGGAAAGGGAGGAATCGGTGAGATCAAGATCAGGGAGGTCCGCAAGGGGACCATCGGCGAGAAAAATATGAGGATCCGCCTCGGAGGAGGAGCAGTTCAGGAGACTCCACTCCACGATATTCTCAAGAAATTCCCGATCGAGAGAGTTGCTGTGGGCTACCCCCTGGCGGCCTTCCCGGTCGATGGTCCTGAGCCCTACGGCAATGGACGTCCCGGAAGAATCTTTTTCAGGCTTCCCGTCGCAGAGGGCCAGAGACTGACCGCTCCGAAAAGTATAGAGGACGTCCGCCCCTGCGGCCCCCTTCTCCTTTGCCCTGCGGAGAAGGAAGGATGCTGCATCCTCCGCACGGCCGCGGGAAATTGGGGGGTTCACGAAGAGAAAACCTCCTCAAGGATGATCCTGGCCGCCGCAGCCGCCTGCTCCCTTGAGACGTCAAGATGGGTCACAAGACGGATACGCCCCGGCCCCGCGGCGTTGAAGAGCACGCCTCGGGCGGCGCACCGCCGGGGAAGGGTCTCGGATACGGAGACGGGAATTCTGAAGTAGACCATATTCGTGGGTTTCGCATTCCGCTCCACTTCGATTCCCCCCTCCGCAAGGAGGGAACCGAGAAGGGCTGCGTTCTCATGGTCCTCTTTGAGCCGGGGAAGATTATGCTCGAAAGCGTACAGCCCCGCAGCGGCGATGATCCCCGCCTGGCGGAGCCCTCCGCCGACTTTCTTTCTCCAGAACCGCGCCCGTTCGACGAACTCCCTGGTGCCGCAGAGCAGGCTGCCCACGGGGGCGCCCAGCCCCTTGGAGAGGCAGATCTGAACAGAATCAACGAGGGTGCCGTAGGCATCGACGCCCACATCCCAGGCTGCGGCGGCGTTGAAAACCCGCGCTCCGTCCAGGTGGACGAGCAGACCGCACTTCCGGGCCTGGTCGACTGTTTCCTCCATCTCTTCGGGGGAGAGGGCGAGGCCGCCGCACCGGTTGTGGGTGTTCTCCATGCACAGGAGCGTGACGGGGGCGAAATGGACGTTGGATGGTCTGCAGAAGC
The DNA here is from genome assembly GCA_022837505.1 of Synergistaceae bacterium. Classification (GTDB taxonomy): domain Bacteria; phylum Synergistota; class Synergistia; order Synergistales; family Aminobacteriaceae; genus JALHFZ01. Next base: position 16,400 of record JALHFZ010000043.1, read on the forward strand.
GGACGACTTCCTCCGGAGGAATAATCCCGGACGAATCGTCTGCCGCAAGGGGAAGGATGCCCCCGAGGGCGGCCAGACCCCCTCCCTCGTAGTTGAGAATGTGGGAGTCTGCCCCCACGATGGCAGCGTCACCCCGGCAGCAGTGGGTAAGGAGGGCGACGATATTGCCCATGGTACCGGAAGTAAGGTACAGGGCGGCTTCCTTTCCTGTCAGGGACGCGCCCTTCTCTTCGAGGCGATGAACTGTAGGATCTTCGTGATAAACGTCATCTCCTACTTCCGCCTCTGCCATGGCCTTCCGCATCCCCTGGGAGGGGCGGGTTACGGTATCGCTTTTCAGATCGATAGGGAACATGAATACATCCTCCTTGAATGGCCGCAGCCATGGATTTCAAATGCATATGATAACACCAAAGGGGTTCTTTCCCGAGGGCTTTTTACGGAAATTTTATATTTTTTCCGGGGGTCAGAGGCGCACGCCCAGACGGGCCCAGGGAAGAAAATCATCCGCAACGGAGATGCCCATGGAAGAGGAGGCGTTCATTCCGTGAAAATCACTCCCCGCCGTAGGGAAGAGGGAAAACTCCGCAGCCAGGGTAAGATATTCAACACACTGCTCCGCCCGATGTTTCGGCGTTATGCATTCGAGCCCCCAGAGCCCCTCTTTTTTCAGATCGGAAAGAATTTTCTTTAATTCTCCGGCATTCTCGGAAGTCTGCCCCGGATGGGCGAGGACTGCCACTCCGCCGGCCCTTCGGATCAGGTCTATGCATTCGGAAGGGGAAAGGCGGAATCGGTCTTCATAGGCCGGCGCGCCTTTTTGCAGAAAGCGGGAAAATGCGGCGCTCCCGTCAGGTACATACCCCTTTTTTACGAGGATACGAGCCATGTGAGGCCGGCCCACAATATCTCCCCCCGCCTCTTTCTGCACTTCCTCCATGGTGATGTCCATGCCGAGATCGCCAAGCTTTCGGATCATGGCGCTGTTTCTATCCTCCCTGCCGGTCTGAACACGGCTCAGGGCTTTTTCCAACCCGCCGTCATCCGAGTCGATGCGGTATCCGAGGATGTGGAGCGTCCCGGGGAAATCGGCGGACAGCTCTATTCCGGAGACACAGGCCATCCTCTGCTTTTTGCAGGCCCTCCGGAATTCCGGAAGGCCGGCGATCGTATCGTGGTCCGTAAGGGCCAGTACGGAAATTCCGAGCTTCCTGCCCTGAAGAACGAGTTCTCCGGGCGTAAAGGTACCGTCAGAGAAGGTGCTGTGAAGGTGCAGGTCGATGAGCATCCCTCAGTTTGCGGTCCTGCCGTCGTCGAGAATGTCGTCTATACCGAAAAGAACGGGAAGATCGAGGAGGACGATCAGCCTGCCGTCATCCCGCTTCGCCACTCCCAGAAGATATTTTCTTTCAATGGATACGCTCAGCTGGGGAGCGGGCTCGATCTGGCCGTCATAAATCGTGGAGACTTCCCTTACCCCGTCTACGATAATGCCGAAGAGGACTTCGTTCCAGGATAAAACGACGATTCTGGCCTCATCGGTAAGGTCCTTTCCCGCCACTTCCATCTTCTGACGCATGTCAAAGACGGGAACGATTGACCCCCTGAGATTGATGACCCCCCTGACGGAGGAGGGAGCGTTCGGTACCCGGGTGATGAAGGGAGGAATACGTACGATTTCCTTGACGTATTTGACATCGAGTCCGTAATCTTCTCCCCCCAGGGCGAAGACAAGGGTGATCTGCTCTCCCCCGATTTCATCTTTGCCTTGTGGCTGTACTTTCTCTTTAACGGCCGCTGCTGCTGCCATTGAACCTACCCCCTGAAATTATCGGCTGTGCTTCTGTCCGGCTGCCAGGGCTCCCTGTGAAGAAGTTCCCCGTTCTGCAGGACAAAAATTGAAATCCCCTCTTCATCGAGAAGGGCCGCGCTCGCCGGGTCCCTCCCCTTGGGGAGGGATGCGGACCCCGGATTAAGGAAGATCGTGCCCCCTTCCCGAACTATTGAGGATATATGAGTGTGGCCGTAGACCACCAGGTCAGCCCCGCAGGAAAGGGCGGTCTCCCGAAGCCGAGGAAAATGGTCGCCGTGCCCCACAAGAATAAGGAGGCCGTTCCACCAGACGGTGCAGTAGGGTGCCATGAGCGGACGGCCCAGAAGCCCTTCGTCCTCCGGGGAGTCGATGTTGCCTTTTGATATTATCACCGGAAAGGGGACAGTCCTTATGGAGTCCGCCAACTCTTCCGCCCCGGGAGAGAGCACATCCCCTGCGTGGAGAACTCCGTCTATTCTACCCCAGAGACCGAGGGCCCGGGACCATCCTTCCATTTCTCCGTGGGTATCTGAGATTACGCCAAGCCTTTTATTCATGGAATTGCCCTCCTCCGTCTTCACTCTTTTTCAGGACTCGCAAAGAGAAGCAAATACAGTGGAAGAAGCGGTTTTTCTGATGTTTTTATTGTACCATTGATGACAGTCTTCACGAAACCGCGTTTTTACATTACAGAGAGGATGAGACGACATGAATGAAAAGGAAATGTACGATGAAATAAAAAAACTCCTTGAGTCCGAGGGGCTTGTCACCGCCAGGCTGGTTGAATCCGTCTCCCGCACTGCCCAGATGTGCTCCGTCACCCTGCCCGAGATGCAGGTGCTCTTCGATCAGTGGCTGTCCCTTATCGGAAGGGAAGTACTGCGACTTGCCGAACCGGGAAAGGAGATGGCTGTCTCTGAAACTGCCGGGATGATCGGCATCAGCGAATCCTCCCTTCTGGCCATTCTTCTCTCACTCCAGCGGAGAGGGAAAATCAAGGTCGAGAGCCTGCGCATTGCCGAAGGGACGGGGAAAAACGAGGATATCTGCTCCTGTTTTCAGTAGGGACCCTTTGAGAGATGACTACAGATCTCGAGCTTCTTTCAGGAGTAGCCCGCAGAAGGGCTGCCCAGGCTGAGGCCGGCATGTTCGATCTTGGCGAAGGGTTTGACCTCCCTTCCCGGATCGAGCATACCGCCCTTCGCCCCCTCCTGTCCGAAGGGGAGCTCGAATCTCTGTGCGCCCTTGCCCTCGGGCGGAACTTCGCGGCCCTCTGCGTCCCCCTTCCGTGGATAGGGGCAGCAAAGGATCTTCTGTCTCCGGGCAGCGTCTCCCCGGCGGCAGCAATTTCCTACCCCCTGGGAACTTCCCCTGTGGAGATTCAGGAAGAGGAGACTCGCCGCGCTATCGACTCGGGTGCCCGGGAGATCTCCGTCACCCTGTCGCACTGGAAATTGAAAAAGCCGGACACCTCGGAACTGCGGCGGGAAATGGAACGCCTGAGGGAGGTCTCTGAGGGTGTGTCCCTCTCCTTTACTTTGGAGACATCCATGCTTTCTGAAGAGGAGATTATCGCAGCCGTGCGGCTCGCTGAACTTGCCAGGGCAGACTGGGTGCGGTGCGGCAGCGGACTGTGGGGAAATTCCGCTATCGGAGAGATCGCCCTTTTGAAATCCGCCGCACCGGAGTCGATGAAGATCTGCGCGTCCGTTGAAGCTGAAAGGGAGGGGAATGGATTCAGGAGCATATACCCCCTCTTCGCGGCGGGGGCGGACCGGGTGAGCACATCCTCCCCCCTTGCGCTGCTCCGGGACACTCCCCTCGCACCTCAGGGGTAGAGGCCTCAGAGTAAGGCAGGGGCAGATACAGCACGGGGGCGTTCCTTTTGAGGAACGCCCCCGTGTTTGTTTGTTCAGTAAGGATTTCCGGCAGTGACCTACTCTCCCACGGATAGCCTCCGCAGTACCATCGGCGCTGGAGGGCTTAACTGCCGGGTTCGGCATGGAACGGCATGGAACCGGGTGTGACCCCTCCGCAAAAACCACCGGAAATCCAATTCATAAGATCTCCACAGACATAACAGCTTCTTAGAAGAAGAAAGAAAAAAGAGGAAAAGGCCTCGGCGTATTAGTACCGGTCAGCTCAACCCCTCTCAGGGCGTACACCTCCGGCCTATGTATCCCGTAGTCTCCGGGACGCCTTACTTCTTGCGAATGGGGTATCTCATCTTGGAGGCGGCTTCCCGCTTAGATGCCTTCAGCGGTTATCCGTGCCGAACATAGCTACCCGGCGTATGCAACTGGCGTCACAACCGGTACACCAGTGGTTCGTCCACTTCGGTCCTCTCGTACTAGAAGCAGATCTCCTCAAATACCCTACGCCCGTGGTGGATAGGGACCGAACTGTCTCACGACGTTCTAAACCCAGCTCACGTACCGCTTTAATGGGCGAACAGACCAACCCTTGGGACCTGCTTCAGCCCCTGTTATCCCCAGGGTAGCTTTTATCCGTTGAGCGACGGCCCTTCCATGCGGAACCGCCGGATCACTAGCACCGACTTTCGTCCCTGATCGACCCGTCGGTCTTTCAGTCAGGCCACCTTATACGCTTGCGCTCTCTGTAGGGCGATTTCCATTCGCCCTGAGGTGACCATCGCGCGCCTCCGTTACTCTTTGGGAGGCGACCGCCCCAGTCAAACTGCCCACCTGGCAGGGTCCCCCGCGCCGTTTCAGACGTTCGGGGTTAGAATTCCGTCATATCAAGGGTGGTATCCCAAGGATGGCTCCAGATACGCCAAAGCGCATCCTTCACAGCCTCCCACCTATCCTGTGCATGATAGGACAAAATTCAGTACCAGGCTACAGTAAAGCTCCATGGGGTCTTTCCGTCCCACCACAGGTACCTGGTGTCTTTACCAGGACCACAATTTCACCGGGTCTCCCGTTGAGACAGCGCTCAGATCGTTACACCATTCGTGCAGGTCGGAACTTACCCGACAAGGAATTTCGCTACCTTAGGACCGTTATAGTTACGGCCGCCGTTTACTGGGGCT
>JALHFZ010000002.1 GCA_022837505.1 Synergistaceae bacterium
GATGAGGATATCCCCGAGGGGGAGAACCGGCAGGGTGGAGTCGGGGCGGAAAACCCCGTCCTCCTCCCAGAGGGGAAAGGAGAGGACGTCCGTTGGGGCGTCCACGTCCCGGTAGGCCCTGTTCTGCTCTCTCATCTCGTCGGGAGAGAGAAAGGAGAGGGAGATTTCAACCCTGCCGGGAAGGCCCTTTCCCTCCGGAAGTTCCTCAAGGGCCGCCGCAAGCACCCCGGGGGCCCGGGCGAGGATGTCCCCGAGGGGCGATCTACTTGCCGGGTCAGGATCGTCGTTATTGTCGAGATGCAATTGAAGCTTCAATGCCATCGTCCTCCCGTGTTTCTGTTTTAGGTGTGTCCTTATCAGGTGTGTCCTTTGAAATTTCCTTGAGCTCCTTCACCTTCCGGGTGTGGTACATGGACTGGAAGGATGTGAGCAAAGTCTCCCCGATGACAGCAAGGTCTCTCAGGGTGAAATCTATATTGTCGAGCTGCCCCTCCGCCACCTTCGCCTCGATCACTCCGTCGATGGTCTTCTTGAGATCCGGGACCGTGGTGGTGGAACGCATCTCCGCCCGGACCGCCGCCTCGATGGAGTCAACGAGCATGAGCAGCCCCGTCTCCCGTGACTGGGGGCGGGGGCCGGGGTAGCAGAACTGCTCCCGGGGGACCTCGTGCCCCTCGTTCAGGGCCTTGCGGTAGAAGTAGGAGAGGCAGGTGGTGCCGTGGTGCTCCGCTATGAACTGCCGGATGAGGTCCGGCAGATGGTATTCCTCGGCGAGCTCGAGCCCCTCCCGCACATGGGAGGTGATCACGAGTCCCGAGAGGGTGGGCTTGATCTCGTCGTGGATATTTTCACTGCCGAGCTGGTTCTCCACGAAGAATTGGGGGCGGCGGAGCTTGCCGATGTCGTGAAAATAGGCTCCCGCCTTGATCAGCTTCGAGTTCATCCCCAGCCGGTCTGCCACAACCTCCGCTAGAGTTCCGAGCATGAGGGAATGGTGGTATGTCCCCGGAGCCTCGATCTGGAGCTTCTTCAGGAGGGGGTTTGAGGGGTGGCTCAGCTCCATGAGACGCAGAGGGGAGATGACGTCGAAGGTGTTCTCGAGGAGGGGAAGGATGGCGATCACCAGGGTGCTCCACACGACGTTCCCTCCGAGGAGATAGAGGAAGGTGTTCGGAAAGAGGGTGAGGTCGAAGGCCCACCGGACGAAGATCCCCACGAGGGCCTGGAGGAGGCCGAGGAGAAGCAGGTGGCTCCAGAGGTGCCCCCGGGAGTGAATCTCCTTGAGAAGAAAATACCCCGCCAGGGCGCTGACGATCCCCATGGAGGAGACGATGACCACGTGGAGGGCGGAAAGCCCGGTGACGACTACCGCTCCGAGGAGGCTTCCTCCGAGGACGACCTGGAGGGCCAGCCCCGACGGAAGGGTGAGATAGGCGCACCCGGTGAGGAAGAGGCTCCCCATCCCCTCGGCGGAGAAGGTGGAGGAGACATATTCGAGGAGCCAGCTCAGCCCCACGATGAAGGAAATATAGAGCCAGGGGTGGACCTTTCTGGACCCGGCGGAGGGCCTTCCCGTCCGGAGGCGGATCCACAGGGGCCAGAAGGGGATGGCCACCAGGGCGAAGAAGATCTGCTTCCAGGGGAAGGTGATCTCCGAGTACCCCTGCATCTTGAGAATTCCCGCCACCTGGGGGGTGATGACCTGCCCCTTCTCCACGAGGATGTCGCCGGGGGCGACGGTCCGCTCCAGAGGCTGGAGGGATTCGGCCATTTCGCTTCTGAGGGTGCGGGTGAGGTCCTCGTCGACCCGGGTGAGGGGAGGCAGGAGTTCGTCGAGGATCTGGTAGATGATGTTGTTCTTATCCATGGGGAGGGAGAGTTTTTCTATCTCCCTCCATATCAGCTCGGGGGAGGGGGCGAGGCCGTACCCCTCCATGGCGGCCCCTTCGAGAAAGACTTCCGCCACCCGGGCGGCCTCCCGGAGGATCTGCTTTCTTGACTCGGGATCATCGCTTTTCAGCAGTTCCGCGAGATCGGTGGAGAGGGGAAGGTCTTCGAGTTTCCCCGCCGCCATGGCCTCGATGCGGTGGATAAGCCGGTCCTTCGCCGCCCCGTCCCGGACGAGGACGCCGGCGACCGTCTCCCCCACCCTCGACCGGAGGATCTTCGTCCCCTCTTCGTCGGCATATTTCATGGGGTAGAGGGCGAAATAGGTACGGGGGGAGAAACCTCCGGGGACAAAGCCGAGAACCCTGTCCTCGAAGGTCCATTTCATGAGCAGTACGGAGAGGGCAAAGACCATGAGGATAACAACCGCCCCGATGCGGAAGAGGGGGTACCCCTCCGCAATCCAGCCGATGATCCCTGTACTTTTTCCGGAGCGGCCCGGTTTTTTACCCGTTCCGTTCGCGCTGCTCGTCATACCGTTCGTAAGCCTTCACCACCTGCTGGACTATCTCGTGGCGCACCACGTCAGAGTGGGTGAGATAGAAGAATTCTATCCCCTCGATATCCTGCAGTATCTCCCGGACCTGCTTGAGCCCGGACATCCTCCCCGAGGGGAGGTCGACCTGGGTGACGTCGCCGGTGACCACCGCCTTTGATCCGAAGCCGAGGCGGGTGAGGAACATCTTCATCTGCTCGGGGGTGGTGTTCTGGGCCTCGTCGAGGATGATGAAGCTGTCGTTGAGGGTGCGCCCCCTCATGTAGGCGAGGGGGGCGATCTCAATGACCCCCTTGTCCACGTACCGGAGGAAACGCTCCGGCGAGAGGAGCTCGTAGAAGGCGTCGTAGAGGGGGCGGACGTAGGGCTCCACCTTCTCCCGGAGATCTCCGGGGAGATATCCGAGGCTCTCCCCCGCCTCCACGGCGGGGCGGACGAGGACGATCCTGCTGATGGCCGAGGCCTTCAGCAAAGAGACGGCATGGCATACGGCGAGATAGGTCTTCCCCGTCCCCGCCGGGCCGATGGTGAAGACGATATGGTTTGACCGGATGGCCTGGAGGTAGTTCCGCTGCCCCTCCGTCTTGGCCCGGATCGGCTTTCCCCTTGCAGTGGTGCAGATAACCTCGGAGAAGATGTGGGAGAGGTTGACCTCCCCCTTTTCGGCGATCATGTCCATGGCATAGCGTACATCGGCGAGATGGATGCTGTGACCCTTTCCCGCGATGGCGTGAAGCTGCTGGAGAAGTCCGTGGACCTCGTTCACCGCGTCGCTGTCGGGACCGCGGACAGCCATGCGCTGCCCCCGCACCATAATGCGCACGGGGTAGCGCAGCTCCACGGCGTCGATATTCTCGTCGTCCTTGCCTGCAAGGCGAGCCAGAGTATCGCTGTCGGCGAATTCAAGCTCTTTTAAAAAGACTCCCGTCTCCCGGGGGTCGAAATCACCATTTCTTTCCATCTGTCTGTGTAGTGTCCCTCTTTTCTACAGGGGGTAGGCGGCTCCGTCCACAAGCTCTGCGAGGCCGACGTCGACCTTTAACTCCCGGGCGAATTTCTTCATGAGGAAATCCTTCGCCACATTGGGGAAAAGGACATAGCTGAGCACGTCCTCGGGCTGAAGCACCCAGGGACCGACGATCTCCCGGGCAGCCTCAAGCTCGGGGGGAATGAATTCTCCCGGCCGGCCGGTGATGGGCTGCTCGTCCCCGATGACTTTTTTCTGAATCTCCGGGTCAACCTCTGCGGGGGGCTTGCCGTACTGTCCGAGGAAGTAGCTCTTGACCTCCTTCGGCACGATCTTCCATCGTTCGCCCACAAGGACGTTGAGGGTAGCCTGGGTGCCCACGATCTGGCTTGTGGGGGTCACGAGGGGGGGGTACCCCATCTCCTTGCGGACCCTGGGAACCTCCTTCAGAACCTCCTGCAGGCGGTCGAGGGCGTTCTGATCCCTGAGCTGGCTCACGAGGTTTGAGTACATCCCCCCTGGGATCTGGTAGATGAGCACGTTTATGTCGATTCCCCCGAGATCCATAAAGATCTTCGAATGCTTTTCACGGATCTTCTTGAAGTGATGGGTGATGGGGACAAGCTGCTCGAGTTCGATATCCGTATCGAAGGCCCCGCCCCTCAGCCCGGCAACGAGGGATTCCACGGGGGGCTGGCTCGTTCCGAGGGCGAAGGGGGACATGGCGCAGTCCACCACGTCGGCGCCGGCCTCAAGGCCGGCGTAGTAGGCCATGGAGGCCATGCCGCTCGTATAGTGGGAGTGGATCTGAACGGGAAGGTTCGTCTCCTTTTTGATGGCCTTCACGAGGGCCGCGGTCTCCACGGGGCTGATGATCCCCGCCATGTCCTTGATGCAGATGGAGTCGGCCCCCATGGATTTCATCTGCCGGGAGAGATCGGCGAAGGCCTTGAGGGAGTGCACCGGCGAGAGGGTGAATGAGAAGGAGAGCTGGAGATGGGCTCCCTCTTTTTTGATCTGGTCGGCAGCGACCTCCATGTTCCTGAGGTCGTTGAGGGCGTCGAAGACGCGGATGATGTCCAGGCCGTTCCCCACGGCCCGCTTGACGAACTCCCGGACCGTATCGTCGGCGTAGTGGCGGTACCCCACGACGTTCTGCCCCCGGAGGAGCATCTGGAGCTTCGTCTTCTTGAAGAGCTTGCGGAGGATTCTGAGGCGCTCCCAGGGGTCCTCGTCAAGGTAGCGCATGGCCGTGTCGAAGGTGGCCCCTCCCCAGACTTCCATGGAGTGGAAACCCACGTCGTCCATCATCTCCGCCACGGGGATCATGTCCTCTATCCCCATCCTGGTGGCCATGAGGGACTGGTGTCCGTCCCGAAGGCTTGTGTCGGTGATCCCTATCTTGCGGACCGCCGGTGACGGGGCTTCTCTTTTTTCCGTTTCCTGCTGAAAGATTATCTTCTTTTCGTCTTCCTTCGGTGAAGGATTGCTTTTTTTAGCCTGATCGTTCTTCATTTTCTCATTTTCCTCCGTTTATTCAGATGATATTTATTCCGTACTTTTCTTTCGAAATCTTTCACTCTCCGGAACAGTCGGCCTTGGCACGGTTCCACAGGGTGTCAAGTTCATCCGTTGAGTAGGAGCTCCAGGGGCGCTCATCGGCAGCTACGTATTCCTCGACCCGGCGGAACCTCTGGTCGAACTTTCCGTTGGCCCTGGCGAGGGCCGCTTCGGGGTTGACCCCGAGGTGTCTGGCGAGGTTGACCGAAGCAAAGAAAAGATCCCCCATTTCCTCTTCCAGGATTTCTTTCCTTCCGGTTTCCGCCGCCTGGCGGACCTCTTCCAGTTCCTCCTCCACTTTACCATAAAGGGGAGAAAGTTCCCCCTTTTTCCAGTCAAAACCTACGTGAGCTGCCTTCGACTGGATGCGCCCGGCCTTGGCCAGGGGGGGAAGCCCCCTGGGAACTCCTCCGAGGAGGGAAAGGTCCTTCTTCTTTTTCGCCTTTTCGCCGGTCTTGATCTCCTCCCAGTTCCGGAGGACCTCCGCGCTTGTAGCGGCATCCCTGCCGGCGAAGACATGGGGGTGGCGGCGCACAAGCTTTTCCGTCAGGCCGGTCAGGACATCCTTCATGGAGAAGAGCCCCTCCTCCTCGGCCACGGACGCCACGAAGACCACCTGGAGAAGGAGGTCGCCGCACTCCTCCATTATATCCTCAGCCCTTCCTCCCGAGATGGCCTCCACGAGTTCGTAGGCCTCTTCGACGATGTATGTCCTGAGGTCGGACAAAGTCTGTTCTCTGTCCCAGGGGCACCCCCCCGGGGCGCGCAGCCTTTTCATGACCTCCAAGAGTTCCTCGAAGGACCGGTTGTTCTCCTGATTCATCTTTCCGCCCCCTGTTTGAGATGACGGACGGCACTCAGGATATCGGCGAGGCCGGAGCTCCCTCCGGGGCCGATGAGTCCCTTTGCCCGTCCGTACCAGTTTTTCTTCTTTCCGAGAGCATCGAAGAGGGGGCCCGACCCCTGAAGGACCGTGTCCCGTCTCGTACTCTCCACAGAGACGATACCATATTTGCCCCCCCGGGACCGCAGCAAAGATACGGAAAAAAGATTCTGAAGGCTCTGGGGGAGGGGTCCGAAGCGGTCGAGGACCTCCCTTTCGATGTCCCGGAGCTCTTCCCACCCCTCAAGGCGGAGAAGTCGCCGGTAGAGGGCGATGCGGATGGATTCCTGGGGGATGTAGGATGAGGGCACGAGACAGGGGAAGTCCACTGAGACGGAGGCGGACGCCGGGAGGGTTCCCCGGAGACGGCCGATCTCCTCCTCGAGAAGGCGGTAATAGAGGAAGGATTCCGCCCCCCTCCGCTCTTCTCCGTGCTGGGCCGTCCCGAGGAGATCGCCGCTCCCCCGGATGCGGAGATCCTCCATGGCGAGATCGTATCCGGCCCCCCTGTCCCCCACGGAGGTGATGGCGTCGAGGCGTTCGAGGGTCTCCCGGCTGAGGGGCTGCCCCTCGGGGTAGAGAAACCACGCATAGGCCGCCTCCTCCCTGCGCCCTATGCGCCCCCGGAGCTGGTACATCTGGGCGAGGCCGAGCTGCCTGCTGTCCTCGACGATAAGGGTGTTCGCTCCCGGTACGTCGAGGCCGCTTTCGATGATAGTCGTGCAGAGGAGGATCTGAATCTCATTGTTGTAGAACTTCATCATGGTCTCCTCGAGCTCCCGCTCTCTGACCCTTCCGTGTACGACTCCGAGGGTGGCGGAGGGGAAGAGCTTCCGGAGAAAGGCCGCCCGGTCCTCGATCCCCTCGATCCGGTTCGTGACGTAGAAGACCTGTCCCCCCCGTTCGAGCTCCCGGTGCACCGCTTTCTTTATCATGGAGGCATTCCACGGGGCCGCCGTGGTGACCACCGGAACGCGGTTCCTCGGGGGGTCGTTCAGCACGGAGATGTTCCTCAGCCCCTTGAGGGAGAGGGAGAGGGAGCGGGGAATGGGGGTGGCCGACAGCATGAGGACGTCAAGGGCTTCCCTTCCGGCCTTGAGTTTTTCCTTGGAGAGGACGCCGAAGCGATGCTCCTCATCCACCACGAGGAGGCCGAGGTCGGAGAAGACCACGTCCTTCTGAAGCATCCTCGCGGTGCCGATGAGAATATCCACCCGCCCCTCGGCCACCTGCCGGAGGACTTCCCTCTGTTCCCGGAGGGGGAGAAATCTCGAGAGGAGCGCCACCCTCACGGGGAAACCGGTCATCCGGGCAGTGAAGGAGAGATAGTGCTGTTGGGCAAGGATTGTGGTAGGGACGAGGACCGCCGTCTGCTTTCCCCCCTGGGCTGCCCGGAAGGCCGCCCGGACAGCCACCTCCGTCTTGCCGTACCCCACATCCCCCACGAGAAGGCGGTCCATGGGAAGGGGTTTCTCCATGTCCGCCATCACCTCGGAGACAGCCTTGAGCTGGTCGCGGGTTTCGGGGTATGGAAATGCCTCCTCGAACTCCCGGGTGAGGTCGTCGGCGGGAGGAAAGGGGTACCCCGGGACGATCTCCCTTCGGGCGTAGAGCTCGAGGAGGGCGGCCAGTTCTTCCCGAACCCTTTCCTTTGTCTTGGCGACGGACTTCTTCCATTTCGACCCCTTCAGGGAGTCGAGACGGACATCCTCGTCGGCAAAATCGGGAAGGGGGGTAACCTTGTAGAGCTGAAGAACGGGGAGAAAGAGGCGCTGGTTGTTAGCGAACTCGAGGATGAGGCTGTCCATTACCTCGCCGGAGACGGAGATCTCCTCCGACCCCCGGAAGACACACAGGCCGTAGTCCTCGTGGACGAGGAGCTGTCCGTCGGAAAGACGGGCGCTCCACTCCGCCGGAGGTGCAGGGAGACCGGAGGGGCCGATTTTCTCGGAGATCCCCGCGAGTTCGAGATCGGAGACGTAGACGATCCGCTCCTCCGGGTCGAGAAAGCCCCGGGAGAGGGTCCCCTCCACGGGGGTGATCCACTCCCGGGCACCGAAGGAAAGAATGCGGGGATTTTGTGTAACGAGCCGGACGGAGTATCCGTCGTTTCTCCAGGTTTCGCCGGTCCACAGGAATTTCTCGAGGTTCCCCCGGAAGAGGGGAACTTCCTCGAGGGTGAACCCTCCCCGGGTGTACTGAAGGGATGCCGTGACCCGGAGGGTGTCCCGGGAGGCGAGGGAGAGGAAAAGTCCGCTCCATGGAGGGAGGGGGAGCCCCCCCTCTGCGGAGGCGATCTCGTTCCACAGAAACTGATAGGATTCCGCCGAGGTCTCGATCCGGGAGGGTTCAAACAGGACGATCCGCGTCTCTTCGGAAAGAAAATCCCCGAGGGCGGCGTTTTTTGAGGAGTTCAGAGAGTGAATTTCCACGGAGTCGAGGATCCCCACGCTCTTCTGAGTTGAAGGGGAGAAGCTGCGGAGGCTCTCCACGGACTCGTCGAAGAACTCGATCCGAAGGGGGTGGGCGTAGGCCGGATCGAAGAGGTCGAGGATATACCCCCGGAAGACGAACTGCCCGGGGGACCAGACGAGGTCGGACCGGACGTACCCTCCGTGGACGAGCCAGTCAAGGAGGCGCTCCCGGCTGTAGATCTCTCCGGGGCGGATGAGGAGATCCCCCTCTCCCCTTCGAAAGGGGGCCATGAGTGCTCCGGGGGTCGCAAGGGCGATCCCCCCCCCCTCCTTCCACCGGGAGAGGATCTCCCCCCTCTGGAGGGGAAGGGCACGGCCGGATACCCCCTCGGCAGTGAGGGGGATTTCCGGGAGGAGAAAGGCGTTTTCCTCGGGAAAGAGGGTTCGCCAGTCGGCGAGAAAGGTACGGGCCTGTTTTCCGTCAGGGAGGACCACAAGGGCGGATTGCCCCGGCGCGCGGCAGATCCAGCACCGGGCGGCGCCGTCGAGGGGAAGATGAAGGGCGGCTCCCGAGGTCCAGAGGCTTTTCTCCCTGGACCATATCCTGTTTTCGGTTTTTTCAGAGAGTGAGGTCATATCAGCTTACGCCGTTTATCCTGTTCATCCCCTCGTCCGGGCCCAGGGAAATCCAGAGGGAGGCGGCATCTGCCGCCCGGTCGGTCAGATCGGGAAGGGACGCGCGCTCCTCCCGGGAGAAGTTTCCGAGAACCCAGGATACGATCCCCTTTTCATCGGGGACGGCCCCGACTCCCACCCGGAGGCGGGTGACCTCAAGGGTTCCCGCCGCGGCAAGAACGGAGATCATCCCCTTGTGGCCGCCGGCCGAGCCCTTCTTGCGCATCCGCAGGCGCCCGAAGGGGAGGGCCACATCGTCATAAATTACGAGGACATCCTCCCAGGAGAGGCGGAAGTAGTCCACAGCCTCCCGGAGGGCTTTGCCGCTGAGGTTCATCCACGTCAGGGGCTTCATAAGGAGGATTTTCTCTCCCTTCTGAAAGGTAGTCCAGACCATGGAGGAGAACTGCATCTTTGCCGGGCCGCAGGAAAACCGGCTGACCAGGGAATCCACCACGAGCCAGCCGGCATTGTGCCGCGAAAAGACATATTCCGGTCCGGGGTTGCCCAATCCGGCGATGAGCTTCAATGAGAACTACTCGCCCTCGTCGTCCTTGCCCTTCCCCTTGCCTACGACTTCCACTTCCATGTCCTCTTCTGCCGCCTCTTCCTCCTCTTCGTCTATGCCCCTGGGAATGATGACCGCAACGACGACCTCGTCGGGGTCGGCGAGCACTTGCGCCTCTTCGGGGACGGGAAGATCCTGTACCTGAATCTGCTCTCCCAGCCCGAGGGCGGAGACGTCCACAACGATGGATTCGGGGATCTGTCCCGGGAGGACTTCCATGGAAATTTCACGGAGAAGGTGATCGATGACGCCGCCGAGCTTCACGCCGGGGCATTCCTCCCGGCCGATGAGTACCACGGGGATGTCGACGTTGATGCGGTGCCCCTTGACGAGCTGCACAAAGTCGATGTGAAGAATCTTGCCGTTGAGGATATCCCTCTGAACCTCCCGCATGAGGCACATCTCCTCCTTGCCTCCGGGGAAGGTGACCTGAAGGGTCAGGGTCTCCCATCGAGCGGCGGCGAGGATTCTGTTGATCTCTGCGGTTTTTACCTTTCCCGGAAGGGAATCAATATAGTCCGGGCCGTAGACAACGCAGGGGATATACCCTGCGTTCCGTATCTTTGTGCTTGCCTGTTTTCCCTTTTCTTCCCGTGAATCAAGAACTATCTTCACCATTTCCGACATTGAAACCCATCCTCCTTAAAATGCGACCCCCTGCCCGAAAGCCGGAGAATCAAAAAACTAGTCAAACAGACTGCTTACGGACCGATCGCTGTGCACCCGCAAAATAGCCTCAGCGAAGAGCGGTGCTATGGACAATTGAATGATTTTATCCGATTTTTTGCTCTCGGGCAATGGGATGGTGTCCGTAAGGACCATCCGATCGATCGATGAGTTTTCAAGACGCTCAAAGGCCGGCCCGGAGAGGACGCCGTGGGTGGCGCAGGCGTAGACCTTCACCGCTCCCCTTTCCTTGATGAGGGCCGCGGCGTTGCAGATCGTCCCCGCCGTATCGATGATGTCGTCCACGAGCACGGCGGTCTTTCCCCGCACATCCCCTATGATGTCCATTACCTCGCAGAGGTTGGCCACCTCATGGGATCGCCGCTTGTCCACTATGGCGAGGTCCGCCTTGAGGGATCCGGCGAATTTTCGGGCCCGGACCACCCCGCCCACGTCGGGAGCCACGACGACAATGGAGCCGGCCGCCGATTCCGAGGAGAGGACCTCCCGGAAGTAGCTCGCCAGAAGGGGCATGCCCGTGAGATGGTCCACGGGGATGTCGAAAAAACCCTGAATCTGCCCGGCGTGAAGGTCGGCGGAGATAACCCTGTCGGCCCCGGCGACGGTGATGATGTTCGCCACGAGCTTTGCGGAGATCGGATCCCTGGGCTTCGTCTTCCGCTCCTGCCGGGCATATCCGAAATAGGGGATCACCACGTTGATTCGGTAGGCGGATGCCCTTTTGAGGGCGTCGATCATGATGAGCAGCTCGACCAGATTCTCATTTACGGGGTTGCAGGTGGGCTGTATGACGAAGATGTCGGCTCCCCGCACGCTCTCCTCAATGGAGAGACCGATCTCGCCGTCGGAAAACCGATAGTGTTTCGACCGGGACAGCTCCATCCCGAGTTCGCTGCAGATTCTCCTGGCAAAAGCCGGATTGGCCGTGCCGGAGAAAATTTTCAGTTCCTGTGATGTTGACCCCATCATCCCAGCTTCTCCCTTCTACTGCTCTTTCGATTCCCGTCTCTGCCGCCGGCTCGACCAGCCGTCTATATTTTTCTGATGGGCCCGGGCTACCCCGAGGGCCCCTTCAGGAACGGTTCTGCTGATGACCGACCCCGCCGCTGTAAAGGCATCGTCCTCAATCTCCACGGGGGCCACGAGCATGGTGTCGCTTCCGATGAAGCAGCGGTTCCCTATGATGGTGGGGTTTTTTCGCTGCCCGTCGTAGTTGCAGGTGATGGTCCCCGCTCCGATGTTGGTATCCTCCCCTACGGAAGCGTCTCCGAGGTAGGTGAGGTGGGGGGCCTTGCTTCTCTTTCCGAGAACGCTCTTCTTGATCTCCACGAACTTTCCGGCGAGGGCATCCTCCCCGAGGACCGCTCCGTCCCGCAGGACGATGAAGGGGCCCGCCCGGGACCCCCTTTCAAGGCGGCTGTCGCTGAGGACGGCGTGGCTCACCACGTCCGCCCCTTCGGAAAGGGTCATGTTTCTGAGAATGGAGAACCCTCCCACATGGCTGCCCCTGGCGATGGCGGTCTTTCCCCAGATCTGAACGAAGGGGTCGATGGAGACATCAGGTTCGATGGTGACGGCAGGGCCTATCCAGACGGAGGAGGGGTCCATCATGCGCACTCCCCGGGAAAGATGCCCTTCCACGATCTCCCGGCGGATGGACTCTCCGGAGGACCAGAGATGTTCCGGCGTGTTCACCCCCCGGAACTCCGCCTCCCGGGAGGCGATAGTGCTGTTCACCGGCCGACCGTCCCGGACCATGAGGCCCACCAGATCGGGGAGGTAGTATTCCCCCTGGGCGTTCTCGTTGTCCAGCCGGTCGATAAAGGGGCGGAGGGCTGAGACGGTGAAGATGTATATTCCGCTGTTGACCTCGGAGATGAGCTTCTGTTCTTCCGTGGCGTCCCGGTCCTCCACTATGGAGACGGCCGACCCGGACCGCACGACCCGCCCGTACCCCCGGGGGTCTGCCGCGGAGAAGCTGAGAAAGGTGCAGTCCGCCCCCGAACCGGCATGGTCGGCCAGGAGGGCTTCGAGGGTCGAGCTTTGGAGATGGGGAACGTCGCCTGGAAGGACCATAAGATTGTCGAAGCCCGACCACCATTCCCGGGCGATTCTGACCGCATGTCCCGTGCCGAGCTGTTCGTGCTGCCAGAGGGGGATCACCGAGGGCCACGATCCGGATAGATAGGCCGAGACCTCCTCGCCCTTGTGCCCCACCACTGCGGAGACGGAGGATATCTTTCCCCTGCCCGTTCCGCGGCAGGGCTCCAGGGCCGAAAGGACATAATAGAGAAGAGGCTGATCGAGTATGGGAAGAAGGACCTTTGGGTGGTCGCTCTTCATTCTGGTGCCTTTGCCCGCCGCAAGGACAAGCGCCCCGGTTCCGGCAGTCGAGCAGGTCAAGGAGATCAACACCTTTATATGAATTTTCGGGGGAAAACAGGGGTCTTTTTTTCCCCGAAGAACGCTTCTGGCTGGGGTGGCTGGATTCGAACCAGCGATGACGGAGCCAAAGTCCGCTGCCTTGCCGCTTGGCTACACCCCATCATAAAGAACCACAATATAGTAGCAGAGCTTGACCAAGTGTCAAGAAAGATGGTTCTTTCCGCCCCTTCTTTTTTATTATACTCCACCCCTTGCGGAAAAGGGTTCTTCCCCATCCGCAGGGCAGGGGTGCTGCCGTCGGCAGACGAGAGGAGCAGATCCTTGCCCTCTGCCGGCCGCCGGGTTTCTTCCCAAATGCTCCCCTGGGCCGGCTGGATATCAGGGGGTCTCTCTTTTTTTCCTCGGAAAAGAACCAGCTCTGTGGTAGAATTTCAATCAAATGACAGCCTTACTCGTCTTCGCCTTTTTTCTTTATTTTCCCTACGGGTGGTGCACCCTCCGGAAACGGTCCTTTGAAAGCTGCGGCCTGAGGTGGCAAATCACCCGCCGGGGATGGACTGACATTGCCCTTGCCACGGCGGGGACGCTCCTCCCCCTGACGGCCATTGCCCTTCTGTTTTTTCGAAAATTCCTCCCCTCTCCGGGGCCCGGGGCGATCTACCCGGCCGTCCTCTCCGGTTTTGCCGTGGCCGTGGCGGAGGAGACCTTTTTCCGGGGGTGGCTGCAGACGGTCCTCTCTTCGAAATTCCCGGCCCCCCGGGCAATTTTCATCACGGCGGCCCTTTTCGGCCTCGCCCATCTCGCCTCCCCCTACGCCCCCTTCGCCCTGCTTGCTTTCTTCCCCGGGCTGGTCATGGGCCTTCTCAGGCACCGTCACGGTTCGATCCTTCCGGCCATCCTCTATCACTGGTTCGGCAATATCTGGTCCATCTGGTTTTACCCCCATCTTTAAGGGGAGAACCGGGAAAGGAGTTCATTATGAAAAAAATCTGCGGACTGTCCCTGTTCCTTCTCACCCTGATCCTGGGCTTTGCCCCCTTTTCCTCAGCCTCCGCCGCCCCGCTTTTTGAAATACACCTTCCCCTCGTCCTCGGGGAGAGCGCATCGGCAATCCTTCCGGACGGGCGGACCTTCCCCCTCGGAAGGGTGGCGGGCCTTCCGGAGACCACCCGCTGGCCGGGGTATACGGCGTCGAAATGGGCCCTTCCGGGCACGGTGGCGGCCTCTGCGGTGAATGCCGTCCATATTACCCTCGCCATCGAAAAGGACGCAGGGAGGACCTTCAGCGTCCTCCCCCTGACGACCCTCGCCCCCGCTGCGGGGAAGGCGGCCTTCGTGACCCTGGACGTTCCGGCGGGAACGGGCTTTTTCGGAGGGTGGGCTCCCCCCGTGGGAACCCGGGTCTCGGTGAAGGGCAGGGACGGCACTCTTGTGCCCCTGGAGGTCCGGGGGCTTCCCTCCCCGGGAGAGGAACTGATCTTTTTCGTTGAGGAGCTCCCCCGCCCCTATATCATCGACATGGAGAACAGGCCGGGGGGGCGGATCATCGGATGGTACGCTGAAGGACCGAAGATCCTTGCCCGGGT
Source organism: Synergistaceae bacterium (assembly GCA_022837505.1). GTDB lineage: Bacteria > Synergistota > Synergistia > Synergistales > Aminobacteriaceae > JALHFZ01. The sequence continues at coordinate 14,169 of JALHFZ010000002.1, forward strand.
CATCCGGCCGGTGAAAGGGGTCGGCCGCTTCGGCGGAACGGAGTTTCAGGCCCGGGGGCGCATCCGGGCGAATCACTCGGGGGTGATCGATGTGAGCACCACTCCCCGGGGCACTGTGGGGGGGTTCCAGATCATGCCCCTTCTTCACGCCGGATCGAAGGAAATGGCCTCCGCCTGGAACCTCACCCAGTGGATGATCGCCGGTTCAGAGTCGGGGGAACCCCTTCCGGGCCGCCCTCCCCTCTTCTCGGGGAATCTTCTTCCGGGAAGCCAGGGGGGTGACGCCCTCTGGGACATGTGGTCCACCGAGGGGCGCAAGCCCCTGGTGCTGTGCCGACTGGACGGAGGAAAATGGGAGAAGCTTCCGGAGGAGGGGGGAAGGCAGGACGGAGCCCTCGGGAGGGTCACCCATATCCGCATCTATTCCCCCTTCACGGCAGAACCCCAGAAGAACTGAGCCCTTATGACACTTTGACAATCAAAGGGGGGAGCGGCCGAAGCCGCTCCCCCCTGATTATGGCTGTTTCTCCCTGTCTACTCGACCGTGACGCTTTTGGCGAGGTTCCGGGGCTGGTCGATGTGGCACCCCAGAAAACGGGCGAAGTGGTAGGCGAAGAGCTGCAGAGGGACCACCGTGAGAAAGGGGGAGAATTCCTCCGCCGCGGACGGAACGAAGAAGATGCGGTCCGCCGTATCGTCGAGGGATTCGTCTCCCTCTGTGGCGACGGCAATGACCGGGGCTTTTCTGGCCTTCGCCTCGAGGATGTTCGAGAAGGTCTTCTCGGAGAGGGCATCCCGGGGGGTGACCACCACCACGGGAACCCGGGGGTCGAGAAGGGCGATGGGACCGTGCTTCATCTCTCCCGCGGCGTAGGCCTCGGCGTGGACATAGGAGATCTCCTTCAGTTTGAGGGCTCCCTCGAGGGCTATGGGGTATGAAATTCCCCTTCCGAGGAAGAGAAAGTCCCGGGCATGGGTGTAGAGGCCGGCCATTTCCTGAAGTTCGCCCTGCCTCTGGAGGATGGATTCAACTTTATAGGGGAGGGCGAGAAGCTCCCTGCACCACAGGCGTTCCTGCTCCCTTGTGACCCTCCCCTGGAGGCGTCCGAGGTAGATGGCCAGGAGATAGAGGACGGCCATCTGTCCCATGAAGGTCTTCGTGGCCGCCACGCCGATCTCCGGCCCCGCCTTGAGCTGAAGGATGTCGTCCACTTCCCGGGCGAGGGTCGAGCCTATGACGTTCGTTACGGCGAGGCAGCGCCCCCCCAGGGATTTCACGATCCGCTCGGCTGCGAGGGTATCCGCCGTCTCTCCCGACTGGGAGACGAAGACCGCAAGGGTATCCCTGTCCGCTGAGATGGTGCGGTACCGGTATTCCGACGCCACATCCACCCGGATGTCGAAGCCGGTGATCCGCTCGAGAAACCGTTCGGCTGTCAGGGCCGCGTAGTAGGAGGTGCCGCAGGCCACGATATGAAGCTTTTTCCACCCCCGGACGTCCTCCTCCGTCCAGGGAAGCTCCGCCGAGAGGTCAACCCTTTCATCTACGATCCTCTTCGCCATGGAGTTGCGGAGGACCGCTCCCTGCTCGTTGATCTCCTTGAGCATGAAGTGGGGGTACCCCCCTTTGTCCACCATGGTGACGTCCCAGTCGATATGGGATATTTTCTTCTCTATGGGCTCTCCCCGGGAGTTCCAGAACTTCATCCCCTCCCGGGAGAGTTCGGCCATGTCTCCGTCATCGAGATAGACCACGTCCTGGGTGTAGGGGAGGATGGCCGGAACGTCGGAGGCGCAGAAGGTCTCCCCCTTTCCGGTCGTCCCCACCACGAGGGGCGACCCCTGGCGGAGGCAGTAGATCCTGTCAGGGTCATCCCGGGAGAGGATCGCGAGGGCGAAGGAGCCCTTCAGAAGGCCCTGAAGCTCCGTGAGGGCTTCGACCATGTTCCCCCGGTAGAGGCTAGAGAGAAGTTCGGCCACGACCTCCGTATCGGTCTCCGATTTATAGGTCCCCTCTCTCCGGGAGGAAAGGTCCTTGCGGATCTCCCGGTAGTTTTCAATGATTCCGTTGTGGACGAGCACCAGCCGGGAGGACAGATCCTCATGGGGGTGTGCGTTGACCTGGGTTACGCCCCCGTGGGTCGCCCACCGGGTATGGCCGATGCCGAAGGTGCCGGAGACGGGCCTTGTTTCGAGGAGGGCCTCAAGATCGGCCACCTTCCCCACTTCTTTGACCACGTACATCTCTGATTTATCCATTATGGCGATTCCCGCCGAGTCATATCCGCGATACTCAAGACTCCTCAGACCCCGGATAAGCACATCGCTTATCTTCCGGGGCCCTATATACCCTACGATTCCACACATAAAAAAACGCACCGCCTTTTCTTTCCACCATGAGAAACCTGCCCCGCCTTTGTGAGGGAGATCACTCTCCCTTTTTGGGAAGGGGCTTTGCGGGTCCGTCTCTCCTGAACCCCGGAGGCATCCGCCGATTTTTTCGATACTCCTCCGACCTCGTCAGCCGGCCTGGGGCCGACCCTGGCGCTTTATCTACCTGGCTGGGGGTTGCCGCTGATTTTCAGTGCCTCAAGCACCACCTCCCTTAAATTGGGGTTGTCCATGGCGAGCTGGATATTCGCCGAAAGCCATCCCGGCTGGGTTCCGCAGTCGAAGCGGCGTCCCCTGTACAGCACCCCCCAGACCGGTTCGGTACGGGCAAGGGTGCGGAGGGCGTCGGTGAGCTGAATCTCCCCTCCGGCGCCTTTTTGCTGATTTTTGAGTATGGAGAAGACCGTGGGGGTCAGGACGTATCTTCCCATGATGGCGAGGGTGCTGGGCGCCTTTTCGGGCCCCGGCTTCTCCACCATGTCATTAATGCGGTAGACGCCCTCTCCCGCAATTTCGGCAGCCACGACCCCGTAGCGGGAGGTCTCCTCGGGGGAAACTTCCTCCAGGGCGATCACCGAGCCTCCCCGCTCCCGCTGCACCGCGATGAGCTGCGCCAGGACCGACGGGTCTGCCACCATGACGTCGTCGGGCAATATGACGCCGAAGGGGGCATCCCTGCAGACCGGCTCGCCGCACAGAACGGCGTGGCCGAGGCCGAGGGGGCTGTGCTGTCGCATATAGATGAAGACGGCCATGGAGGCGATGGAGACCACCGCATCATAGAGGGAGGTCTTGTTCCTTGTCTTGAGCATATGTTCGAGCTCGAAGGAGCGGTCGAAATAATCCTCGATGGCCTTCTTCGACCGTCCGGTGATCATGACCATTTCGGTGCACCCTGCGGCGAGGGCCTCCTCCACTCCGTAGGTGATGATGGGACGGTCCAGGAGGGGGAGCATTTCCTTCGCGATTTCCTTGGTGGCCGGCAGAAAGCGGGTTCCGAGGCCGGCTACGGGAAAGAGACATTTTCTGATTTCATTGGCCATGAAACAGCCTCCTCTCACAGTGAGATATTTCTCAGATACACTTCTCCCGTATCTGCTTCACCAGTCTTTCTGAGATTTCCTCCATGAGGCGCCGGTCCCTTGCCTCCACGAGCACCCGGAGGAGGGGCTCCGTACCGGAGGGGCGGATGAGGATCCTCCCCGCCCCGGCGAGGCGGCATTCCTCGGTTGACGAAATTGCCGAGAGAAATTCACCGCTCATCACCGTGTTTTTCGATATCTCCACGTTGCAGAGAAGCTGGGGCCAGGGAGCGTAGCGGTCCGCGAGGGTGTCCATGTCCTCCCCCAGGGCGAGGCAGGCCTTCAGGAAGAAGAGCCCGGTGCAGAGGCCGTCCCCGGTGTTGACAAAGGAGGAGAGGATGATGTGCCCCGACTGCTCCCCTCCGAGGAGGGCTCCCCGGGCGGCCATGGTCTCCATGACGTACCGGTCTCCCACGGGGCAGCGGAAGACAGAAATTCCGTCCTCTGCGAGGTGTTCCTCCAGGGCCATGTTGCTCATGACCGTGGCGGCTACCCCGGTGCCGAGCTTTCCCTCCGAGGCAAGCCATCGGGCCAGGACCCACAGGATGATATCTCCGTCAAGGATCCGACCCCGTCCGTCCATCAGAAGAGCCCGGTCGGCGTCTCCGTCGTAGGCTATGCCCATGGGCAGGTCCCGGCTCCGGACCACCGCCGACAGGTGGCCCATGTTCATGACCCCTACCCCCTCATTGATGTTGAGGCCGTCCGGGGAGTTTCCCACGAAGGTCCATCGTCCTCCCAGTTCCTCAAAGACCGAAGGGGCCACGGTGACGGCGGCGCCGTGGGCGCAGTCGGCCCCTCCGGAGAGGGGGAAGGGGAAGGAGTCCCCCCAGAGGGAGGCGGCCCAGCGTCCGTACTCTGAGGGGGCGGAATCGACCTTCCGCAGCACCCCCACGGAGGCGCCTGTCGGTCGCCAGTCGTCCGTGAGGTTATCCCCCATGTACTCCTCAATGGAACCCTCCATGTCGTCGGAGAGCTTCGACCCCGTTCCGTCGAGGAATTTGATTCCGTTGTATTCCGCCGGGTTATGGGATGCGCTGATGACTGCCCCGCCGTGAAGGCCGAGGTTTTTGACGGAAAAGCTCACCCCCGGAGTGGGCAGCACGCCGAGAAGGTAGACATCGGCCCCTGCGGAGGTCATTCCGGCGGAAAGGGCCGCCTCAAGCATCTGCCCGGAGCGCCGGGTATCCCTTCCGAGGGCGATCTTCGGCCGGGGAACTCCCCTCTCCGTTAGAAAGAGGACGTAGGAGCGGCCGAGCCGAAGGGCCATTTCGGGGGTCATATCCCCCCTGTTTGCCACATCCCTGACGCCGTCCGTTCCGAAGAGGCAGCGCATTTTCTTTCCTCCGCTCGTCATTGTCGCTTCACCATCCCAGCAGGACTAAAAATCCTGAATATCGGCGATAACGGTAATGTTCGCCGGTTCAACCTTGATGACCTTCAGCTTTCCTCCGGTTTTATTGCGAATCTGCACCGGCACGGTCAGCCGCCTCGACACGACGTTGGTTACATTGACGAAGGGCTGAATGAGCACTTCCTTTTCATCAAGGGCGTTGACCTCTGAAGGGATCCCCTCCAGCGTGACGTTCACCGATTCAGGCTCCACCTTCCATTTCGGATAGACGCTCCGCCCCTCCACTTCCACGGAGAGGCTCGACAGAAGACGGGTTACGGTGAAGGGCGTCAGAAGAACGTTTACCCTGACGGACGTTGCACCCACAAGGGTTACCATGGGGTCCTCCGGAGCCCGGAGGGAGACCACCATGTTCTGCTCCTTCGAGATGCCTGTGATATCGATGGTTTCTGTATCAATTTTTGTAATTCCCTCAAGCTTTCCGAGGGGGCCTTCAACGGTAGCCACTGCCGGTTCGACGATGACGGCCTTGAGGCGGAAGTCCTCCGTGGGCTTTCCGAGAATCCGGGCGTTCACCGGTACGGATTTCTTCGGCACACCCTGGGCGAGGACTGCTGAGAGCTTCACCGAGAGGGGTTCGACTCGAACGGCATCCTCGAATTCTCCGCTTTTCGTGATCTCCACGGGGAGCACCTTTTCCCCTCCCGCCTTGAGATCGTCGAGGGTCACCTTTATCCGCGCCGAGGTTATCTTCGATACGTCATTTTCGCTCCCCCGGGCGCTGACTTCGGCGGGAACGATGCTGACACCGTCAAGATACAGTCCCGGGGGGAGGCCGTTTTCCACAACCACCTCCACGGGGATGAGACGGTCGACATACCGGAGAAGTTCGATGTCCGCATGGGTCGGCCGGATATCCACCAGCTTCACGTCTTTGGGAAGGATGGACCGGATCGCCACCCGGTATTTTCCCACATCAAGCCCCCGGGCGTCCAGTTCACAGACGACCGAGCCGGGGGTCAGGGAGGAGAGGACGGCCTGCTCTCCCGAGAGGACCACCTCCACGGTTTTTACGGGGGTTCTGAGGGTGACCTGGGGGGGGACATTGAGATATTCGAGATCCACCGTGATCGTCCTCGTGGTCTCGGTGGACCGGCTTCCGGAGACGTAGAACCAGAAGGCGAGGGCAATGAGAACTGCGATCACCTTCAGGAAAAGGGGGGATGCGAGAATATCGTCGATCTTCCGGGGTTCAGCCATGATCTTTTGAACTTCTCCGGCAAGAGCCTGTTATGTCCATAGGGTCCGGATATCCTCCTGCAGGCGGTCGAGGATGGATTTGCTCTCTCCGTCGTCTCCGCCGAAATAGTGAAGAAGAAGTTTTTGAATCTGGGGCTCCTTGAGATTTCTTGAGAGGTGCCCGTTGACGGCCAGGGAGACCTCTCCCCGCTCCTCCGAGACTATGAGGGATATGGCGTCGGAGACCTCCGTGACGCCCAGGCCCGCCCGGTGGCGGGTTCCCAGCCAGCGGGAGAGGTCCGTGTTCTCCGAGAGGGGAAGATAGCACCCTGCCGCCACGATGGAATTACGGTCGAGGATCACCGCTCCGTCATGGAGGGGGTTTCCCCCCCAGAAGATGGAGATGAGGGTCTCCTGGGTTATCTCGGCGCCGAGACGGATGGCCGTTCTCCAGAAATCCTTGAGCCCCGTGTCCCGTTCGAGGACGAGAAGGGCGCCGATCTTCTGCCCCTTGAGGTAGCCTATGGCCCGGGCGACCTCCTGGCTGAGATGTTCTGCCTTTTTCATGACCTTCCTTTTCTGCCAGAAGCTGCCCCCCCTGCCGAGGTCCTCGAGCATCTTCCGCAGCTCGGGCTGGAAGACGATGGGGATGGCGATGACCAGCACACCGAGGGCCTTGCCGAGAAACCATGAAAGGGTGCGGAGATCGAAAATCCGCGCTCCCGCTGCAAGGGCGCCTATAACAAAGAGCCCCTTGACGAGCTGCATGGCCCTCGTTCCCACGAGAAGCTGGAGAAGGCGGTGGACGATGATGGAGATGACAATGATGTCAATGACATCCTGCCATCGAATAAAGTTAAACATAGGCGTACTCCGTAATCAGGGGTCTATTCATCACACCGTATACTATACCATCTTAAAGGCTGCATAGGGGGACGTGCTGAGGGCAAGAAGGGCTCCGTAATCGGGCCGGAAGCGGAGGATGTCCCCCAGGGCGGGAGGAGGGGAGACATCTTCCGCATCGAGGATCATATGGTCGCTCGATCCTCCGAGGATGAGGGCCCCTTCCGCCTCGGGGACGAGCCCCTCGATTTTCACATCCTGCCGCCCCACCCCGAGGATGGCCCGAAGACGCCTTCCCCTGTCGGGAAAACGGGGCTGCCCTCCGAAGGCGTCGGCCCCCCGGGGTTCCGCCGGAACGGAGGGCTTTCTCCGGACCTCCACGACCTCTGCCTCGAGCACCATGGTGTTCTGATGAAGCCAGGGGATGGACCGGATGGAGGTCACATCCTCTCCGAGGAGGATGGCCTCTCCTATCCGGAGATGATTTATCCCTTCCGGTATCTCCTGTTTCTCGAGAAGAAGGAGGGAGGAAGTGGACCCTCCCGAGAAGACGGTGAGAGGGTATCCCAGGGCCCGCTCCATCTCCCTCCCGGCGGAGAGAAGGGTGAGGAGTTTTTCAGCCGTCGGCAGGGTCCCGCCCCAGCAGCCGAAGTTGACCCCCACCCCCCGGCACCGCACCCTCGGTGAAGCCCGGAGGGTCTCTGCCATCTCCTCGGCTTCATTCAGGCAGAGCCCCTCCCGGAGGTCGCCTAGGTCGAACATGACGATGACCTCCATAGTGGAGCCAAGGAATTCGCACTCCTTCTCGAGAAGGTTGACCGTAGGGGCCATGCTCACCAGGGAGCAGTCCGCAAGCTCGGCCACGAGGGGGAGCTCTGAGAGCATGGGGATGCGCAGCAGCAGCAGGGGAAGGCCCGTTTTCATCTTCCTGAGGGCCGCGATGTTTGCCATCCGGCTGTCCGCCAGCTCCCGGCACCCCCCTTCGATGAATGAGCGGACCACCGGGGGGTAGGCGCAGACGCCCTTCACCACTCCGGCGACGGCTATCCCCCCTTCGGCGCAGCGGCGAACCACCCTGAAAGCATTTTCCCTTATTTTTTCCCGGGAGACGAGCAGCCTGGGGTACCGGTTCATTCCGTCATCCTCCTCTGAGTTTCCGCAGAATGGCAAGGTCCCGGCCGTATCCGTGGCCATCGGGGGGCGTCTCGAGAATGCAGGGGATATCCTCCCAGAGGGGGTCGTTGAGGATGAAGGAAAAAGGGGCGTTCCCCAGCTCCCCTTCCCCGATATTCGCATGGCGGTCCAGCTTCCGCCCGAGGGGGTGGGCGCTGTCGTTCAGGTGCCAGCAGCGGACCCTGTCGAGGCCGATGGTCTTCTCCACCTCGTCGAGAAGACGCTCATAGGAGGCGGGGGTTCTCATCTCAAACCCCGCGGCGAACATATGGCATGTGTCGAGGCACAGCCCCAGGCGGGGGTGCCAGTCGAGGAGTTCGAAGATGCGGCGGAGCTGGCGGAAATCCTTTCCGAGGATGTCCCCCTGGCCGGCCATGGTCTCGAGAAGGACGGAGACCCTTTTATGGGCCGTCCTTCCGAGGACAAGCCCCAGCCGTTCGGCGGCGAGGGCGAGCCCTTCCTCCGCCGGCCTCCCCCGGGAGGAGCCGGGGTGCAGGACAAGATCATCCACACCGAGGAGGTCGCACCGTTCGATTTCATCCTCAAGGGCGGCGATGCTTCGGTCCCCCGTGGCGTCTGTGGCGGCCAGGTTGATGAGATAAGAGGCGTGAACCACCACCGATTCGATGGAGCTCTCCCCCCAGGCCCGGAAAAAGCGCTCCGCCCTCCCCTGGGAAAGGGGGGCGCACCGCCACTGAATCTGGTTTTTTGAAAAAATCTGGATGGCCTCGCAGGAGAGGGCTTCTCCCCGCTCGATGCTCTTTTCGAGCCCCCCCGCTATGGACATATGGGCCCCTATGAGTGCCACGGGGATTCCTCCCTCCTGAGCAGCCGGAGGACCTTTTCAAGGATACGGGCGGTGACGCCCCAGATCCTCCACCCGTTGTCAAGGCTGTAGACAGGGTATATATGGGGCACGTCCTTCAGCAGAACCTCTTCTCTTTCGGGAAGAGGAGGGAAGGAATCCACCGGGGCAAAGTAAAATTCGTCAATCTCCCCCGCGGAGAGGAGGATTGTCTCGGGGGGGGTCCCTGTTATTATTCCCGCCACGGGAAAGACGGCGATGGAGGTGACGACGGAGTGCTCCACGGGCAGAAGCCTGAGGGGCTCCACCGCTGAGGAGGGGATGGCCGTCTCCTCTTCCGTCTCCCGGAGGGCCGTGGCAAGGGGGGTCTCATCCCCCTCCTCCCGCATTCCACCGGGAAAGCAGATCTCCCCGGCATGGTGGGCCAGGAGGGGGGACCTCCGGAGAAAGAGAAGACTGGCCCCTTCCTCTGTAGGAAAGAAGGGGACGAGGACGGCGCTTTTTCTCTCCGTCCCTTCACCGAAGTGCCCCCAGGGAGGAAAGGGGCCCGGAGGGGAGAAGACCCTTCTGATTTTTTCGGCGGAGGAACAGGGGGCCGGACCGGTCTTCATACGGTGAGCTTGACCCGTCCGGAATAGATAATCCCCCGGTAGCCGTCCACTGTGACGATCATCCCGTCCCTGAGCAGCGTGAGGGCGTCTTTGGCGTTCACCACGCAGGGGATGCCGAGCTCCAGGGAGACTATGGCCGCGTGGGAGGTCAGCCCCCCCTCTTCGGCGATGATGGCCGAGGCGAGCTTCATGGCGGGGATATACTCCCGATCGGTGCTTTTCACCACGAGTACCGCCCCCTTCGTCATCTTCTCCAGGGCCTCGGCGGAGGATGAGGCCGTGCAGACTACCCCCCTTGCCTCCCGTTTCAGAAGGGATATCCCCCGGAGGAGGACCTTTCCCGCCGTGTGGACCTGGAGCATATTCGTGGTTCCCGCCGTGCCGAGGGGAACGCCGGCGGTGACCACCACGAGATCCCCCTCGGAAAGAAGCCCCGCGGAAATACAGGTGGCTATGGTGGAGTCCACAGCGGTGTTCTGATCGAACATCTCCTCTTTGAAGAGGGGGGTCACCCCCCAGTAGAGAGTCAGTTCCCGCCAGGTTCTCCTCGACGGCGTGGCCCCCAGGATGGCGCAGGGTGGACGGTGTTTGCTCACCATCTGGGCGGTGCTTCCGCTTGAGGTCATGGAGATGATGGCGGCGGCGTTCATCTGCCGGGCCACCTGGACGGCCGCGCTGCTGACCGCGTCGGGGACGCCGAAGGACTGGGAGACGGCGTGGAGGGGGTGCTGCCAGAGGTCTATCTCCCGTTCGGTCCGCCTCACGATCCGCTTCATGGTCTCCACCGACCGGAGAGGGTAGGCCCCCTTCGCGGTCTCGCCTGAGAGCATCACGGCGTCCGTTCCGTCAAGGACGGCGTTCGCCACATCGCTCGCCTCGGCACGGGTCGGCCGGGGGTTGCGGATCATGGAGTCGAGCATCTGGGTGGCCACGATGACCGCCTTCCCCCGGGAGCGGCAGATGTCGATGATCCTCTTCTGCTGGAGGGGGACATCCTCCGTGGGGATCTCCACTCCGAGATCTCCCCGGGCGATCATCATGCCGTCCACCACGTCGGCGATGGACTCGATGTTCAGAATGGACTGGCGGGTCTCTATCTTCGCCACGACCTTCATGCTTCCTCCGGCGGCCTCCATGACCCTCCGCACCTCCATGATGTCCGAGCGGCTTTTCACGAAGGAGACGGCGATGTAGTCCATGGAATGGTCGATCCCCCACTGGATATCCTGAAGATCCTTTTCGGCGAGGGCCGGGAGGGATATATCCGCTCCCGGAATATTCACCCCCTTGGTGTCGGAGAGAAGCCCTCCCACGATGACCCTGCAGAGGACGTCCGTGGCCGAGACGGACTCCACGGCAAGCTGGAGGGTGCCGTCGTCGATGAAGATCTCCTGCCCCGGGGTGACCTCTCTGGGCAGGGCCTCGTAATTGACGTAGACCCGGGAGGCCGTGCCGGGAATTGCGCTTTTATCTGTGGTGAGGGCGATGAGCTGTCCCTGCTCGAGTCTGACAAGCCCCCCCTCCACCTTTCCCGTGCGGATCTCCGGCCCCTTGGTGTCAAGGAGGGTCGCTATGGGAGTGCCCTCCTCCTTTTCGATGGTCCGTACAAGCTCAAGCATGGCGAGATGGCCGTCGTAGTCTCCGTGGCTGAAGTTGAACCTGGCGACGTTCATCCCCGCCCGCACCATGGCGGTCATGGTTTCATGGTCGGAACAGGAAGGACCGAGGGTACAGACGATTTTCACCTTTGACATGGAATGACTCCTTTCGTTAGAACCGATTAACCGATGGAAAAAATTTCCTCGGGGAGCACCTTGGCAAGAAGGGGGGCCAGGGGCGCTCCGGGGTCGACCTTGATGTCCGGCAGAAGCAGCACAACGGAATCGCTGTCATTTCGAAACTCCAGGAGGACGGGAGATTTTCCCGGATAGGCCTTCAGCGCCCGGAAAAAATCCTTGAAGGAGACGTTCTTGACGAAATCCCCGAGGAGGGAGAGGCGGACGAAGGGGGGCATGCCGTTCTCCCCTTCCTGGGGGAGGATGTGGACGGTTTTCGCAAGAACGCTCAGGTTTCCCCGCTCCTCGGGAAAACCCTGGATGAAGCATATCTGCCCCTCTCCGGCCTTCCCCCGGAGGGGAGCCCAGGTCTTGGGAAAGCATACCGCCTCGACCCGGGATTCTCCGTCCTCGATCTCTATAATCCCCATGAGATCCCCCTTTTTCGTGGTCTTTTCCCGGACGGAGAGGATCATGCCGCCGAAGAGGGGGGGAATCTTTCTGCTCTTCCAGGTCTTCAGCTCGGCGATGCGGCAGTTCGAAAGGGAACGGACCCGCGCCTCATGCTGATCGAAGGGGTGCCCGGAAATATAGAGCCCCGTGGCGTCCTTCTCAAGTTCGAGTTTTTCCCGGAGGGAAAAATCCTCCACATCGGGGAGGTCAGGCCCCGCCTCATCCTCCGGAGAGGGGAGGCATTCGAAGAGGGAGCACTGGTTTACGTCCGTCAGGGTCCTCTGGGCCGCGGAATGGAGGTCAGGGAGCCCCTCGAGGAGTTTGCGGCGGTTGGGGCAGAGGGCGTCGAAGGCCCCCGCGCCGATGAGGTTTTCGACGATGGATTTGTTCACCACCCGGAGGTCCACCCGGCGGAGGAAATCCCAGAGGGAGGTGAAGGGACCCTTTTCCGTCCGGGCGGCCACGATGGCATCCACGGCCAGGTGTCCCGCCCGGGCCACCGCTCCGAGGCCGAAACGGACGACCTCCCCCGCGGCAGTAAAGCTCGCCATGGAGACATTCACGTCGGGGGGAAGGACGTTTATTCCGGAATTGCGCACCTCCCGGATGTAGGAAGCGAGATCCTCCTTTTTCGATCCGATCTGGCTCGTAAGGTACGCGGCCATGAACTCGCTCCGGTAATTCGCCTTCAGCCAGGCAGTCTGGTAGGTGATCATGGCGTAGGCGGCGCTGTGGGACTTGTTGAAGCCATACCCGGCGAATTCCTGGATGAGGTCAAAGATCTCCGTGGCTTTTTTCTCGTTCAGCCCCCGCTCAAGGCAGCCGGAGACGAATTTTGTCCGCTGCTGCTCCATGACGTCGGCCTTTTTCTTTCCCATGGCCCGGCGGAGGAGGTCGGCCTCCCCGAGGGAGTACCCCGCGAGGATGGCGGCGCACTGCATGACCTGCTCCTGGTAGAGGATGACCCCGTAGGTCTCCTTCAGCACATCCTCAAGGAGGGGGTGGAGGTAGGAGGGTTTCGCCTGGCCGTGTTTGCACTGGATGTACTGGTCCACCATGCCGCTTCCGAGGGGGCCGGGGCGGTACATGGCGAGGACGGCGATGACGTCCTCAAAACAGTCGACCTTCAGTTTTCTGAGAAGCTGCCTCATCCCCGACGATTCAAGCTGAAAGATCCCCAGGGTGTCGGCCTGCTGAAGAAGCTCGTAGGTTGGCTGGTCGTCGAGAGGAAGGGAGTCCATGTCGGGCAGGGGCTTTCCTCCTATGGCGATGTTCGAGAGGGTTTCCTCGATGACCGACAGGGTCCGGAGGCCCAGGAAATCCATCTTCACGAGGCCCAGTTTCTCGATGGGCTCCATGGGGTACTGGGTGACTATCTGATTTTCGCCGATTCTGCGGACGGGGACGAGGTCCGTCAGGGGCATGGGGGTGATGACCACCCCCGCGGCATGCTGGGAGCAGTGCCTGGCCAGCCCCTCTATTTTTTTCGCCATGGTGAGGACCCGTTCCACCATTTTGTCCTTCTTCTGTACGGCTGCAAGTTCCGGGGACTGCTCCAGGGCCTCGTCAATGGAGCCGACCCCGATGGGGATGAGACGGGTGACGGCGATGACGTCCTGGACGGGCATTCCGAGCACCCGTCCCACGTCGGTCACTGCGGCCCGGCTTTTCATCCTTCCGAAGGTGACGATCTGGGAGACCCGGTCTGAGCCGTAATGGTCGGTGATGTAGCGGAGAAGTTCATCCCGGCCCCGGTCGGAGACGTCCGTATCGATATCGGGCATGCTGATCCGTTCTGGGTTGAGGAACCGCTCGAAGAGGAGGCCATAGCGGATGGGGTTGAGCTCGGTGATCCTCAGACTCCATGCGACGAGGGAGCCTGCGGCCGACCCCCTTCCCGGCCCGACGGGGATCTTCCTCTTCTTGGCCGCCTGGATGATCCCGGCGACGATGAGAAAGTACCCGGCAAACCCCATGGAGTTGATAACCGAGAGTTCGTAATCAAGGCGCTCTCCGTACTCCGCCGGAAGGGGCTCTCCCATCCGGGTCTTCAGCCCCGAGAGAGCCATCTTCTCAAGGTTCGTCTCGAGGGTCTCTCCCTCGGGGAGGTCGAGATTGGGAAGTTTATATTCCTTTTCATCCAGGGGGAGATGGACGCTGCACCGTTCCGCTATGGCCACGGTGTTGTCGAGGGCGTCGGGGAGCTCCGCACCGAAAAGAGCGTCCATCTCCTCGGGGGAGCGGAAGTAGAAGTCATTGGTCGAGAAGGACATCCGGTTTTCATCCTCAAGGCTGCTTTTCGTCTGAACGCAGAGGAGGACTTCATGCCAGCTGTGATCTTCCTTTTCGAGATAGTGGGCGTCGTTTGTGGCGATGAGGGGAAAACCGTGGTCCCTCGCCATTGTCACGAGGGCGCGGTTCACCATGGCCTGTTCGGGGATCCCGTTATACATTATCTCGAGAAAGAAATTGTCTTTGCCCATGATATCCCGGTAGAGGACTGCCCGGCGAAGGGCCTCCTCCTCCTTCCCCTGGATGATGAGGGAGGGGATCTCTCCGGCGATGCAGGCCGATGAGGCGATGAGCCCCCGGGAGTACTTCGACAGCAAGTCGTGGTCGATCCTCGGTTTTCCGTAGAATCCGTCCGTATAGGCGATGGATGAAAGTTTGACCAGGTTGTGATACCCTTCGTCGTTTTCGGCCAGCAGGATCAGGTGATGATTTTTTCCCCGCCGTTCCCGGGAGGTGTGCCCTTCAGGATCGACGTACACCTCGCAGCCGATGATGGGGTTGATCCCCTGCTTTTTGCAGGCATCGTAGAACTCCACCGCTCCGTACATGGCCCCGTGGTCCGTCATGGCGACGGCGGGCATGCCGTAGAAGGCGGCTCTCTCCGCAAGCTGACCGCAGCGGATTGCGCCGTCCAGCAGACTGTATTCCGTGTGAACATGAAGGTGAACAAATTGACGTGCCATCTATGTGCTCCTGACCGCCGGAAGGATCTTTCTCCCCCCGGCTGTACTGAATATTTTTTTCTTTTTTCACTCGCCCCGGAGGGGCTCCACCGGGTCTTCCTCGGCAGCTCCTCCTTTTCTGACAAGGATGACCTCTCCGCTGCTCCACTTGAGCACCTCGTTCACCAGCCCCTCGAAGGGAAGCTCCGGGGGGTCCCCTTCTCCCTCCCCGGAGGACCCGTTTCCGGCGGAAAGTTCCTTCCTCTCCTCCTCACCGGGGGTTTTCTCTTTTTCTCCGGTGACGCTGTCGGGAACCCTGAAGAGCGGGAGGGGACTGGTTTTTGCCTCCTCCCCGTTCAGTTCAGCCGGAGAGGGGATGGAGAGGTCGTTCCCCCTTCCGCAGGGTCTTTTCTCATCCCTCCAGCAGAGATCCAGATCCACTCCTCTGCCGAAGCGCTCTTCGATCCGGGTTCCGAGGGTGAAGGTATTCCGCTCGGAGGAGAGGGCTTCAAAACAGTATCGCCGGTCATCGGGAAAACGGAGGGAGAGTTTTCTTCCGGCGATGGTGATCTCCGTACCCGCAAGAGCGCAGTAGAGGAGGATATCTTTTTTGAAGAGCATCTCCTCGAACCCTCCCCATTCTTCGGCGGTGAGGGGGACGGGGGAGGAGCTCTTCTCCTCCGGAGGCTCTCTCCGGGAAGGAGGAACCGGCGGTTTCTCCTCTGAAAGAGGGAGGACGGCTGCTCCCTTTCTCTCCCCTTCCTGAGGCTCGATTTCGGTTTGCTGCACTGGAGGCCGGGCTTTCTTCCGGAACATGTCGTGGGCCTTCGAGGAGAGAAGACCCGACAGGACGTCGAAGCGGAGGCCCGCCCGGAGCTGGGGGATAAGCTTTGAGCAGTAGAGCATCATCTCTCCCAGATCATCGGCATTCCATTTTTTTCCTTCCTCAAGGAGAAAGGCCTTCTCACTTTCCGGAAGGGCCAGGGAGTCGAGGACGGAGGGCCCCCACTGCCTGAGCACCCAGAGGTTGCGGAAGAGGAGGAAGATCCCCTCCACCACCCGCTGAGGGGAGGCTCCCCTTCTGAACATCTCTTCAAGGAGCAGAAAGGGGGAGGAGGAGTCCTCCCGAAGGGAGGTGATCCAGCTTTCAAGCTCTCTCAGGGTGCCTCCGCCGAGAAGACGGGCCACCCCATCGGCAGTCAGTTCTCCCCCCGACAGAGAGAGCCCCTGCTCCATGAGGGAGAGGGCGTCCCGGAGGGCGCCGTCGGACTGGCGGGCGATCTCCCGGAGGGCCTCCTCATCGAAGGAGACCCCTTCGATGAGGGCAACCTCCTTCAGGCGGGCGGTTATATCCTCCACGGATATCCTGCGGAAGGGGATGTGCTGGCACCGGGAACGGATTGTGGCCGGCACCTTCTGGGGTTCCGTGGTGGCGAGGATGAAGACCACAAAGGAGGGGGGCTCCTCGAGGGTTTTGAGCAGGGCGTTGAAGGCGGAGATGGAGAGCATGTGGACTTCGTCGATGATGTATACCTTCCACCGGGACGAAAAGGAGGCCAGGGAGACGTGGGTTTTGAGTTCCCGGACCTCCTCCACGCTGTTGTTGGACGCCCCGTCGATTTCGACCACGTCGAGGCTGTTTCCCGATTTTATGTCCAGGCAGCTTGAACATTTTCCGCAGGGTTCCCCCTCCGCCCCCTCCGTACAGTTCAGGGCGGCGGCGAGAAGGCGGGCCATGGATGTCTTGCCGCACCCCCTCGGCCCGGAGAAAAGATAGGCATGGCCTGTCTGCCCCCGCAGAAGGGCCTTCTGCAGGACATCCACTGCCATGGCCTGCCCCCTCACGTCGCTGAACGTCCTGGGGCGATATCTTCGGTACAAGGAGACGGACACGGTTTCTTCCCCCTTCAAAGGCTGAACTTGTGCCCTCCGGTTGGACTGTCCTTCCGGAGGGCCCCTCCTCCGTCCCGGGGGAGGGGGAGGGAATCAATAAGGCCTATGCTATTCTACAACAATTTCTACCGGAGATAGTGGGCCCCTGGGTGGGTATCCCGGGCTTTTCCGAGGGAATGCACGAGGGCGTTCCGGAAGGACTCAAGGGGTTCGGCCCCTGAGGGAAGGGGCTCGGACAGGATGAGGGCAGGGCCGAGCCGGAGGGCTTTGCCTCCGCCGAGGGAGAGAACCTGAATTTCGAAGGGGGGCGTTTCCATCTGAAGGTGGGCCTCGATCTTCGCTGAGATCTCCTCCAGCAGGCGTTCATTCTCCCCTCCCCGGGGAAGGGACCAGACGGGGTTTCCGTCAAGACGGAGGACGAGCCGCTCCTCCTCCTCTCCGACTGACGGGCTGAGGAGATGGAGGGCGTTCTTCCGGTGAAGGGGGAACCCCCTCTCCCGGGCAATCTCGAGAATATAGGCGATTCTCTCGGAAAGTTCAGGGTGGGTCATGAAGACACCGGGGTCGAAGTATGGGTGTTTGAGCTGATCATAGGCCATGGCCTCAAGGGCCGTGATCATGGCGGCGGGGGGGAACCCCGCTCCCTCGAGGATTCGAAACCCCTCCCGGTCTGCCTCCCGCTCAAGGTCCTTGCTGTAGGAGTTGGTCACGGCAATCTGGGCCAGATTCGTCAGGATCATGGGGCCGACGCTCCCCTGGCTCGCCACGAGGAGAAGAAGCCCCGCAAGGGAGATCTTCGATGCCCGAGCGGTCTGGATCATGACGTGCCCCTTGTCGGCATGGATGAGCTCGTGGGCGAGAATGGCGGCGATCTCACCGTCCGTGCGGAGAAAATCGATAATTCCCGTGGTGAAATAGATCGTCCCTCCGGGAAGGCTGAAGGCGTTGATCATTTCATCCCGTATGATTTTGACCTCGTAGGGGAGAGGGCGGGAGAGAAGGGGAAGAAATCTGTTCAGAAGCATGGAGAGCCGGGCGTTCAGCGACGGGTCGGACTGAACCTCCCATTTTTTCTCGATATCCTCCGCCGCTTTTTTTCCAAGGGCAATCTCCTTTTCGATCGTTCCCCCCTCCAGGGAATAGCTGAAGGGAAGGAGAAGGACGAAAAGAAGGGCGGCTGTCAGGAGAAGGCGGAGACTTGAAATCCGTGGCTTTGTTTTTCCTATCTAGATCATTCCTCCGTTGGCGGTATACCCCCGGACGGCTTTTTTCCCCCGGGAAAGCTGAAGCATCTGCCGGCGCAGGTCTTTGACATGGACCTCGAGAAGCTCCTGAACCTCAAGCTCTTCATCCAGAACTCTCCTGGCGGTATCCCTGATGGCCGTCAGGGAGGCTTTCAGCTCTGCCGTTCCGGAACTGCCGAGAAAACTGCCGATCTTCTCCCAGAAGTCAGGGCCCTCCCTCCCCTCCTCCAGGCCGATTTTCCAGCAGAAGGAGTTCCATCCCTCCTGGATGAGTTCCTGGCGGGAGATGACGTCCTGCTTGTCGGCGAGGACGGAGAGAAGGGATTCCATATCCCCTGAGAGGACGCATTCATGTTCCTGCCGCACGAGGACGGCCAGTTCATTGTACAGTGCAAGTTCAGAGGATGCCAGAGAAGAAAGATCCCCTTCGAAATCAGCCTGCAATATTGAGACCCCCTCCGGAGAGCGCCGCTGCCTGCTGTCCGGCCTTCGGATGAAGGGAAGAAGCCGGTTCCGCAAGGGCGGAATGTTCAGCCGCCAGTTTCGCCGCCGCCTCCTCCCAGACGGTTTTCAGTTCTTCGAGCATGGATCTTACCGCGGCGAGCTTCTCGCCGTCCCTGCCGATATTTGCCTCCACGAGAAGAAAATACATAAAGTCATAGAGCTGCATGAGGTTTTCGGCCACTTCTCCGCCGGTCTCCCTGTTGAGGGAAACCATGAGCTCCCGAAGGACATCCTGGGCCTTTTTGACATGGGTATTCAGTTCCTCGGGGGTGCCGCCGGTCAGGGCCCCCTCGGCGTTTCTGCATGCCCGGATGCCTATCTCATAGGTCAGCAGAAGAAGCTGCTCCTTCGATGCCGTGTTTACCCGGGTGGCGAGATAGACAGCCTGGGCGTTCTGTCCGTTTTTTACATCCATGGAAAAGGATCCCCCTCCTTTCTCTCCCTCTTGTGTCGGCGAAAGGAGGAATAAACATTACGGAGGAATCTCTGCCGGCAGGGATTCCTCAGGAGAGGCGCTCAAGTTCGACCCGGGGGATGAACTCCTCGACGGCCTTCCTGTTCCGTATGCCCTTTCCCGAATGGGTGGCGCTCTCCCAGGCTGACGCCATGGAGAACCGGATGGTGTCCTCCACGGACATCTTCTCCTCATGGGCTACGATGAGCCCCGCAAGGAGGGCGTCGCTTGCCGTGAAGATGGAGCGGACGCTCTTTCTGTCCGCAAGGGCGAGGTAGATCCCCTCAGGGGAGAAAAAGACATCCCCGTAGGTGCGGTAGGAGGCCACCGCCCATTCCACCCCTCTGGCATGAAACTTCGACACTTCGTCGATAAGATAATCAAGGGAGGAAAGGGAGGTTCCGAGGACTTTGGACATGAACCGGTGGTCCAGCTTCAGCACGGTCGGCCCCGCCTCCAAGGCTGAAAGAAGGGGCGGCCCGGCGGCATCGACGATGGTGGGTATGGAAAGCTCCTTCGCCTGGGCGATGAACTCGCCGAAGATCCCGTCCGGGACCCCAGGGGGGATGGACCCCCCCATGACCACCATCCGGGTCCGGGGGAGGATGCGGGCGTAAACTTTTCTGAGGCGGTCAACTGCCTCGGGAGGAATATGGGGCCCCTGCTCGGATATCCCCGTCTCCATGTTTCCCGTCTCGTCGGTGACGTACATATTCGTGCGGGTCTCCCCCTGCACATGGACGAAATTCGTGGGAATGCGGCTTCTTCTCATGACGTCCCGGATATACTCGCCGTTAAATCCTGCAAGGAATCCCGTGGCTGTTGACGTATAGCCGAACTGGGAGAGAAGCATGGAGATATTGATCCCCTTCCCTCCGGGCGAACGGCTGCTTTTCGTCGTGCGAAACCATCCGCCCGGACGGAATTCCGGAACGAAATACTCTTCATCCACCGCAGGATTCAGGGTCACCGTCAGAATCATCGGATCAGTTTTTCTTCACAAAGGCAAGGGCGTCCTCGACGGATGAGATGGACTTCACATCCTTGACCACGCCGGAGCCGAGGTGAACCATGGCGGGAAGCGTATCGAGATGGAGCTTTCTGGACATGCGCTCGTTTCGGTAGCCGTCGATGAGGACGATCTTCTTTCCCTCTTTTTCAGCCCGGGCGGCTGCGTCGTCCGCCATTTTCACCTGTTCGCGGTCGATGCTCGAGTAAAAGAGGGCGACCACATTTTCGGGCTCGAGAAGGGTCTTTCTGAGGTGGACCTGCTCATTGATGTAGGCGGAGGCGCTCATGGCGGCGATGGCTCCGTCGGCGGAGGCGGTCACGACCTGGCGCAGCCCCTTGGTCCGGACGTCGCCGGCGGCGAAGATCCCCTCCACAGAGGTCTCCATCTCGTCGTTCGTCTCGATCCACCCGCCCTTTGCGGCCTTCACAAGCCCCTTGATGGCTTCGTCATGGGGGGACTGCCCCACGAACATGAAGACCCCCGCAACGGGAAGATCCGAGGTCTCTCCGGTCTTCTGATTTCTGAGGACGAGGTTTTCAACCATCCCGTCTCCTTCGATCTTTTCCACCACCGTATTCCAGACGGGGACGATCTTCGGGTTCGAGAGGGCCCGTTCGATGGCTGCCCGGTCCGCCCGGAATTCATCCCTGCGGTGGATGATGTAGACCTTGGAGGCAAAGTTCGTCAGGTAGTCCCCCTCTTCGACGGCGCTGTTTCCGCCGCCCACGACGGCGATCTCCTCCCCCTCGAAGAAGGCTCCGTCGCATACGGCGCAGTAGCTTACCCCCTGGCCGATATGCTCCGCCTCCCCTTCGCATCCGAGCCTCCGGAAGAAAGCCCCTGTGGCGTAGATGATCGCCTCGGCCTCTATTTCCTCTTTATTCGTCACCACGATCTTCCTGTCGTCACGGATTTCGATCCTCTGCACATCGGCATCGCGGAACTCCGTATTGAACTTCTCAGCATGCGAGCGGAACATCTGTCCCAGCTCGGGGCCGGTGGCGTGCTGAACCCCGGGCCAGTTTTCAATCTCCTCGGTGATATTGATCTGACCGCCGGGAACGCCCTTTTCGATCAGAAGGACATCAAGGCCTGCCCTTTTACCGTATATTGCCGCCGTGAGACCGGCGGGACCGGCGCCGATGATGACCAGTTCTCTTTTTTCCATAGTTTCTTCCCCTCCATGCAGAAAGTTTCTTTTTAAAAATTATACACGAATCCAGAGTATCGAGCGAGGTTTATTTTGAAGGTCAAGGAAAATTCCCGAACATTTCAGACTGGTAGGGGCAATTTCCCTCAGCCGCTCCGCCTGATCGCCGTCCCCGACCTCGAAGAGTACCCTACCCCCCATCTTCATCCTCTGCGGGCACCAGGCGAGAAGCATGCGGTAGCAGGCAAGGCCGTCGGGGCCTCCATCAAGGGCCGTCCGGGGTTCATGCCTGACTTCCCTCTGAAGGGATGGAAGGGCAGATGCGGGGATATAGGGAGGGTTGCTCACGAGGAGGTCGAGGGAACCCTCCGGGCAGGGGATGTCCCCGGGAGTGCGGGAGTGCCAGAGAAGGGTGCGGCCGAGGCATCCGTACCGCCCCAGATTTTTCCATGCTGTCGAAAGGGCGGCGGGGTTTATGTCCGCGGCGATTCCCCGGGCTGTCGGACGGTGAAGGAGAAGGGAAAGGGCTATGCACCCCGTCCCCGTTCCCCAGTCAAGAAAAGTTCCTCCCGAAAAGACCTCAAGGGCCTTGTCCACCACCGTCTCCGTCTCAGGGCGGGGGATCAGGACGTTTTCGGCGACTCCGAGGGCCCGGCCGTAAAATTCCCACTCTCCGAGGAGATACTGAAGGGGCTTCCCCTCAACCCTTTTCCGGGCAAGGGCAAAAAGCCGGTCGGCCGCCGAAGGAGGCAGAAGGGCATCGGGGCGGGAGAAGATCTCGGCGGAGGTGAGTTTCGCCCCGGCGGAGAGAAGGATGTCCGCCTCCCTTCCGGGGGAATCCACTCCCCCCTTCGAAAGAATGGCCCGGAGGAGGAGGCGGGCCTCCCGGAGCGTCACGGTCTCACCCTTCGATGGAATGCAGCCTCTCGGTCTGGTCCGCCACCGTCATGGCGTCCACCAGGTCGTAGATGTCTCCGTCGAGATACTGGTCAAGCTTGTAGAGGGTCACACCGATTCGGTGGTCCGAGATTCTGTTCTGGGAGAAGTTATAGGTCCGTATCCGCTCCGACCGGTCTCCCGTGCCTATCTGCCCTCTCCGCTCAGAGGCCAGTTCATCGTTTTGCTTCTGGAGCTCAAGATCGTAGAGTTTTGCCTTGAGATAGGCCATGGCCTTCACACGGTTCTTCAGCTGGGACCGTTCGTCCTGGCAGGTCACAACCACCCCCGTGGGGACGTGGGTGATGCGCACGGCCGAATCGGTCATATTCACGTGCTGCCCTCCGGCCCCGCTTGACCGGTAGGTGTCGATCCGGAGGTCCTCCGTATTGATCTTCAGGTCCACGTCCTCCGCTTCGGGGAGGACAGCCACTGTGGCGGTGGAGGTATGAATCCGCCCTCCCGCCTCCGTGGCGGGGACCCGCTGGACACGGTGAACGCCGCTTTCAAACTTCAGCTTGCTGTAGGCGCCCGCGCCGTCGATCCGGAAGATGATCTCCTTGTAGCCGCCGATGCCGGTCTCGTTGTAGTCGATGATCTCGGTCTTCCACCCCTCCCGCTCGGCAAAGCGGCAGTACATCCGGAAGAGGTCTGCGGCGAAGAGGGCGGCTTCCTCTCCCCCCGCTCCGCCCCGGATCTCCATGATGACGCTTTTTTCGTCATTGGGATCCTCGGGAAGAAGGAGGATTTTCAGATCCTGCTCCGCTGCCTCGAGAAGGGGTTCCTTCAGGGCAAGCTCCTCCTTCGCCAGTTCGTGCATCTCCGTGTCCGTGCCGTGGAGAAGGGATTTCGCCTCCTCGATCTCGAGGGACAGCTTGCGGAATTCCCTGAATTTCGACACCACGGGCTGGAGACGGGAATGCTTCTTCGCCAGGGCCTGAAGCTCCTTCCGGTCTTTCTGGAGGGCCGGATCGGCCATCTTCACCTCGGCGGCCTCGTAATCGGCCTCGAGTTCCGTAAGTTTATCGGAGTAATTCATTCCAGGATTTCTCCTTCAGATGGGTGGGGTGAGAGGGACCGGCCGAGGGCTGTCTCAAGGGAGGTGAGGGCAACCTCGATCTGGCCGAGATCGGGCTCCCTCGTCGTCAGGTACTGGAAGGACATGGCGGGGGCCATGAAGAACCTTCCCCAGAAGCCTGCGCAGGATGCCCCCTTGATGATCTCGTAGGATATGCCGATGACCACCGGGAGCAGAATGATCCTGCTGCCGATCCTCCAGAGGATTGAACCGTGCCCGGCGATGGAAAAGACGACGATGCTCACGGCGACGACGATGAGAAGAAAGGATGTGCCGCACCGGGGGTGAATGCGGGAATACCCCCGGATGCTTTCAGGGGTCATCTCCGCTCCGGATTCAAAGGCGTTGATTGTCTTGTGCTCCGCTCCATGGTAGCGGAAGACCTGCCGGATTTCGCTCCACAGGCCGATCCCTGCGACGTAGGCGATAAAGACCGCCCCCCTGACCACCCCTTCAAGGACGTTCTTTCCTACCTGGGTCAGCCCCCAGGAGCGCATCCCAAGGTCGGAGAGCCAGAGGGGGAGGGCGATGAAAAGCCCAACCACGGCGATAATCGCAACCGCTACGGAGAGAAAGAGCTCCTTGGGAGTGATCTTCTCCTCCTCCCCCACGGCGATCTGGGCGGATTTGTTGAGCGCCCGGAAGCCGACGGACATCATCTCCACCATGGTAACGACCCCCCGGACCAGGGGGAGCTTCCAGGGCATTCTCCCGGTCATGGAGCTGTTCGTCCAGGACTGGCTTTCGATGTGCCCTTCAGGGTTCCTGACGGACAGCCCCCATCGTTCGGGCCCTTTCATGAGGACCCCTTCGATGACGGCCTGGCCGCCTACGGGAATTCTTTCCGCTTCTCCTTCTCCCGCGAGAAAAAGGGGAAGCATGGCGATGATTTTCTTCATGGTCACCTCAGCAATTTTCTTCGTTCAATAATTCTTCAAGGGATGTATAGGGTTTTCCGCAGGGGGACATCTCGCCGCACTCCCCGTGGATGAGGCAGGAGGGGCCGGCCGATGCGAAGAGAAGGGGGGCTGTCTTCCGGGCCTCCCGGAGAAGAAGGCGGGCGAGGTCCCGGATCTCCCACTGAGCCCTCCGGCAGAGCCTGAGGGTGAAAAAATGGTGAAGCTCCCGGGCGTTCATGGTCATGACGAGGCGGGTAGACCAGCCGTGGGGGAGGATATACCGGGCATCCTCCTTCGGTATGCCGGCTTCCGCCATTTCGCGGTAGAGTTCGTGGGCCGACCGCACCATGGCGGAAAAGCGCCCGGCGAACTCCGGATTGCCCGCTACTGAAGGGGGAAGGATGACGTCCGGTTCCTCCATGGAGACGTACCGCTGGCTCTGCTGGCTGAAGGAGGCTATCCTGTGCCGTACAAGCTGATGGGAGGTCACCCGGCTGATTCCGTCGACGGCGAAGGTGAAGGATGCGTGTTCAAAGGGAGAATAGTGTCCGCTCCTCCACAGATGCCGGAGAAGGGAGGCCGTCGTTGCGGCCTTTTCTTTTTCCGCGAGCTCAGCCGCGGAGACGGCGCTGTAGCACAGCCGTGCCGCCGCTGCGACGACAGCGTCGGGAAAAGGTGTTGCTGCAAGCAGTAGAACGCGACATGCCATAGGATAGCCTCCCCGCTGCGGCGAAGGAATGCGCCGACTGAAGTGAAGAAAAAAGGGGACCGAAGTCCCCCTGGCTTCTACTCCTCTTCCGTTGTTTCCCGCTGGCCGTAATTGATTCCTTCGTACTTTTTCTGGAATTTCTCGAGTCTTCCCGCTTCGGTGAGGACCCGGCTGCCCTTCTTTCCGGTGAAGAAAGGGTGGCAGGCGGAGCAGACGCTCACCTTGAGCTCCTTCCGGGTGGATCTGGTCTCGAATTTATTTCCGCAGGCGCAGGAGACCGTGCAGCTTTCGTACGTGGGATGGATTTCTTTTTTCATCTATGGGACACCTCCGAAAATATCGTGAAACATAAATTTTGTCTCAACAAACAGAGACTTTATCACAGGAACTTCCCCTCTGCAAGGGTTTTTTCTCTTAACTCAGAGCTTCTTCAGATATGCATGACCCCGAGGCCGCACCGCTCATGGTGGGCGACGGCATGGTAGGCCGTATCCCCCATCACCGCCACGGCAATCCAGCGGGAGTTGCGGACTATGGCGATCTTCGCCCCCACGCTGGCTTCAAGCATCCCCACGGCCAGAAACCCGTCCAGGGCTTCGAGGGCGGCATGCATGAGGGCATGCATCTCATTTCTCGTCTTCTCCACTACCTCGGCGTTCAAAGACGCCCCCACAAGGGCCCGGGTAATTTTCTGGGGAAGGTCACCGGCAAGGCCGCCCACTTCGGTGGCCACAGACCTCCAGCCGAGGGTCGCAAGCTCCTTCTTCAGACGGTTTTCCGATTCGCTCGAGGTGGTTGCCGCCAGAAGAAGGGCTGTCCGCCCGATCTGGCTGTCATCCCGGATATCTATTTTGAGGGTTACCTCCACCGAACGGCCCGCCGGTTCTTCCGGAACCTCCCTGAGCCCCTCTGATTTTCCCCGGGAAAGATCGGGAACCTTCTCATTCGGGGTTTTTTCTTCCTTCATATCGTCGGCCTTCTCATTTTCAGCAGCAGTCTCCGTCTCTTTCCTGGGCGAAGTGAACATTTTCTTCCAGATCACAGTCACGCAGCTCCTCTCGGATTTCTTCTTTCTGCATTATAATGGAACAGGAACAAAGAGTCACTTTTCACTTGAATATCGACTGTGCATTCCCGATGATACAAACATACCTCCAGGGCATCTTCTCATTGAAGTACGCCCCTATGTGGCCTATACTATAGCTGATAGAGAATTCAATAACATGAAGGGAGGCTTCTGAGGTTCACACCGCGAAGACGGTCACACAGGATGTACAGGAAGTTTTGAACACCAAATTCATTCAAGGGGGAATTATTCGGATGAGAAAGAAAATGTCAATTCTACTTGCTGTGCTCATGATCATCGGACTCTTTGCCGGAGCAGCCGCAGCGAAGACCTTCATCTCCATCGCCACGGGCGGCACGGGCGGCACCTATTATCCCCTCGGCGGCGGCATGGCCGAGATCATCAGCAGAAACCTTCCCGAATTTCAGGTAACCTCCGAGACGGGGAACGCTTCGGCGGCGAACCTGAACCTCATCGGCACCCATCAGATTGAAATGGCCTTCGCCCAGAACGACGTTGCCTACTGGGCCTCCAAGGGGATGTCCCCCTTCAAGGAGAAGTATGACAATATCCGGGTCGTGGCCTCCCTCTACCCCGAGCACGTCCAGTGCATCACCATCAAGGGGAGCGGCGTTGAGGACATCATGGACATCAAGGGAAAGAGAGTCTCCGTCGGAGCCCCCGGCTCAGGAGTTCTCGGCGACGTGACGGCTATCCTCGACGTGGCGGGGATCAAGTTTGCCGATATGAATACCGACTTCCTCGATTTCAACAACACGACCCAGCGCTTCAAGGACGGACAGCTCGATGTGGGCTTCGTCGTGGCGGGATACCCCACCTCCTCCATCATGGACCTCTCCACCACCCATGACATCAGCCTCGTCAGCTTCAACGACGCCTTTCTGGACAAGCTCATCGACAAATACTCCTTTTTCATCAAAGACGTGATCCCCGCCGGCACCTACAAGGGCGTGGACAAGGACGTCCCCACAGCCGCAGTCATGGCCATGCTCGTCTGCGATGCCGACCTTCCCGAAGAGACGGTCTACCAGTTCACCAAGGCCCTGTGGGACAACATTGAAGAGCTCTACAAGGTGCACGCCAAGGCGAAGCTCATCACCCTGAAAACCGGACTGAACGGCGCCTCCGTGCCCGTGCACCCCGGCGCGGCGAAATACTACAAGGAACAGGGGATGACCGTACCCGTCATCAAGTAGAGAAATTCCTGTCTTCTCAAAAGGCGGCCCTAGGGCCGCCTTTTTTCTATGAATGTACCAAGGGCTTTCAGCCAGACCGCCGCCTCCATCTGACCGGTGACGCCGTTCAGCCAGTCCGCCCTTCCTCCTCCTCTGGCCTCAAGGGAGGGAGACTCCCGGAGGAGGGAGGAGAAATCCACGGGGATATCCCGCCCCCGATAGAACAGAAAGGCCCCTCTCCCCTTCTCCGCCTCGGGAAGCAGAAGGAGGCAGAGGGAATCGGAGTGGGCCTCAGACCAGGCCCGGGCCGGGGGGGTCACCATCTCCTTTGAAAAACCCGGCAGCAGGGTGGTAAAAACCGGCATTCCCTTCACGGAAAGTTCTTCCCAGGGGAGGGCGAGAAGGGGGGCCGCCCTCTCGATGGTTTTCCTCAGGGCGGCGTTTTCCTCCCCCATCCCTGAAAAAACCTCCTCGAGTTTTGATACGGGACACCCTATACTCCTGACAAGCCTTCTGGCGGCGGCGCAGTATTCCCTCCGGAGGGCGGACCCGAGGGTGAACTTTATCTCCCAGGAGGGGGAACTTCCCCTGAACCCCGAGAGAAACACCTCCTCCACCTCTTTTGTTGAAGCCGCGTGGCTTCCCGAGCAGGCGATGAGGTCAAAATCAGGAATCCGGACGACCCGGATCGTTTCATCCTCTATTCTTCCCCAGTTTGCCTTTATCCCCGCCAGATCCTTCGCCTCGTCCTTTGAAAGCAGAAGGGTCTCCACCGGAAGATCCTGGGCTATTATGCCGTTCGCCTCATCCTCGGCGGCGAAGAGCATGGGCCAGTCGAGCTCCCCCTCCCATGAAAGGTAGATGGTGCTCTCCTCCGCTCCTATGGCCACCTTGTAGACGGCCATCCCCGGGTGGGACCTTTCGAGAATGCGGGAGAGGATGTGCTCGCCGGTATGCATCCGGGAATAGAGGGAGTGCCGTTCCATGTCCACCTCCGCCTCCACCTCCATGCCCGGAAGAGGGGTACCCCGGACAGTTTTGCCGGTGACCGCGATATTCTTTCCGGCTTTTTCGCATCCCGTCACGGAGAAGGAAAAATCCTCACCGGTGAGCTTCCCCGTATCTCCGGGCTGCCCTCCCCCCGAGGGGTGAAAGGGGTTCGGCGAGAGGACAAGCCTGTGCGTCTTTTCCTTTCCCTCGGCGGGAAGAATGCTGTCAATGCGGGTTTTCAAGGAAATTACCCCCTGTTTTTTCAGAATATGAGCTTCATCTCAGCAAAGAAGCAAAATAAAAAACAAGGGCTCGCGGAAAATCCGCAAACCCTTGACATGGATGGCGCGCCTGTGGCGATTCGAACGCCAGACCCTCGGCTCCGGAGGCCGATACTCTATCCGCTGAGCTACAGGCGCAGAGGCTGCCCGAAAAGGGCGAAGCCTATTCTACCCTCGAAACAAGCCAGCGTCAAGGGTTGCCCGGTTGATCGCCAGGGGGGAAAGAGCCGATGCTCCAGATGAAAAAAGGTGATGGCCGATGTACTACTGCTTTTACCCAGAGGGCGGATTGACCCTTTCCACCGCTCTTTCGATGTGGATTTTTTCCGTTCCTTCGATCATAATGAATGGGTCTCTCCGGCGGCTTTTTTTATTGTTGCAGACATAAACCTCAGTGCTGTTTTCTGAACAGTACTGAGAGGTCTTGTTTTTCAAAGACCGGATTCTTGAATGGAGGGAAGACGGCTTATAGAAAGGGCAATACATTATAGAGGAGGCTTTTATCATGAAAAAATACCTGGTATCGCTTCTGGCGGTTATTGTTTTGATGTCGGGCACCGGAGGGGTTTACGCCGGCGGCGGGGAAAGGGATGACGGAATCAAGACCTTCGGGGAGGTATTGCAGGAGGTAGGAATTTTAAGCGAGGGCAGAGCCGCTTTAAATGCCGGGGGGCACTTGAGCAGAGAAGAGATGGTGACCATCGTCAACAGGCTGTACAGGGAGAAGGCCCCTGAAAATGCCGGGGATTTCGACCCCACGGAGGAATACAGGACGTTTACTCCTCCGGAAAAAGGGACTTTTTCCGATGTGCCCCAAACCCACTGGGCGTACCGGGAGGTCGAATTCGCCCGTGAAAAGGGCATTGTACGGAGAACCTCCTCAGGCGAGTTCGGTTTGGGCCAAAGGGCTAACGCCAACGACGGAGCACTTTTCCTGATACGAATCATGGGGTATGGCGACGAGATACTGGGAGAAAAAATCAAGTACGAAGATGCCTACCGAAGGGTTTATCTCTTGATGGACATACGGGGCAGCCATGTGAAGGATCCCTCTGCCCCTCTGCTGCGGGGGGACTTTTTCCAGATGGTTTACGATGCCCTCTGGGCCAAGACTCCCGAGGGAGTCAAATTTGCTGAAGAGGCCTTCGGATATGAAGAGGGGGTCCAGTGGAAAGCCGAAAGAATACTTGGCGGGGACAGGTATTGCTGCTATTTCGAGATGCACGACATAACCCCTGAGGAGGACAACTACCTCGCCCGCTTTATCCCCATATTCAAAACAGAGGAAGAGCTGTTTGCAGGCTATCTGGATTTCGAGCCCAACGGCATTTCCGAAACCTTCGATCTGGCCTACTACAGCAATCTCAAGGCCTACCTGTCGGATCTCAATGAAAGTGACGCATACCAGTCCTGGGATTATACAAATGCAATGCTCATCAAGATCTTGAAGAGAGAGAACAACGCCTTTGTCGAGGCCATTGAGGACATCACCTCCGGTGAAATGCAGGAGATTTCCTGGGAGAGAGTAAGAGCCCTGGTTGGTGACAGGGTGACCTTTGATTTACGGATGTGGACTCCCCACAGGGACGGCAGGGAAGAGCATACCTATCTGCACCCCTATAGGGCTGAAGGGCACGTTGCCATCGACACTTCGGAAGCTGCTTTTGAGTTTAAATATTACCGGCCGGCGGAAGAGGGGATGGACGGGGAGGATGACGCCTGTTCCTATGAAATCAAGGGGATACAGGCTGACAGGGAAACTCAGAGCAAGTTTGTGTTCAGAATAAGGATAGCCGATGACCAGTACCAGGATGTGGATCTGTTTTTTGTATTTGAGTACGATCCGGAGGAAAAAAAGGTAATCAGAGCTGCTTCCTGCAACACGAAGGGATTCGGGGTGATGAACTGAGAGGATAGGACGGTTTGCTGATACTGTGACGTTTACTGATTTTCTGGAAGGCTCCGGAATTCCCTCCCTTCAGCAACGAGGGGAGGGAATTTTCATCTCTTTGCCTTGAAGCTCCGATCTTCCTGAGCCCTGGAGGAAAACCCGCAGCGGATCGTCAGGACCGGCGGAAGGTCACCACCGACACGCCGAATCCCCCCTCTTCAGGGCCTCCCAGGCGGCAGGAATCAACGTATTTCAAACGGGAGCAGAGGGAATGGACTTCCCGGCGCAAAACCCCCTCCCCCCTGCCGTGGATGACCGTTACCTGGTCGTAGCCTATCCTCATGGCCTGGTCGAGGTAGCGCTCCACTATGGGGATGGCTTCGTCCACGTTCATCCCCCGGACCATGACCGAGGGGGGGACCCTCTCGGGGGCGGAGGGAGCGCTTTCCCTGGGGGCAACGATTCCCTTCGGTTTTTTCGAGGACTTGATCAGCTTTTTCGCTTCCACGTCCATGGTCATGGCCCCTGCCTTGACCACCGCCCGGGCTCCCTTGATCTTTTCAAGGAGCCCGACAATCTCCGTTCCAGCTATCTGGACGGTATCCCCGGGGGATGGAGGTGCACTGTCCCCCTCCCCTCCCTTGAGCAGGCGTTTTTCGTGGCGCTGCTCCAGCCGCTTTCGCTCCGCCCGGAGGGACTCTTTTGTATCATGGATCTGACGGTGGACCGCTGATTTCGAGGCCTCCTCGAGGTTCCGCAGAAATTCCCGGCTGCTCTCCTCCGCCTTCTCGAGGATGGACGCCGCCTTCCGCTCCGCGTTGGAGAGGATGCCGTCCCTGTTTCCGGCAAGCTGCCGCACCTTTGCCTCATATTCATTCTTCAGGGCCGAGAGGCTCTTCTTCATTGCCGTAATCTCCTCCTCCTCCCTATCGAGCCACGCCTTTCTCTCATTCAGTTCAGCGATCAGTTCCTCCACGGGGACGTCCCTCTCGCTCAGGACGGAATAGGCCTTTTCAATCACCTTTTCGGGCATGCCGTATCTCCTGGCGATGAGCAGGGCGTTGCTCTTTCCCGGAACGCCGAGGAGCATGCGGTAGGTGGGAGAGAGGGTCTCGGCGTCGAACTCCATGCTTGCCGTCTCGACTCCCGGCGCCGTGAGGGCGTACTGTTTCACCGGGTTGTGGTGGGTGGTGGCGAGGGTCAGCCCCTTTTCCTTCGTGAGGGTGTCAAGGACGGCGATGCCGAGGGCCGCCCCCTCCTGGGGGTCCGTCCCGGCACCGAGCTCATCGAGGAGGACAAGGGATCTCCGGTCGGCCCTCTCGAGGATTGAGATGATGTTGCTCACATGGGCGCTGAAGGTGGAGAGGTTCTGTTCGATGCTCTGTTCGTCCCCTATGTCGGCATAGACGGAGCTTATATTTCCCACCACCGAGTCCTCTTCGGCGGGGATGGGCAGGCCGCACCAGGCGAGGTATACGCACACTCCGGCGGTTTTGAGCACCACGGTCTTTCCCCCCGTGTTCGGGCCCGTAACCACAAGGCTCCGGAAGCGCTCGCCGCACCGTATGCTTACCGGTACCGCCTGATCCCCCAGGAGGGGGTGACGGGCCTCCCGGAGATGGAACATGGTCTTTTCGGACCGCAGGGGAATCTTCCATTTATCCCGGGCCATGACTTCGCAGGCTCCGTAGAAGAGATCGAGGTCAGCCAGGACCTCCTGGGCGTCGAGAAGAGCCCTCTCTCTTTCGAGGAGTGTTCGGGTAAGGGCCCGGTAGATCTTGTGCTCTTCCTCCCGCTCCTCCCGCTCTGCGACGGCAAGGCGGTTGTTGAGGGGGACGAGGGATGAGGGCTCCATATAGACCGAGTTTCCCGAGCTTGACCGGTCCACCACTGTGCCTGGGAAGCGGTTGATGAATTCCTGCCGGACGAGAAAGACAAAATGGCCGTTCCTGAAGGCGGAGACCCTTTCCTGAAGCATGTGTCCCAGGGAGGGGTTGTCTATTATCCCCTGGGCCGACCGGCGGATCTGCCGTTTCAGTCCGTCCATTTCTCCCCGGATCTTCGCCAGGGCCGGGCTCGCCGAATCGTAGAGTCTGCCCGCGTCGTCCACCACGCCGAGGGCCTCGATCTCGGGAGAAAAATCCCTCAGCTTTCTTGCCTGAGAGGTAAAGGCCGGATATTCATTTTCATAGGCGAGAAGGTGCTCCCGGTTTGTCCGGGCCATGGAGAGGAAACGGACGACCCCTGCGAGCTCTTCCCCTGAGAGCATGCCTGTCCTCTTCCCTTCCGCGAGAAGGGGGGCTATGGGCCCGACCTTCGGGTTCCACGGCCATTCTCCCTTTTCATCCCGGCAGCGGCGGAAACTTTCAAGAAGGGTGATTCGCTCTTCAAGGTGGGCCGTCGTCGGCTGGGGGCGCAATTCATGAAGGGCGACGAGGCCGAGTTCGCTGCGGACTGACGAGGCGAATATACGGAGGATTTTTCCAATTTCGAGGATGGAGAGAATTTCATCCCTATATTCCAGGGCTCTTCCCTCCTTTCAGGGAAGGCAGATCGGGAAGGGAAAGTTCAGGAAGGGAAAAGTCCCTGGGAAAAACCTTCCAGTTCTCGAGAAGTGCCTGAATGTCGGGCCAGAGAGCATCGGCCTGGCTCATCAGAAGGCTTTCGCCCATCCATTCCGTGGGGAGGAAGGGGGAGTAGGTCGTGATGCCCACGTAGAGAAAGAGGATGAGAAAAACGGCCTTGAGAAGGCCGGAGAGGACGCCGAGGACCCTGTCCACCATGGTAAGGGAGGCAAACTTGATGAAGGCCTTGACTCCCCGGCAGGCCATATTCGCCAGGATGACCGTAAGGATATAGATAAGGACCATGGATATGACCTTGAGAAGGGCCTCGCTGGGACCGTCCCACAGGGATGCCATCCACCGGGCGGGGAAAGGGGCGTAGTTCCATGCCAATATGACCCCTCCCACCATTCCGAGGAGGGAGAAAAACTCCCCCGAAAGTCCGCGAAAGGCCCCCCGGACGGCCAGAGTTGCGGCCACAAGGGCAAGGGTGATGTCAAAGACGGAGGCAAAGGTCATGGAATATACTTCTGTCCTCCGCTTTCAAGGGCTTCGCTGATTTTCACTCCGGTGGACTGGAGGAGCCATGCCAGCTGAAGACAGGATATGAGCAGAAGGTCCTCCTGGTCATGGGATTTCTCCAGTCCCTCCGTCAGTTCGCTGAAAAGGGAGCGTATGCCCTTGAGGCTTTCGTCATCAAGGGCAGTCTTGACAAAGTAATTTTTCTTTCCTATGCGGATGGTCACCTCGCGGGAAAGAGTTTTCACCCTCAGGGTCTCCTTTCACCTCTGCCGTCCTGGACGGGAGTCTGCCCCTTTCTGTCCTCGGGCAAAAGGCCGCTCAGTTTCTGGTAGAGAGACTTCATCTGGCCGTCCATGAGGGATTTTTCCTTCTGAAAGGCCATCTTTTCCCTTTCGAGGATCTCAAAGTTCCGCTGGTTTTCCTTCATTACCCGGATGTTTTCAATTTCCTTTTCGCCTATCTGGTTTTTAAGCTCGTTGACCTGAATGCGGAGCTGATCTCTCTCGCTTCGAAGACCCGTCACCATCTCCACCAGTCTGTCTGTAAGCTGCTCAAGATTTTCAAGGGTTCCCATGGAAAAGCCTCCTTATCGTAGTATATAGCCGAAGGACGTCAGAGTGTTTCGGATCGTGCTGTGAATTTCCTCTACCGCCTCGTCTTTGAGGGTCTGGTCTTTTTTCTGGTAGGAAAGGGAGAAGGCCAGGCTCCGGAAGCCCTCGGGTACCCCCTTGCCGCTGTAGATGTCGAAGAGCCGGACGTCCTGAAGGAGGTCCCCCCCGGAGGAGCGTATGCGGGATATGACCTCGTCCACGGAGCTGTCGGCGGGGACGAAAAGGGAGATGTCCCGGAGGACGGGAGGATAGGGGGTCAGCTCCCGGAAGTTCGGAAGAACGGGATTTTCAAGGATCCCGAGATCGAACTCGAAGGCGTAGAGGGGTGCGCAGTCCAGTTCCTTCTCCACGGCCGGCTTCAGCCGGAGGAGATACCCTCCGTCCCTTCCGGCGGACAGTATTCGGGCCGTCTGCCCCTCGTGGCCGAAGGGTTCATGCCCCCGGAGGAAATCAAGGCAGATCCCCCGGCTCTCCCCCAGGGTCAGAACATCCCCCTTGAGGGAGAAAAAGTCCTCCTCTTCGGAGTGCCCCCAGGGAAGGCGCCCGTCCCTGCCGCCGTAGACCACGCCTGCGACCTTTTCGACCTCCTCGTGCCCCCCTTCCGGAAGGGGAAGGAAGACCCGGCCGAGTTCAAATACCCGGATTCCCGTACGCCACCCCGCAAGGACGCTTCGCTCCACTCCCCGGAGAAGGCCGGGAAGGAGGGTGGTGCGCATCTTTGACTGCTCGGCGCTCAGGGGGTTCGCCAGGGAGAGGGGCCGGGCGCGCCGGTCCTCCTCCGGCAGGCGGAGGAGGGAGATGAAGGAGGGGGAGAGGAAGCTGTAGTTCAGCAGCTCCACATACCCCCGGGAAAGGAGTATCTTCCGGAGGTCTCCCTTCAGACGGGTGACGGGGCCGATGTCTCCCCGGCCGTAGAGGACCCGGGGAAGGCGGGGGGCAAGGGTTTCGTTGTACCCCCGGATCCTCCCTACCTCTTCAAGGAGATCCTCCTCGATGGATATGTCCGGCCTCCAGGAGGGGACGGAGAAGATCCGCCCCTCAGGGGAAGAGGATTTTTCGATGATCCCGAGGCGGTTCAAAATTGCAGAGGCCTCGTCCAGATCGTCCGTGAGGAGGACTTTTCCGAGCTTTTCCCGGGTCAGGGGAACGGTGCGGCGGTCATCATCAGGGCAGTCCGTTCTGTCGAGGATGGCGAAGCCGGCCGTTCCCGCAGACCATTCCTCAAGGAGGGAGAAGATGTATTTCAAAGCGACAGGGGCCATCTTCCGGTCCACCGTCCGGGCATACCGGAAGGCCGCCTCGGAGGGGATGCCGAGCCTCCGGGAGGTCCGGCTTACGGAGAGGCTGTCAAAGGATGCGGATTCTATGAAGACGGTCTTCGTCTCAGGAAGAATTTCGCTGTTCTCCCCTCCCATGACGCCGGCGATCCCCACGGGGACATCTCCGCTCGTGATGAGCATGTCCCCCTCGGCCATGATGTGGCTTTTTCCGTCGAGGGTGGTGAACTTCTCCCCGGGCCTTGAAGGCCTCACGGTGATCTCCGGCGCGGGGAGGCGGAGGGCGTCAAAGGCATGGGTGGGCTGGCCGAGGGTGAGCATGGCCAGATTGGTGGCGTCCACCATGGGGGAGATGGGACGCATTCCGAGAAGGGACAGGGCGATGCGGACCCGGAGGGGTGAGGATCCGCCTTTAAGGTCGGTGACAAACCCCAGGCAGTACCGGGAGCAGCCGGGGGTCTTCAGAGTGATCCCCTGGAAGGGGACGGGCCAGTCCTTTGCGCCGCTTTCAGGGAGATCGGCGGGGTTCTTTTTCCATTCCGATCCGGGGAAGAGGGCATAGACTTCCCTGGCCACCCCGAGAAGGCTGAGCAGGTCACCCCGGTTGGGAGTTACGGAAAGATCGAGGACCACATCGTCGAGGCCGAGCCAGGAAGGGGCGTCCTCTCCGAGGGGGGCATCCTCCGGAAGGCGCAGAATACCGAACTCGTCCGCCGCCTGGGGAACACCCAGTTCCTCCGCGGAGAGGAGCATCCCCTCGCTGTGGACAGAGCCGAAGTCCTTCGCTCCGAGGACCGTACCGTCCGCCAGGACGGCACCGGGGCGCCCCCAGGGGACGTAATCGCCCGCAGAGAGGTTGGGGGCGGCGGTGACGACCAGGGCCGTCCCTCTGCCGTCATCCATTTCGGCCACCCAGAGGGTTTCTTTTTCAGGGTGGGGACGGAGGGAGTTCACCCGGGCGATGCGGATTCCCCTGAGCTTTTCGCCGGGTCGTGTCAGAGATTCCACTTCGCAGCCGGTGAGGGTGAGCCGCTCCGCCACCTCCTCCACCGAGGCGGGGATGGAGAGAATATCCTTCAGAAGATTCCAGGTGATCAGCATGAGAAGGTCCTCCCGGAGAGAAGATAGGGAACGTTGCCGTCGAAAAGCACCCTCAGGTCCGTCAGGCCGTATTTGAGCATGGCGAGGCGGTCGAGGCCGATCCCCCAGGCGAAGCCGTTGAAGACCTCGGGGTCGATGCCGCCGCTGCGCAGGACATTGGGGTGAACCATGCCCAGGCCGGCCACCTCAAGCCACCCCGTCCCCTTGCATATTCTGCAGGAGGGGTTTTTCCCAGAACACTCCACGCACTCGATGTCCAGTTCGAGGGAGGGCTCGGTGAAGGGGAAGTAGCTCCCCCGGTATCTCGCCTTGAGGGGGCGGGCGAAGATCCCCTCCATGAGCACTTCGAGGCACCCCTTCATGTCCGCCACGGAGATGTCCTTTTCCACGAGAAGCCCCTCGAGCTGGTTGAACATGGGGGAATGGGTGGGGTCGCTGTCCTTGCGGTAGACCTTTCCGGGACAGGCAATCCGCAGAGGAGCGCCGTGGGCGAGCATGGACCGGACCTGCACCGGCGAGGTATGGGTCCGAAGGAGATGTCCGTCGGGGAAATAGAAGGTGTCCTGCATATCCCTGGCAGGATGGGAGGCGGGGATATTCAGGGCCTCGAAGTTGTGGAAGTCGTCCTCGATCTCAGGGCCGAGGGCCACGGAGAATCCGAGCCCGGCGAGGATCTCCACCACATCGTGCATGAGCTGGGCCACGGGGTGAATGCCCCCCCATGTTCTGCCCCTGGCCGGGAGGGTCACATCAAGGCCGCTTCTCCGCTCGACCTCCGAGGACTGGCGTTCCTCGAGAAATACCCTTCTGTCGGCGAGGCGGGATTCGAAGTCATCCCTCAGGGAGTTTACCGCCTCCCCTGCCCGGGGGCGTTCCTCCGGCGGGAGGGATCCGAGGTTTTTCAGCCAGGAAGTGAGTTTTCCTTTTTTTCCCAAAAAGAGGACTTTCACCTGCTGGAGGGCTTCGGGCGTTTCGGTTCCGGAGAGGGCGTCGTTGAACTCAGCCCTCATCCCTTCAAGGTCATCGAAAATTTCTGTCACTTGCCGTTTTCCTCCTCATCTTTCTTTTCCATAAGCTTTTTGATATTCTCCTCCGATCCGGCCAGGAGGATCTTATCCCCTTCCTCCATGACCGTATCGTACCGGGGAAGGAACCGTTTGCCCTTCCGGTCGAAGAGAAGAACCACTCCATTATACGTCTTTTGAAAATCAGCTTCCATGAGGGTCTTTCCCACCATGCTCGGCAGGACGGCCACTTCCCCCACGAGGAAATCCCGCCCTGACATGGAGGTGAAGTCGGCGGTCCAGGGGTTCACGATGGACTCCGCCAGCCGCCTCCCCATGTCCCGTTCGGGGAAGATGACCTTGTCGACCCCCACCCGGGCCAGGACCCGGGCGTGAAGATTGGTCTGGGCCCGTGCAATGACGGTCTTTATTCCCATTCCCCTCAGAATTGCCGCAGAGAGAATGCTCGACTCGATGTCCTCGCCGATGGCGACGACGGCCACATCGGCCTCCTTCGCCCCTATCCGGTTGAGGAGCTCCTCTTCCGTGGCGTTGAGCTGGGCTGAGAAGTCCACCAGGGAGGCCACCGTTTCGACCCTGTCCTTCCGGCTGTCCACGGCCATGACGTACTGGCCGAGCTCCGAGAGCTTTTCGCAGAGGGAGAAGCCGAACCGTCCGAGGCCGACCACGAGGATTGTCTGTTTTTCTTCCATGCCCTTCCCTTTCTTATCCTACGGGGATATTGGTCTCGGCGTAGGATATTTTTGAAATCGTCCGATCCCGGGAGACCATGCCGAATATGAATGTAAGGATACCAACCCTTCCCCAGAACATCAACAGGATGATCACGATTTTTCCCGGAGGGGAAAGGGAGGGGGTGATTCCGAGGGAGAGCCCCACCGTCCCCATGGCGGATATGGCCTCAAAGAGAAGGGTTCTGAAGGGGAGTTCCTCGAAGAGGGAGAGGAGGATGACCCCCGTCAGTACGGTCAGCAGATACAGAAAGGAAATGGCAAGGGCCCGGCGGATGTTCTCGTCCGCTATGGTCCGGTTGCGGTAGACCGCCCTTCTCCCCTGAATTTCCGAGAGGGAGGAGAAGAACAGGACCCCCGCGGTGGTGGTTTTGATCCCTCCGCCGGTGGAGCCGGGAGAGGCCCCGATGATCATGAGAAGGGAGAGAAGGAAGATGCCGAGGGATGA
Organism: Synergistaceae bacterium; assembly: GCA_022837505.1. Taxonomy (GTDB): domain Bacteria; phylum Synergistota; class Synergistia; order Synergistales; family Aminobacteriaceae; genus JALHFZ01. The sequence continues at coordinate 52,431 of JALHFZ010000002.1, forward strand.
GGTGGCCCGGAGGGGGATCGTATTGAAGCCCGCTGTCCTGGCGGTGACGCTCTGAAAGAGGGCGTTCCACACTTTGAGGGGGAGAGAGAGGGGGGAAAGCCCGGCGGTTCTGTCGGAGAGGAAGAATAGGACCGTGCCGGCGAGGATGAGTATGGACGAGACCTGGAGGACGAGAACGGCATGGGGGGAGAGGCGGGTTCTCTCCGTAAGATGAAGCCAGAGCTCGCCGATGACGAGAAATCCCAGGCCGCCGGTGACAATGAGGATCATGACGGTTCCCGGAAGAATATACTGATTTGCAAACCCCTCAAGCCCGCCGGGAAGGGTTGAAAAACCGGCGTTGCAGAAGGCGCTGACGGAATGAAAGATCCCGTGGAAGAGGGCTTCGGAGGCCCCCATGGATCGGCTCAAAACGAAAACAAGGGGGATCACCGCCGCAGCCTCGATGATCAGGGTGATGAAGAGAATGCGGAAGATCAGCTTCACTGCTCCGGAGGGGGTGTCGATGCCGAGGCCGCCGGTGAAGAGGATCCGCTCCCGGATTTTGATCCTGTGGCCGAGGAGAACCATGGTCGTCGTCGCCGCGGTCATCACCCCGAGGCCGCCGAGCTGGATGAGGAGCATAACCACCCACTGGGAGGCAAGGGTCAGGTCTTTTCCCGTATCCACGACGATGAGTCCCGTAACGCAGACGGCCGAGGTGCTGGTGAAGAGGGCGTCAAGAAAGTTCAGTGGGACGGGGGAACGGGAGTTGAAAGCCCATAGAAGCAGGGTTCCCGCCGCGATGAGCAACAGGAACCCCAGTATGATCGTTTTTTCTATTTTGAGAGAACTGTAGGTCTTCAACGGAAGGGCAGGTACTGCAGCTACCTGCCGAGAGCGTTCCTGGCCTGATCGGTGAGCTGGACGAAGGCCGGCATGTCGTGAATGGCGAGCTCGGAGAGCATCTTGCGGTTGATTCCAATGCCCGCTTTCTTGAGGCCGTTCATCAGTACGCTGTAGGAGAGACCCTGGGCCCGGGAGGCTGCGTTGATACGGGTGATCCAGAGACGGCGGAAATCCCTCTTCTTCCGCTTCCGGTCGGTATAGGCCCTGGAGAGGGAGTGGAGATAGGCCTCTTTAGCCCTCCGGTAGACGTTTTTCTTTCTTCCCCAGTACCCTTTGGTTATGGCAAAAAGTTTTTTTCTTTTTTTATCGCTAGCGCTACCACCTTTGACGCGGGGCATCGCAAGTCACCTCTTTCGTTTAATTGACTGCTTCCTCAGCTGTAGGGAAGAAGCTTCTTCATGTTGTCCATCTGCGTTTCGTCCACGTACCCCGACTTGCGGAGTCTCTTGAGCCGGGTAGGGCTCTTGTGGGTGAGAAGGTGTCCTCTGCCCGCTCTGCGATAGGAAAGCTTTCCCGTTCCCGTGTAGGTGAACCGTTTCTTTGCCCCTGAATGGGATTTGATCTTCGGCATAATTGTCTGTTCCTCCTTCCCCGGATAGCGTCTCATAATAAAGCCCGCCGCTGGCGGCAGGCATTCAAGCCTTAATGGAAACTTTGTGCTGCCTCTTCTACTCCGTACCCTCGGCGGGCTGGACTGCCGCTCCTTCAGGCACCTTTGGTTTTTGTTCATTCTTAGGCGCTGCTGGCTTTTTCTCTCCGTTGGCCTGAGCAGGCTTCGCCGGCTTCTGGGAGATTTTGCCCTGTCCGGGGGGAAGGGGGGTCAGCATGATCCTCATGTAGCGCCCCTCCATCCGGGGTCTGCCCTCGCTTTTTCCGAGGCCTTCCGTATCCCGGATGACCCGGGCGAGGACCTCTTCGCCCTTTCCGAGAAAGGACATCTCCCGGCCTCTGAAAAAGACCGAGACTTTCACACGGTGACCCGCGTCGAGAAAGTTCTTGATGGCCTTGACCTTGAAATTATAGTCATGCTCGTCGATCTTGGGACGCATTTTCATCTCTTTCAGGGTCTGAACCTTCTGCTTTTTCCGGGCGTCCTTTTCCTTTTTCTGCAGCTCGTAGCGGTACTTCCCGTAATCGAGAATTCTGCACACCGGCGGCTTGGCGAGAGGGGCAACTTCCACAAGGTCAAGCTGCCGGTCTTCGGCGAGGCGCACCCCCTCGATGGTCGGCATGACGCCGAGCTTGACTCCGTTTTCATCGATGACGAGAACTTCCCTCGCGCTGATTTCCCGGTTGACTCTCGGATCTCCGTCTTCTTTTCTTGCTACTATAGCTTTTCACCTCCAGGTAAAATATGAAAAAAAGGGGCCGGTGAATGAAGCCACCAGCCCCTCCAAAATGCTTCAGAGTGTCTCGGAAACCGCGTGACAGGGTACGTCACTGGGTGAGAGGGTGGCCCCTCTGCTTCGCCGAGAAAATATACCACACCGGGGTTAAAAATGCAAATTTTCTTTTCACCCCCACAGGCAGGGCGGGAAGGGTGACCTGGCGCAGCGGGGCGGCTCTTCCCGGCTCAATCTTGCAGATTAAGGGGTCAGCAGATGGCGTTGTCCTTCAGGGGGTTGAACTCCCCCTCCAGCACCTTGAGGAACTCCTCCATGGACATGGAGCCGAGATCCCCTTTGCTTCTCTCCCTCGGAGCGACAGTCCCCGTTTCCCTCTCCTTCTCCCCCACGACGATCATGTAGGGGATCTTCTGGGTCTGGGCGTCCCGGATCTTCTTCCCGAGCTTCTCATCCCGTTCGTCGATCTCCACCCGGACTCCCCGGCATTTGAGCTTTTCGACGACGGTTTTTCCGTATTCCCCGTATTCAGCCGCGACGGGAAGAACCCTTGCCTGAACGGGGGCGATCCACCAGGGGAAGGCCCCTGCGAAGTTCTCCACGAGGATTCCGAAGAACCGCTCGAGGCTGCCGAGAATCGTCCGGTGAAGCATGACGGGACGGTGTTCCTTTCCGTCGGCGCCGATGTAGGTGAGGTCGAATTTCTCGGGCATCTGGAAGTCGAGCTGAATGGTGCCGCACTGCCAGGTTCTTCCGATGGAGTCCTCGAGGTGGAAGTCGATCTTCGGTCCGTAGAAGGCCCCGTCCCCGGGGTTCAGCCGGTATTCCGCCCCGGTCTTCTCAAGGGCCTCTTTCAGGGCATTCTCCGCCACGGTCCACTGCTCCTCCGACCCCATGCAGTTCTCCGGCCGGGTGGACAGTTCCATGGTGTATTTGAAGCCGAAGACGTCCCTGTAGATATACCGGCAGAGGTCCATGATGCCGATGATCTCGTCCCGCACCTGGTCGGGGGTGCAGTAGAGGTGGGCGTCGTCCTGGGTGAAGCACCGGACCCTCATGAGGCCGTGAAGGACGCCGCTCCGTTCGTGGCGGTGGACAACGCCGAGCTCGGCCATGCGGAGGGGAAGATCCCGGTAGCTGTGGATCTGGCTCTTGTAGACCATCATCCCTCCGGGGCAGTTCATGGGCTTGATGGCGAAGGGCTGCTCATCGATCTCGGTGAAGTACATGTTGTCCCGGTAGTGGTCCCAGTGCCCCGAGCGGATCCACAGATCCCGGTCGAGGATGAGGGGAGTGCGGATTTCGCAGTACCCTCTTTTCACGTGCTCTTTTCTCCAGAAGTCCGTCAGGGCGTTCATGATGACCATCCCCTTGGGGTGGAAGAAGGGGAATCCCGGCCCTTCGCTCTGGATGCTGAAGAGGTCGAGCTCCCGGCCGAGCCGCCGGTGGTCCCGGCTCTTCGCCTCCTCCATCCTCTTGATGTAGAGTTCGAGGGTCTCCCTGTCGGGGAAAGCCGTTCCGTATATCCGGGTAAGCATGATGTTCTTCTCATCCCCCCGCCAGTAGGCTCCGGCAAGGGAGAGGAGCTTGAAGTGCTGTATCTTGGAGGTGTCGGAGACATGGGGACCCCGGCAGAGGTCGGCGTAGTCCCCCTGGAAATAGAGGGTGACGCGGTCATCCTCAAGCTCGGAGATGATCTCCGTCTTGTAGGGGTCATCCTTTTCCCGGAACCACTCGAGGGCCTCCTCCCGGCTCATCTCCCGGCGCTCCACGGGAAGGGCCCGCTTGGCGATGCGGCGCATCTCAAGCTCTATCTTCGGAAGATCCTCCTCGGTGATCCCTCCGGGAATCTCCATATCATAGTAAAAACCGTCCTTTATCGCGGGGCCCACGCCGTATCTCGTTCCAGGCCAGAGGTTTGAGACCGCCTGGGCCATGAGATGGGCGGCGGAATGGCGGAGGATCTCGAGCCCCTCCTCAGAGTCGGGGAAGATCGGAAGGAGGGTTCCGTCCTCCTCCACCTTTTTTGAAAAATCGACGGCCTTTCCGTTCAGCAGCCCCGCTATCGCTCCCTTGCGCACTCCCAGTTTCTCAAGACCGTCCCGTACCGTGCCGGATTCGATCTGTATTTCCTTTCCTTCAGGTCCCGTCAGGTGCACCATTGTCTTGTCCCCCTTTTAAAAAAATCAAAAGCCCACGACATCTCCATATTTGGAGGCGACGTGGGCGTGCCGTGGTTCCACTCCAGTTCCGTCCTCCCGGGGAAGACGGCGCTCGTTTCCGCTGTAAGGGGCGGACCCCCGGCGCCTTTTCCCCTGAGGGCTTTTCGGCGCCCGCTCAAGGGCGGTCTTCAAGGGGACCCCGCGGGAGATCTTTCAGCCTCGAATCTCCCTCTCTGGGCGGTCAGTCCGGTCTTTACTCTCCCTCTCATCGCGAAGGTCATTCTCTTGCAAGTCTTATACTCCAAATTCAAAAAACTGTCAATCCGTCCCCGTGCTGCCGAACCCTCCGTCCCCCCGCCCTGAGGGGGCGAGAGTCTCTTCCTCCACCCAGGAGATCCGGGTGACCGGGGCCACCACCATCTGGGCAATGCGATCCCCCGGAAGGACCGAGAAGGCCTCGGTACCGAGGTTCACGAGGAGAACCCTGATCTCCCCCCGGTAATCGCTGTCGATGGTCCCGGGGGAGTTGAGAACGGTAATGCCGTTTTTTCTGGCAAGGCCGCTCCGGGGACGCACCTGGGCTTCATACCCCTCGGGCAGCTCGATGAAAAGCCCTGTGGATATGTCGGTCCTCTCTCCGGGGAGGAGGACCGACTCCTCTGCGGCCCGAAGGTCGATCCCCGCGGAGAACTCGGTGCTGTAGCACGGAAGGGGAAAGGCTTTCGCCTCTCCCTTCCGCAGAAGTTTCACCTTCACCGTCACAGCGGCTAATCCCTTGATCGCCTCGGTCCGCCCCGGCGGTCCCCCCGGTCGGGTCTGCCGCCGTGGGAGGGGCGTTCCCGGTCCCGTTCGGGCTGAGGGTTGGCCTTGGCCTCCGCTTCAAGTTCGGTGATTTTCTCCTCCCGTTCCTTTTCGGCGGGAAGGACATCCGAAAGGCCCTCCTGGGCTATCCTGCTCTCATTCTCAAGGATGCGGCGCCGGGTCAGGTTTACCCTGCCCATGTCGTCGATCTCCTTGACCATGACGAGGACCCGGTCTCCCGGCTTGAAGATGTCGTCCACCTTGGGGACCCTGTGGGTGCTGATCTCGCTTACGTGGAGCAGTCCTTCCTTACCGGGAAGGCATTCGATGAAGGCTCCGAAGTTCATGAGTCTCGTGACCGTGCCGTAATAGACTTCTCCGGCCGCGAGGTCCTTCGTGAGGCTGCGGATGATCGAAAGGGCCTCATCCACCTTCTCCTGGGAGGGGCCTCCCACGAAGATCTCCCCCGTATCCTCCACATTAATCTTCACGCCGGTCTTCGCGGTAATTCCCCGGATGACCTTTCCGCCGGAACCGATGACGTCCCTGATCTTCTCCGGATCGATGGTGATCATGTAGATTCTGGGGGCCGTGGGTGAAAGGGGGGCCGGAGAGGGGACGGCCTCCTCCATTTTCTCAAGGATGGCCATACGGGCTGACTTTGCCTGGCTGAGGGCCTCCTCGAGGATCGACCGGGTGATTCCTCCGGCCTTGTTGTCCATCTGAAGGGCCGTTACGCCGTCCCGGGTTCCCGCCACCTTGAAGTCCATATCCCCGAAATGGTCCTCGAGTCCCTGGATATCCGTGAGGATGGCGACTTTATCCTCTTCCTTGATGAGGCCCATGGCGATGCCCGCCACATGCTTTCTGAGGGGCACTCCGGCATTCATCAGGGCGAGGCTTCCGCCGCATATGGACGCCTGGGAGCTGGAACCGTTGGATTCAAGGATATCGGAGACGACCCTCATGACATAGGGGAAATCCGCCTCCTCGGGGATCACCGGACGGAGGGCTCTTTCCGCCAGGGCGCCGTGGCCGATCTCCCGCCGTCCCGGACCGCGCATGGGACGGACTTCTCCCACTGAGTAGGGGGGGAAGTTATAGTGAAGGATGAAGCGCTTGGCGGGCTCGTCCTGCTTGAGCCCGTCGAGAATCTGATCGTCCACGCCCATCATTCCGAGGGTGGTGATCACCAGGGCCTGAGTCTCCCCCCGGGTGAAGAGGGCCGAGCCGTGAACCCTGGGGATGACGTCCGTCTCGCAGGAGATCGCCCGGAGCTCGTCCATGGCTCTTCCGTCCGCCCGGACCCGATCGTCCACGATGAGGGAGCGCATGGTCTTCTTGACCAGTTCGTCCATGACGGAGGAGATGAAATTTCCGCTCTCTGGAAATTCGGAGAGAAAGCGCTCCTCCGCCCTCTTTCTGATCTCTGTGATTGCATCCCCCCGGGGGTTCTTTTCATGAATTCTGACGGCGTCCCGGATATCGGAGACGAGGGTCTGCTCCATCCATTCCTGGATCTCCGGGAAGGTCTCGGGCCTGGGGAGAACGATCTTTTCCTTCCCCACGGTACGGGCCATCTCGCTGATGAGGGCCACGATCTTCTTTATCTCGCTGTGGGCGAGGTCAAGGGCGTCCACAAGAAGGTCTTCTGAAACTTCCTTCGAGGCGCATTCCACCATGGTCACGCCGTCCATATGGCCTGCCACAAGGAGATCAAGGGTGGAGTTGAGCATCTCCTCTTCCGTGGGGTTCACCACGAGGGAACCGTCCACAAACCCCATTCTCACCGCTCCCACCGGGCCTCCCCAGGGCACATCGGAGATTGAAAGGGCAGCGGACGCCCCGTTGATGGCCAGGACATTGGGAGGATTGAGCTGGTCGACGGAAAGGACCGTGGCGACCACGTGAACATCATGGCGGGTGGTTTCGTCAAAGAGGGAACGGATGGACCGGTCTACCATCCGGCCGCTGAGAATGGCCGTCTCTGACGGGCGTCCTTCCCGTTTGATGAACCCTCCGGGGATCTTTCCGGCGGAATAAAAGCGCTCTTCAAAGTCCACCAGAAGGGGAAAGAAATCCATGCCGACCCTCGGCTTATCCGTGATGCAGGCCGTAGCCAGAATCCGGGTGTCACCATGACCGGCCAATACTGCGCCGCCGGCCTGTTTTGCGAGTTTCCCTGTGGAAAACTCGAGGGGTCGGCCTCCTATTTCGACTGAAAACTTTTTTTCCATATTCTAAGTTCCTCCTCTTTCTTCTTCTTCTCTTTCTATTCGCAATAAAGAATACCATATTCCGGCGAAAATACATAAAAAAAGCGGGGACCGTCGTCCCCGCGAAAAACTTCGCTCTTCAGTGGCGCAGGCCGAGCCGTTCGATGAGCGTTCTGTAGCGGTTGAAGTCCTTCTCGCGAAGATAGCGAAGGAGCTTTCTTCTGGTTCCCACCATCTTGAGGAGTCCTCTTCGGGAGTGGAAATCCTTCGTGTGCACCTTGAGATGCTCCGTAAGATCACGGATGCGCCGGGTCAGCATGGCAACCTGAACCTCCGGAGACCCCGTATCCACGGTATGGGTGCGGTAATCGGAGATTATTTCCTGTTTCTGTCCTTTTTCAAGCATTTTCCTTCACCTCGTAGGTAAAATCCCGAAACCCAGAAGAGCGGTTCCAGCGCTCATCCGCGTAAGGGTCAGGGAAATAGTACCACCGGAGAGAAAGGAAAGCAAACGCACAAGGGGCAAATTTCTCCCTTCCACTCTTTCTTCCGCCGGGAAAGCCCCTCACCCTCAGCCGCCACGCCCTGCGGGGGTTTCAGCCAGGCCTCCCAGAGACTCTCCGGGCCCCCTACGCCGAGCGGAGGCGGAAGGGGCACCCTGATCGGTACGTTTGAAAACCCCCTCTCGGGTTTTTCAAAGCTTGCTTTCTTTACCTGATTTTTTCGCTCGACATTTTCATGCCGTTGTGATTTAATGAAAATTCAATGGGTGAATTTGCTGAAATCAATTCCTTTATTGGGGGAAAAAATATGTCCCTTCTCATCATTGAAGACAACCGCGATCTCGTTCAGATTCTCACCGAGGGGTTTGCCGAAAAGGGTTTTTCGGTAGACTCTGCCCTCTCGGGAGAAGAGGGGCTGGAAAAGGCGGCGGTCTCGAACTTTCGCTGCATCCTTCTCGACATAATGCTTCCCGGCATCAACGGCCTTGAAGTCCTCAAAATCCTCCGTACCCGGGGAGATCAGACCCCGGTCATTTATCTCACTGCCCGGGATACGGTGGATGACAGGATCAAGGGGCTGAACCTCGGAGCGGATGATTACGTCGGAAAACCCTTCGATTTCGACGAACTGGTCGCGAGGGTCCGGGCGCTCCTGCGGAGAACCGAGGAACCCCAAAGCAACATCCTCACCTGCGGACCGCTGGTCCTGAACACCAGCTCAAGAGAGTGCGCCATCGGAGGGGATATCCTCCCCCTCCGCAGAAAGGAGTTCGACATCCTCGAGCTTCTTCTGCGCCATGAAAACGAGGTCTTCACCAGGGAACGGCTCATCTCCTCCATATGGAAAAAAGGGGGGGACGGCACCAGTAATATCGTCGACGTCCACATAAAATATCTCCGGGACAAACTCCGCCCCTTCGGGTGTGATACCCTCCTCGTGACGGTCCGGGGGGTGGGGTACAAGCTGTCCTGCCACGCCTGAGGCCGCACCCTTCATAAAAACGGGAAGATTTCCCACAGAAAAAGGGGGCCGGCGCCCCCTTTTTTCCTGCCGAATAAAAGCCCTTCCTGTACTGCCCCTGAAATCTGATGCTCCCCCTCCTCTTTCAGCGGGTCCTGACCGTGGCGAACTTGAACTTGTACTGGGTGAACTCCTGTTTTGTGGCAACCCCCGTGATGCGGGACTTCATCACCATCACTTCCCTGCCGAGCTCGGGAGAATTTTCGATGGGAAGGGAGCCTCCGACCTGGCGGATGTAGACCAGACCGTGGTCGATGACCCGATGATTCTTGTCCCTCGTTACATATTCACCGAACATCCGGTTGCCTGCTGTCTTGATATTCGCCGCAGCCTGAAAGAAACCGATGGACTCCTGTCCTTTCTTCAGAATATCGGCACCCTTGAAAGCAGCCCCCAGTGGATTTGACCCTTTTCCCTCCGTGCCGCCCGAGTTTTTGAACACTTTCGAACGGACGAAATCAGTGGCCGAATCGAGCTTTTTTCCAAGCTCTTCCACAGACGTCAGCTTCGCCCCCACATCGAAGACCGTGGCGGGCGCAGGCATGGCTTCACCGGTTTTCTTGTCGTATACTGACTTCCCCTGCTTCGGAGCGGCATCGAAGGTGGTCATACTCCCAGTACTCTCGTCGGAAATGGCCCCCCTGGAGCCCCCTTCATCGGAGATAATCCACGTGCTCTTCTCTCCGTCGGTGTAGGCCGTGTGCTTGCCCGAGAAGGGGATCGTACCTTCTATGCCTATGAGGGGAAGATCCCCCGCCTCCTTGAACATGGGCAGGGCGGTTTTTTCTATCTCCACGGGGTCTGCGTCGAAGGTGTACTTCGGCAGTTCCTTCCGTGGCGGAAGTAATGTGTTAAGGGCCCGGCTCAATTCTGCCACATCTTCTTCGCATTGCCGGATCCTGCTGAGGGTATCCTCGAGAGCGGCAGGGCTGATCTGGCAAAGAAAGGGAGATGATATAGCCAGGGGAAAATTGTCGATCGCCTGCCTGGCCTCGGAAGTGCCAAGGTTCGGAATGGCATACCCGGCTGTGGGCCAGATATCCACTGAATCCACGGCGAAAGCTTCTCTCCTGTTTGCGGCCAGGTCGTAGACCTCCCTGACCGTCATGTATTTCATCAGGCCTCCCGCCTTCACCCAGAACTCCTCCACCAGCTGCTTCCTCTCTCCGTATATTTTCTGGGGATAATCCAGATATTTCAGGGTGTACTGTCTGGTAATGTTAAGCAGGTCATTCATGTGTCCGATGCAGGCTGTATAAAAACGTATTCCCTTCCGGAGCCACTCGGCCTCATCCTTCTTTGTCCCTTTGGTCTGCCTTAAAAAAGCAAGATGAAGGTTATGCTCCTCGCTGCGGAAGGAAGCACACCTGGACATATACGCGCGGACATAATCTTCAAGGAGCTTCTCCGTGGGATCCTCCTCCTGCAGCTTCCAGTTGAGTTCTCTCATTTTGAAGCGATAGTACGATTCAAGCACGAGGTAGGCATAGTACTGCCTCATGTTCTTCATCAGGGGGAGGGCACCCCTGCTCCCTTTCTTTCCGAAGACACCCCGTTCCAGGGGTATGCTCTCTCCGGACAGCTTTTGAAGCCTGGCAGCTCTTCTCTCACTGTCCCCCACCAGGAATTCACTGGAGGACAGGTAGCCGTCGGCGCTTCCAAAATTGGGAAAAGGAGCTATTTTTATCTGGGCGGCAGGGGTGTCGGCACCGGAATTTTCCCGCTCGGGGTCGCCGTATTTCTTCGCGATCTCATAGAGAATTTTCAGCTGCTCCTCGGAAAGGGGATATTCTTCCCCTTCGGTGACGTCGAGATCACCGACTTCAGCAATGTAATCATCGAAAAGGCGAATGGACAGGTCATCGAAGCAGTCCCGAGCCGATTTCATGAGGGTCTCGGCGGCGAGGGGGCTGTTGCCGTCCTTGAGGTGGCAGAGAGTGAGCACCTGGAAGGCGGGACCGAATTCCGGGTTCTCCGCCAGTGCCCGGGCAGCATAGTTTTTTGCCCCCCCGAAATCGTCTATGTCCAGGAAGGCCATGGCGATATTGGTCAGAATGACGGGGTTGCGGGGTTCGAGGGCCTCCGCGGCGAAATAGAAGAAGAGGGCGTCCATGGGGGAAGTTTCCCGGAGCATTCCGGCGTAATTGTTCAGCAGGAGGGGGTGGGGGTACGCCGAGACGGCGAGGCCCGCGGTTTTCAGCATGCTCCCGTCCACGATGTCGTAAAAAGTCGCCACGGCCATGTGGTCACCAAGGCTGAGGGCCCACCGGGCCTTCTCTTCTTCGTTCATGCCGTCAACCCCCTCGGCCGCTGAAGACAGGGGGAAGTCTCCTATGGGAGGTACTTTCTCTTCGGGAAGGTCCTTTGTCGAGGATCCGCTCCCCCCTTTTCCCCCCGCCCCCTTTCCTCTGCCGGCGATCGTTGCCTTCATCATGGCCTTCGCCATATCTGCGGGCCCGAGACCGAGGCGGTCCATCTTCTTCTGACGCTCCATCATACCGAGGGCGTTTTCCATGTCGGCCTCGCTGAGGCCCGAGGTTTTCAGTGCTTTTCTGGTTTCCTCGATCTCCCGGAGTTCCTCAGGATCGAGGGTAACTGCGTCAAGCCCAAGGGAAGAGAACAAGCTGTCTGCGGCATTTTTATCGGAGTTCATTCCGTCTCCCTCGCGGTCAGCGCCCTCTTCGGCCGCCGGGGGACGCCGCGTGCCCAGCTTCCCTGCGGCGGGGCGGGAGTTGATTTCCTGAATACGTTCCGCAATTTCAGCGGAGAGAGGTCCTCCGCCGGAGGAGGACTCCCCGCTCCCTCCCGGCAGCAGAAAGAGGGCTGCGAAGAGCAAAGACACCCTTTTTTTCCCATTCCTTTTTCCTCCTCGTACCGTCAGATCCCGAACCGCTCCGGCCGGAGAGTCCGGAGGCACAGTCCGGAGGTATTCCGATCTATCCCGGAGTTATTATATTCCTGTTTTGAATTGCCGGACAAGACCTTTTCGGACCGCAGGGGGGATTTTTCCCCCTGATAGAGAGAGAGGACCGGATCCCTTCTGCGGGAATCCGGTCCTCTGGTTTTGGCGGAAGCGGGTCAGGATCGTCCTCTACTTCTCCGTTCCTCCCCTGATGGAGACGAAGAAGGTGCGGCCGTCCCGCCAGACGAGAAGGACGGTGGAATTTCCCCTCCCCGGGGCCATCTTTTCAAGATCCTTCGGGTCGGCCAGCCGGGAGCCGTTTACCTCGAGGAGAATGTCTCCCTCCCGAAGGCCGGCTCTCTGGGCGACGGATCCGTCCGCAACGGAGGTCACCACAAGTCCGTCGCTGCTTCTGAGCTTATTTTTCTTCTGAATCTCCGGTGTCACCGGGGCCACCTCGAGTCCAAGGCCCCGAAGCATCTTCGCGCCGTCCGTTCCCGAGGTGATTACCCCCTCGTTGCCCGGCATCTCTCCGAGGACGACGTCAACGGTGATTTTTTTCCTGTTGCGCACCACTCCGAGAGAGACCTTCTCTCCGGCGAGGCGGTTGCGTATCTTGGAGACGAAGTCCTGGGAATTTTTCACCTTGTCGCTGCCCACGGTGAGAATGACGTCTCCCCGCTCAAGGCCGGCTTTCGAGGCGGGAGAGTCGTCCATCACGTCGCTGACGATTGCGCCGTTCTCTCCGTCGATGCCGTAGTTGTCGGCAAACTCCTTTGTGAGGGGCTGAATGTAGACGCCGAGCCATCCTCTCTTCACGCGGCCGAATTTTATCAGGTCATCCATTACCTGTTTTGCCATGTTGACCGGGACGGCAAATCCGATCCCCTGGGCGTAGGGGACGATGGCCGTGTTGATCCCGACGACTTTTCCGCTGATGTCAAGGAGGGGACCGCCGCTGTTTCCAGGATTGATGGCCGCATCGGTCTGGAGGAAACCGTCAAAGTTGACGTTCTCCGCATGGATGCTCCGATTCTTCGCCGAGAGCACGCCCACGGTCACCGTATGCTCAAGGCCGAAGGGGTTTCCGATGGCCACGACCCACTCGCCCACTTCTGCCCTGTCGGAATCTCCGAGCTCGAGAAAGGGGTAGTCATTCTTGCCTTCGATCTTCAGCACGGCGAGGTCGAAGGTGGGGTCTCTTCCGAGGACCTTCGCGTCATGAACGGTGCCGTCGGAGAAGGTGGCCGTGATCTTGTCCGCTCCCTCGACCACGTGGTTGTTGGTGAGGATGTGCCCTTCCTTCGAGACGATGAACCCCGACCCTCTCCCCTTCATGGGGATAGTCCGGGAGAACCTCTTGTATTCGTCCCCGAAGAACTGGCGGAACAGGGGATCATCGGCAAAGGGGTTGACCGACCGGGTTACCATGGCCTCCACGTCGATGTTGACCACTGCAGGGGAAAGTTCCTTGGCAATTTTCGCCACAGGGTTTCCCGAGAAGGGGTCCTGGGCGAAGAGGGGGGAGACTGAGAGAAGACTTATGAGCAGGATCGCTCCCAGAAAAAGGAATGTCCTTCTGACCGGGGAAGCTGTCGGGTAATTGCTGAGTCGATTCATAAACATACACCTCCAGAGATTGAAATTAGTTTTATTGTAAACCCCGGGAGGAATAGATCATCGTTTTTTCTACTGAATATAATTTAATTATTTCTGTCTATCTTTCTGATGGAATTCCGCTGCGGGAACGGAATGAGTGGATGAGCCAGAGCGCTCCTGCAGAGCATATCCCGAAGAGCATCACCCTGACGCTTTGCAATCCTGTCCGGGTGTACTCCTCCCTGAGGGGGTCGAGGGCGAGGCGCAGAAGGGAATAGAGGATCATGAAGAGGGGCCACAGAAGGGCGCCGGAGACCTTCTTTTTCTCCCGGGCCCGGGGCAGAAGGGGTTCCAGCCGGAAGAGCACTATGGCAATGGCGAGGGCTCCGAAGGCATAATAGAGCTGAACGGGGTGGCGGGTGAGGCCGGAAGGGTCGGCGGGAAAGTGCACTGCCCATGGAAGGGACGAGGGAAGACCAGTGCAGCATCCGTTGAGGAAGCACCCCCACCGGCCGATGGATACGGCGAGGGCCGCGGGAATGCTTGCGCTTTCCGCGACGATCCACAGAGGGACACCCCGGCGGCGGGAGGCCCATATCCCCCCGGCTCCGGCTCCGAGAAAGGCCGGGACGGCCGAAAGCCCCCCCTCCCAGAACCGCAGTAGTTTCAGGGGATCCCCTGTGTAGAGGGGAAGAGAATCGGCGATGCTTCCGAGGCGTGCCCCCAGGAGCATTCCGAAAAACGCCGCAGTGATGATGAACCGGGCCGAATCGTCATCGACCCCTTCAAACCTGTTCATCCTCCTCCGCGTCATGACGACCGCGAGGGATAAAGCAGCGGTCCACAGCAGATAATAACTGTGGACCGGCCACGGACCGATATGGAAGAGGATAGGGAACATGGGCGGGGGTTATCTCCTCCGGGAAGAAGGGCCGGACCGGAGGGGCCAGACGACCACCTTCCGGGAGGGGGTTTCCCCCACCGATCGGGTTTCCACCTCGCTGTTTTCCTTCAGGGTCATATGGACGATGCGCCGCTCCCAGCTGGTCATGGGTTCAAGATAGGTCGGTTTTCCCTTCCGTACGGCCTTGCGGGCCGCAGCGAGGGCAAGGCGCTGGAGGCTCAGTTCCCTCCGCTGCCGGTAGCCGTCGCTGTCGAGGTAGATTTTCTCCCCCTCGTCCACATCCCGGGCGATGAGATTCACAATGAACTCCATGGACTTGAGGGTCTCTCCGTATTTGCCTATGATGATCCCGGCGTCCTGGCCGGAGAGGTTGAGCCTGCCTTCTTCGGTGATCTCCGGAGTGACCGACAGGTCCATCAGGAGAAGCAGTTTTTCGAGAATATTCCGCCCCCGGAGGAGGACGAGGGGGGCCACAGGGCGGACTTCAACCCTGAGTTTTCTGCCGAGAAGGCCGAAGAAGCTCTTCTCCTCTTCGATCACCTTCACGTCCACATCCCTGGGATCAAGCCCCCATTGGACCGCCGCGGTCTTTCGCGCTTCTTCCACCGCGGGTACGTCAAGCACAAGAACTTCGTTGTCGTTCAAGGGAATCCTCCTTTCAAAAGAGAGGAAACTCGAGATGCCTAATCGCCGCTTTTCGTCGGTTTATCCTTGAATAAAACAGGCTTCTGCTGCATCTCCACGGCAGTCTTACGCGCCATGAGCAGCTGCTGAACCACGCCGAGAAGGGATGAGACTCCCCAGTAGAGCAGCACGCCTCCGGGAAGGCTGAGGCAGATGAAGGTGAGGAAGAGGGGCATGAACCAGTTCATCATGCTCATCTGAGGGTTTCCGCTGGAGGTGAGCTTCTGCTGATACCAGGTGAGGAAGCCGATGATGACGAGGAGCAGCGTGTTCGGCAGATAAACGCCCACGTTGAGAAGCCCCGCCGGGTTGTTCATTATACCGTTGAGGACGGTCATGATGCCTATCTGCCCCTGTTCAACCGTCAGTCCGAGGGCTGCGGCGACAGTGGTGAGGACGGAGCCGTCAAGCTGTATCCCCAGGAAGGTGACCCCTGAGAAATCGTAATTTGTCAGAACCCTGTAGAGAAGGATGAAGATGGGAAGCTGTACCAGAAGGGGAAGACATCCCGCCGCGGGGTTGACCTTGTTCTCCTTGTAGAGGGCCATCATCTCCCGGTTGAGGGATTCCTTGTCGTCCTTGTACTTTTCCTGAAGCATCTTTATTCTCGGCTGGAGCTTCTGCATTTTCTGCATGCTTGACATCTGTTTTTTTGTCAGGGGGTGGAGCAGCAGCCGAACGATAAGGGTAAGAACAATAATGGCGAAACCCCAGGAACCCGTGAAGCCATGAACCATCTCCATGAGCTTCATCATCAGATCTCCGCCCATTTTCCATAAAGCGCCCACTATAGATCACCATCCTTGAACGTGTAGCTCCGGGATGCGGGGAGAGGAACGGGATCGTACCCTCCGTCGCTCCAGGGAGCGCATCTGCATATTCTTTTGACCGCGAGTAGACTTCCCCGAAAAAACCCGTGGAGGCTGAGGGCCTCGAGGGCGTATTGAGAACAGGTAGGATAAAACCGGCAATTGTCCCCCAGCCAGGGGGAAACTACGATCTGATACCCCCGGATCAGCTTGGTGCACAGCAGTGCCGCTGCAGTCATACCGCACCCGCTCCTTCCTGCGGCATCTTCCAGTTGGCTCCGGGCCAGTCGGGGAGAAGGAAGTTGTTTCGGAAAAGAAGGCGGGCAAGATCATAATAGATATCCCGTGCGTTGGCAGTCATCCCCTGATCCCGCAGGGAGGCGACAAACCAGAAACCGTCCTTCATCCACGGCCGGAGACGGCGAAACCCCTCTTTGAGAATTCGCCTTCCCCGGTTTCGTTCATGGGATGCCCCCTGCTTCTTTCCCACGGCAAGACCGATCCGGACGGGAGAGTCGGGAACCTCCAGAAAGAGCAACCGCACCAGATCGCCTCTCAGTCGATTGCCGGTGCGGAAGGCAAGATCAAACTCCCACCCCCGTTGAAGGCGCGAAGAGCGGGGATATGGAAAGCGCAAGAACTATACGGCCAACCGTGCGCGGCCTCTCCTCCGGCGATTGCGAAGAATGCGTCGGCCCGAAGGAGAACTTGACCGGGCAAGAAAGCCCATCTTTCTTTTTCTCGGTCGATTATGGGGCTGGAACGTCTGTTTCACGAGGACACCTCCCAATGGCAATAAAAGACATACGCCCGATACGGGCTTTTTTTCAGCCTTGATACTATATCATACCGTCCCCCATGGAGCAACAGATTTCCGCCGATGGGAATCATCAGGTCCGGCGGGGTCAGCAGTGGCCATTCCGGGAAAGAAGGAGGCGGCGGTATTTCACCTTCGGCAGGGCCGAGGGGATATTCCATGCCCTCCGCTCCAGCACCCGTCCGTCGAGGATGGCGACGATCCCCCTGTCCTTTGTGCTTCTGATCAGCCTTCCTGCGGCCTGCTTCAGAAGCATCTTCGCCTCGGGAAGGATCGTCCGGCGAAAGGCCTCTCCCCCTTCAAGGGCTGATCGGGCCTGGACTATGGGATCATCGGGGTGGGCGAAGGGAATTCTGTCGATGATCACCTGGGTGAGTCCGTCCCCGGGGACGTCCACCCCCTCCCGGAAGGAGGCGCTCCCCACGAGGACCGAGGTCCTGTCCCCTCTGAAGAGCCTCAGGAGCTCCGTACGGGGGAGCTCCCCCTGCACCAGGACATTGTAGCTCCGGGGTTTTTTTCTGAGGGCCTCGGCAGCGCGGGTCATTAGACGCTTTGAACTCAGGAGGACGAGGGAGCTGCCCCCGTTCTTCTCCACAAGCTTTTCGATGACCCGGCACAGGGTCTCATCGTACCCCGGGTCCCGGACTTCCAGTCCCGTATCCACTACAAGGATCTCCATCTGCTCCTCAAGGTTGAAGGGGGACGTCCCCTGGAAGAAACGGGAAGGGGTGAGGCCGGTCTCACGGAGCCAGTAGTCCCATTTCCCCCCCAGGGTCAGGGTGGCGGAGATGTAAAAGGTCTTCTCCGGAGCCCCCAGCTCGAAGGACCGGGCTATTTCGGCGCTCGGAGCCGCCGGGGCGCTCGAGAGGGACCGGCCGTCCTTCCAGTACGCCCGGGACGGAAAGGAGGAAACCCCAGCACATTCGATCAATGCCGACCGTACCCGGCGAAGGTCCTCCAGCCATATGGAGAGGGCGGATTTCCCCTCCTCTTCCCCCTGATTTTCCTCGAGAGGGGCGAAGAAATGGAGAAGATCGGCGATTTTGGAGGAAAGAAGGGACTGCTGATGCCAAATCTCCTCGTTTCGAACGGACATGGAGCCTTTTCTGGCGGGGATCTTCACCTCGAGGAGGTCAAAAAAACGGGCCGCCTCATCCCGTATCTGCCGGGCGAGGGCGGAGGAATCCTTCGAAGAGTCTGCCGAAAGGGGCAGGTCGGATGCTCCCTCGGAGAGCACCCTGCTTCGGAGGAGCCGGACTATCTCGTCCCATGACACGGAGATCGTCAGGGCGGAGCGGGCGGCCTCGGCAAGGCGGTGCGCCTCGTCGCAGATGAGGATATCAAAGGGGACGGGGAAGGCTTTTCCGGCCCCGAGGACCCAGGAGAAATACAGATGGTAGTTCGCCACCACCACCGACCAGTTCTGGGCCTCCCGGATCATCTTCGTGACGAAGCAGCGGTCCCTCAGGGGGCAGGCCGCCCCGAGACAGGAATTCCAGGACGACGCGATGCGCCCTATGGCGGGGGAGCCCGGAGGGAGGGAGAGCTCGGAGAGATCCCCCGTGGCGGTGAGGGTGATCCATTCCGCTATCCTTGCCGAGGCGTCTCCTCCGTCGCCGAAGGACAGATATCCCCCCCGGTTTTCACCGGTATCGGCTGCCTCCTCGGCCCGGAGAAGACAGGCGTAGTTCCCCCTCCCCTTGAGAAGGCCGAAGGGAAGCTTCAGGCCGAGAAGGCTGTTCAGGGCAGGGAGGTCTTTTTCGATCAGCTGCTCCTGCAGGGGAATTCCTGCGGTGAGGACGAGGATGGTCTTCCCTCCGGCCGCTGCCAGGAGCATGGCCGGAGCCAGGAGGGCGAAGGTCTTTCCCACGCCGGGAGGGGCCTCCGCCGCAAGGGAGAGGCCGTCCTCTTCGTCGGAAAGGATCTTTCGCACCTCTTCTGCAAGGGCTGTCTGGGAGGAGCGGTGTTCGAAGCCGGGGAAGGAGCGGGCAAATACCCCCCCGGGGCCGAATATTTCCTCCATGGGGGGAATTTCCATAAGTCTTCTCTCCCTCGGGGATAAACATTTGTACAGGCTGATTTTTTTCCCTTGCTAATATAACAGAAATCATGCTAGAATGTCGTGGTTCTCTCGGGAGGAGGTGAGGTTCATGCCTAACAAGAAGTCTGCGTGAAAAAGGTCCTTGAGGCTGTTGAGACCAAAGATACAGCCCTGGCTGACAAGCGTCTCGCGGTGGCCCAGAGCGTTATCGACAAGGCCGTCGTGAAGGGTGTCATGCACGGTAATACCGGTTCCAGAAGAAAGTCCATGCTCACAAACAGGGTAAAAACCCTCCACGGCGAAAACGCCTGAGAGTTTTTTTATAATGCAGATATGCCTTTTCTAGCTGAGCGGACTTCCGTCCTCTCGGCTTTTCTGTTTTTTCCCTCCCGATGCCATACATTGAAGGAGAAGGGTTTCAAACCCCCACCACCCCTCGGCGCCGCCGGTCTTTTCCGTCCATGAGAGGGCCAGAAGGCCGAGGGCGAGGGCCTCTATGGCCCCGGCTGAGTAATGGTCCGATGCCTCCCGGGACATCCTGAGGGCGTAGTCCCGCACCTCGAAGGTCTTCTGCACCCAGCCTCCCCTCTTCGCTCCGAATATCGAGAGATAGAGGGCGGGGCGCAGACGGTTATAGAGGGCTGTGAGGAGGGGGAGGACGGAGGGTTCTTTCCGGAGGTGTTCGAGGGCGGAGAAAACCTCCTGTGGGCGGCCCGTACAGAAGGCATCGAGAAAGCGGAGGACGCTGTTCCGTCCCTCGTCGAAGGAGAGAGCCCTGACCATCTCTCCGTCCACGGGACGGCCGTGGGCATACATCCCCAGCTTCTCCACTTCCCCCCGAAGTTCCTCCGGGTCTTCAACCATATCCACAAGAAGGGATGCCCCTTCCTCGTCGAGAAGGATATTCTTCGACGAGGCGAAGGAACGGAGCCATTTTTTCCGGGCGTCCGCCCAGAAGGGTATTTTCTCCCCCTTGCGGAGGAGGATCTTTTTTCTGGCCTCGGGGGAAAGGAGTTTGCCCGGATCCCCGGCGTAGACCAGGAGGATGACCTCCGAGGCCTCCTCCCCCTCCAGGAGGGGGAGGAGGTCCTTCGGAAAGGGGCCCAGGTCCTCGGCCCCTTCGACCACGGTCACTCCGAGGGGATCGAAAAGTCCCCCCGTGTTTCCTTCGGCGAGGAGGGTGCCCCATTCCCCCCCCTCGACGGACCGGCGGTGGGGGTACCCCCGGGATGCGAGGGCCGCAAGGGTTTCATCGAGAAGCCGCCGCCCCGATCCTCCCGGAGCGGCGATGGCCTCAAGACGGGGCATTTATCCCTTCACCACCACGTTGACGAGGCGATCGGGGACGGAGATGACCCGAAGGATCTCCACTCCCTCAAGACGCCGGGCAACCTGGGGGAGGGCGAGGACTTCCCTTTCGAGCTCCTCCTTTGACAGCCCCGCAGAGAGAAGGGCCTTCTCCCGCACCTTTCCGTTGATCTGCACCGCTATGGTGACGGAATCCTTCTCAAGGGCCGCAGGATCGGCCTTCGGCCAGGGCAGCTTCGCGAGGGGGGTCTCATGTCCGGTCAGGGCCCAGAGCTCCTCGGTCATATGGGGGCAAAAGGGGTTGAGACAGGCAAGAAGGACGTCGACCCCCTCACGGAAAAGCCTCTTCTCCCTTTCATCCTCCGGGCGGAAGGAGGAGAGGGTGTTGAGGAGCTCCATCATCCTGGCCACGGCCGTGTTGAACTGCTGTTCCTCTTCGATATCCCTCGTCACGTCCGCAATGGTGGAGTGAATCCTGCGCTTTACCTCCCGAAGGGCGGGTTTTTCCAGTGCATCCATGGAGAGGGGGGGTTCGTCCCCTCTCTCTTTTTTGAGCAGTTCAAGGTTTTCAGCCGCAAGGCGCCATACCCTCCGCAGGAAGCGGTTTGCTCCGTCCACTCCCCTCTCAGTCCAGTCGAGGTCGTTTCCCGGAGGAGCGGCGAAGAGGATGAAGAGGCGGGCGGTATCGGCCCCGTATTTATGGATGATCTCGTCGGGGTCGACCACGTTGCCGAGGGATTTGGACATCTTTGCGCCGTCCTTGATGACCATCCCCTGGGTGAGCAGCCGGGTGAAGGGCTCCCGGGCATTGCAGAGGCCGAGGTCGGCGAAGAACTTCGTGAAGAACCGCGCGTAGATGAGATGAAGGCAGGCGTGCTCAATCCCGCCGATGTACTGGTCTACGGGCATCCAGTAGTTTGCGTCCCTTTCCGTGAAGGCTGCGTTATCCTCCCGGGGGGAACAGTACCGGAAAAAGTACCAGGACGAGCAGATGAAGGTATCCATGGTGTCCGCTTCCCTCCTGCCGGGGCCGCCGCAGGAAGGGCAGGGGACGGAAAGCCATTCCTCGTCCTCGCCGAGGGGAGACTTTCCGCTTTCGGTGATCTTGACCTTCTCGGGAAGTAGGACGGGCAGGTCCTCCTCGGGAACGGGGACAAGACCGCATTTCCCGCAATAGATCACCGGGATGGGGGCTCCCCAGTAGCGCTGGCGGGAGATAAGCCAGTCCCGGATGCGGAAATTCACCTCCGGTATGCAGTACCCCTTCTCAACTCCCCAGTCGATCATCCCGGGGATCGCCCGGGCGGTGGGAAGGCCGTCGAAGGGAGAGGAATTGCATACGATCCCTTCCCCCTCGAAGGAGGTCTCCATGGTCTCCCCCTCCAGGGTCTGCCCCTCCGGCGTGATGACCACCTTTACGGGAAGGCCGTACTTCCGGGCGAACTCAAAGTCCCTCTGGTCGTGGGCAGGAACGCCCATGATCGCGCCGGTGCCGTAGTCCATGAGGATGTAGTTGGCGATGAGGATGGGCACTTCCTCATCCGTCACGGGGTTCACGGCGGTGAAGCCGGTGAAGATCCCCTCCTTCTCCCCTCCCACGGCCGTCCGTTCGATGGAGCTCTGGGTGACGGACTTCTCCACGAACTTTCGGATCTCCTCCCCCTTCGGGGAGAGGGAGATCATCCGTTCGACGAAGGGATGCTCCGGGGCGAGGGCGAGAAAGGTCACGCCGAAAATAGTGTCAAACCGGGTGGTGAAGGTCTCAAGGAGCTCCCCCGTCGATTTCTCCCGGAAGGAGAGGCGGGCTCCCGTGGAACGGCCGATCCAGTTCCGCTGCATTATCTTCACCCGCTCGGGCCATCCGGGCAGGTTATCCAGATCGTCGAGAAGCTCCTGGGCGTAGTCGGTGATCTTGAGGAACCACTGTTCGAGGCTGCGCTTCACCACCTGGGTATCGCACCGCCAGCAGTGGCCGTCGTTGATGACCTGCTCGTTGGCAAGGACGGTTCCGCAGCTGCTGCACCAGTTCACCGGGGCGTTTTTCCGGTAGGCAAGTCCTTTTTTGAGGAACTGAAGAAAAATCCACTGGGTCCATTTATAGTAGTCGGGGTTGCAGGTCTCCACCCGGCGGCGCCAGTCGTAGCTGCACCCCATGTTCTTGAGCTGGTCCGTCATGTGTTCGATATTATGCCACGTCCACTCCCCGGCGGGGGTGTTCGATTTCATGGCGGCATTCTCCGCAGGCAGGCCGAAGGCGTCGAAGCCGATGGGATGAAGGACGTTGAATCCCCTCTTCCAGAGAAAGCGGGACATCATGTCGCCGATGGAGTAATTTCTCAGATGCCCCATATGCAGCGCTCCGCTGGGATAGGGAAACATTTCGAGGCAGTAGAATTTCTCTCTGTCCGGGTCGGTATCGGCGTTGAACGTCCCCTCCGTCTCCCAGATCCTCTGCCATTTTTTCTCGATATTCTGAAAATCGTAGTCCATAGATCCTTCCTCCTTGTTCAGCGCTGCCCACTGTTTTTAAACCGGTAGACGACCATCAGCCGGAGTGAAGCCTCCCGAAGGGGAGCCCACCGGCGCGGTCGTCTGCCTGTTCTCTTTCCTCTTTCTGAACGGGCTTGTTCAGAGATTATATACCAAAGGGCTCCCCTTGTGGCAGAGGAGCCCCTATTCCTGAATCCCCGGATTCCCGGGGTAAAAAATTTTTTCCCGGAGGATGGCTGTTTGCTTTCAGTGCATCGGCTTTTTATTTGCCGGAACAGCTTTTAATCATTGAAGCTATTTCCACAAGCCTTTTGGCCTGGTGCCTGACCGCATCCTCGACATCCTCCACCATTCCGTCCGTACCGGCGGTGACGGAAGTACCGTAAGGATTTCCGCCGGCTTTATAAATAGATGGATCGGTATACCCGGTAGGCACTATTATGGCTCCCCAATGCATCATGGTCGTATATATGGCCAGAATGGTCTGTTCCTGTCCGCCATGGGAATTTTGAGCGGAAGCCATAGCCGATACCACTTTATTTACAAGCTTTCCCTCCGCCCATATGCCCCCCTGCAGATCCATGAAGTTTTTAATCTGGCTTGTGACATTTCCGAATCTTGTGGGGGATGAAAACAGTATCGCATCTGCCCAGAGCAGATCTTCTGAAGCAGCTGCGGGGACATCCTTTGTATCCTCCGTAAGTTTTTTCCATACCGGATTCGCGTTGACAGCCTCCATGGGGGCCAATTCCTTCACTTTCAATATCCGTACCTCAGCCCCTGCCTCCCGGGCTGCCTCCTCTGCCCATCGGGCCAACTGATAATTGGTGCCTGTCATACTGTAATAGATTATGGCCAGTTTGACTTTTTCCATTTCAAACATCCCCTCTCTGCATGGGAAAGCTGAAAAAACCCTCTTGAAATTTCCCTTTTGTATAGACTTGTCTATTATATTTAGTTTTCAACCTGTTGTCAAATTCTGTCCACCATCGAATCGGCCGTCCGAAAAATAAAAACCCCTCCGGGCTGTTCGGAGAACAGTGGTCAGGTTCTGTCGGTCTGGACAAAAACCCTCACCGGAGGGGCTTTTATTTTTGAAGAGGGGAATTTCTGTTATCTCAAGCCCCCTCGGGAGGCCTGCCATGGACTGCGGATCAGGCTCCGAAGGGGAAATTTGGTCAGGAATGTTCTCTGCTCTCCCCCTCCTTAGTGAAAAATCTCTCCATAAAGGGCTTCATCAGATCGATGGGGATGGGGAATATGGTGGTGGAGTTCTTGTCTCCGGCTATCTCCCGCAGGGTCTGCAGATACCGGAGCTGCAGGGTGATGGGGGAAACCTCCATCTGCTTGGCCGCCTCGCTGAGCTTCTCCGCGGCCTGAAGCTCCCCCTGGGCGTTGATGATCTTCGCCCGCCGCTCCCGTTCGGCCTCGGCCTGTTTGGCCATGGCACGCTTCATGCTCTCGGGAAGCTCCAGCTCCTTGACCTCCACGGCGCTTACCTTGATTCCCCATGAGTCGGTCCGCTCGTCGATGATCTTCTGAAGTTCGCTGTTGATTTTCTCCCGGGAGGAGAGGACCTCGTCGAGGTCGGCGGAACCCACCACGGAACGCAGGGTCGTCTGGGAGAGGAGGCTCGTGGCGAGGATGTAGTTCTCCACCTCCACGACGGAGAAGGCCGGGTCCATGACCCGGAAATAAACCACGGCGTTGACCTTGATGGGGACGTTGTCCTTCGTGATGACCTCCTGTACGGGGACGTCGAGGGTGACGACCCGGAGGTCGACCCGTATCACCTTATCCACCATAGGGATGACGAGGACGATTCCGGGACCCTTCGCCCCCACGAGTCTGCCGAGGCGGAAGACCACAACCCGCTGAAATTCGGGGACAATCTTCACCGCCGATGCGAGGATGAAGATGACGATGAGGATGAACCCGAAGGATGTGCCCAGGCTCAGGATATTTGCCAACAAACTTTCAATCATAGCGATTCCTCCTTTTCCTTTGTAGTTTCTTCCAGGAGGGGCGGCCTTTCGGCTGTCTCCTCCACAAGCACGACGATCCCGTCGAGATCAGCGACCCGTCCGAAGCTCCCCTTCCGGATGGGCCGGCCGGATGCGGACCGGGCGACCCACATCTCCCCCCGGCTTTTCACGAGGCCGGTAGGGTCAATATCCTCAAGGACCTCCACAGGAGCTCCTATCATCCCCTCCCTGCCGGAGACGCTTTTTTTACGCATTGAGCGAAGCACGAGAAAGATCGCAAGGAGGAAGAAGGCCCCAAGGGCGACGGTCATCCCTGCAATGAAGCTTACGGAGACGTTCAACAGCTCACCTCCCGGTGCGCGAAAAAGGACAAGCCCCCCGGTGACGAGGGCGGCCAGTCCGAAGATGCTCAGCACCCCGATCCCTCCCACGAAAAGATCGAGGATCAGCACGGCTATTCCGGCGACGAGCAGAAGGATCCCCGCCCAGTTGAAGGGGAGCATTCTGAGGCCGAAGGCGCCGAGAAGGACCATGACGGCTCCGGCCGTTCCGAGGACGAAGCCTCCCGGCGAGATGACCTCGAAGATCACCGCCAGCACCCCTGCGGTAAGCAGAAGGTAGGCCATGTCCGGGCTTGAGACAAACTGGAGTATTTTCTCCCGGAGGGTCATGGAGATCTCGATGACTTCGCTGCCGGGTTCGAGGACTATAGCCTTCTCTTCAAGGTTCACGGACCTTCCCCGGAGGGCGAGCAGAAGGGATTCCCTGTCCGATGCGAGGAGATCCACCACTCCGTCTGCAAGGGCCTCCTCGGCGGTGAGGGAGAGGCTTTCGTAGACCATCCGCTCAGCCCTGTCGGCGTTTCTTTTGCGGAGCTGGGCCAGGGAGCGCATCTGGGCAGACAGGTCGTTCGTAAGCTTCCGCTTCATATCCGCATCGGGGGCGTCCTTTCCGGAGGCCATCACAGGCTGGGCGGCCCCGGCGTTCGTTCCGGGGGCCATGGCGGCCACATGGGCGGCCTGGAGGATGAAGGCCCCCGCGGAGGCAGCCCGGGCCCCCTGGGGTCCGACCCAGACGACCACGGGCACGGGGGATTCGAGTATGGCTGACGTGATCCCCCTCATGGCGCTGACAAGGCCGCCGGGGGTATCAAGGCGGAAGATCACGAGCTCCCCCTTCTCATTTTTTGCCCGGTCGAGCACATCAGAGACGAAGTTCTCCATGGCGATTCCGACCGTGCCGTCGAGGGCTGCGGAGTAGACCGCACCCCGGGCAGGGAGGGCACACCCCCCGAGGACGAGGAAAAGAATCAGTGAAACCAGTCCTGTTGAAAAAAATCTCTTTTTCATCTCATCACCTCCTTCAAAGCTTCTCTGAGGGTCGCCGCCCGTACCGTCTCCATGGGCGCGCCCTTCAGCTGATTTTCTCTCGAGCTTATGACGGCCCGGGTGAATCCGAGGCGGGATGCCTCCTGGAGCCGCCGGGGAAGGCGGGTGACCGGGCGGATCTCCCCCGCGAGCCCCACCTCTCCCAGAAAGAGGCATTTTCCCGGAAGGGGGACATCCCGGACCGACGAGGCCAGGGCGGCGCACAGAGCCAGATCGGACGCCGGTTCCTTCAGCTGAAGCCCTCCGGCCACGTTCACGTAGATATCGAAGAGGCCGCAGCCGATTCCGCAGCGCTTTTCGAGGACGGCGGCAAAAAGCTGGATCTTGTTCACGTCGATTCCCCGGGCTGTCCTGCGGGGGTAGGGGAAGGCCGTTCCCGCCGCCAGAGACTGAATTTCCGCCGCCAGGGGGAGGGACCCCTCGAGGACCATGGTCATGGCCACTCCCGGCACCGACTGCTCCGCCTTGTTCCAGTAGAGGGAGCTGACGTCGTCCACCGGGAGCAGCCCCTTCTCCCCCATCTCGAAAACCCCGAGCTCCTCCGTGCTTCCGAAACGGTTCTTGTTCGCCCGGAGCATCCGGTAGGGGGAATAGTCCTCTCCGGAGAAGGTGAGGACGCCGTCCACCATGTGCTCGAGAAGCATGGGGCCGGCGATCCGCCCCTCCTTCGTGATATGCCCCACCAGCACTGCGGGGACGGACCGGTCCTTTGCGGCGGAGATGCACATCTGGGCTGCAGCCCGGACCTGTCCCGGCGTTCCCGGCCACCCTCCCCCCTCCTCGGCTTTCATGGCCTGAACGCTGTCCACTACGAGGAAGCCATGATCTCCGAGGGCGGCGAGCCCGGAGGCAAGATCGCTGTCGCAGTAGAGACGGAGGCCCGGGTTGTCCGCCCCCAGTCTCCGTGCCCGGAGGGCGACCTGGGAGGCCGATTCCTCTCCGGAGATGTAGAGTATCTTCACCCCCCGGGCCGCCATGGCACCGCAGGTCTGAAGAAGAAGGGTGGATTTTCCTATCCCCGGCGCACCTCCCAGGAGGATCACCCCGCCGGGCACCCATCCTCCACCGAGAACCCGGTCAAATTCAGCGAACCCGGTGGAAAGCCGGGAGGGGGAGACCACTGAATCCACCTCCACAACCTTCGCCGGGGCGGCCGATCTTCCCCCGATCCCCGCAAGGGGTACTTCCTTTTCCAGGGAACCCCAGGCTCCGCAGGAGGGGCATTTTCCGGTCCAGAGGAGAGTGGAAGCCCCGCAGGCGGAGCAATTGTATTTTCCCTTTTCTTCCCGTGCCACGGCCATTCCTCCTCTCCCAAGGGGGTACTTTTTTCACCCCGGGAATTTTCCCCTTTACAGGTCTTTCATATAATGATACCATCCCGGAGAACGAAATTACATCACGGTAACCTTCTATCTTGATAAAGTGAGGTTGAAGTTATGAAACTATGCGAATCGGGGAACCCCTCATGAAGAGGCTGCCCCGGGGGTGCGTCAATGCGGGGGGCAACCTTGCCTCGGCCATGGAGGAGTGCCGCAGGGAATTTCTCTCAACCTTCCGGTCCTGGGGGTACCGCCCCTTTCTGCCCTCCGCCCTCCAGCTCCTTGAATCCTCCTGGGATCTTCTTCCTCCGGCGGTGCGCTCCCGGCTGATCGCAGTCAATACCCCCTACGGAGAGCCATGCTGTCTGCGGGGGGATATCACCCTTGCCGCGGTGACCTATCTGGCCACCCATTATGCACCGGAAGAGCGGCCCCTTCGAATCTGCTACTCCGACCGAATCTACATGAAACCCGCCCCTCCGAAGAGAGCCCTTGAATCCTTTCAGATCGGGGCGGAGCTCCTGGGGTGGGAGGGGCACGGCGCCGACGTGGAGATGCTCTCCCTGCTTCTCTCCACCCTCGATGCCGCCGGACTGGAGAGGACTGTCCTCGTCCTCGGGGACGCCACCCTCCTCCCCCGGGCTCTCCTCCCCGTGGATACCCCCACGGCGGAAAAAATTGCCTCCGCCCTTTCCCGGGGGTGCCTTCCCGAATACTTCTCCCTTCTTAAAGGGGAGAATATCCCTGAATTTTACCGGAATATCCTGATGCACATCCCCGACCTCAGAGGAGGGGCGGAGATCCTCGACAGAGGAGAGGCCCTCTGGAGGGGAGAATCCCCCCTTTCCGGCCTTCGGGGGATTGTCGCCTCCCTGACAGACCTCGGATACGGAGGGCGGATCATCATTGATCTCTCCCTCGCCCGGGAACTGGCCTACTACAGCGGCCCCATCTTCGACGTCTACTCCCCCGACTCGGGACGGACCCTCGGAGGGGGGGGCCGGTATGACCGCCTCCTCTCCTTCTGCGGCATGGAAGGGCAGGCCATGGGGTTCGCCCTCGACCTCGAGGCCATGGCCTCCCTCTCTCGCTTCCGGAACGGCAGGCCCCACCTCATGGCATGGTGCGGGAACCTTTCACCCAAAGAGGCCCTCGAAAGGGCGGGAGAACTGACCGGAAAGGGGATGAGCCTCGAGATGAGCTGGGCCGAGGGGCGGGAATCCTCCCTGGAGTCGGCGGAAATCCGGGGATTTTCCACCTGGACGGACCTCTCCGACGGGACAGTCCTTGATCTTGCCGGAAGGGGGAACACCCCATGCTGACCATAGCCCTTCCCACAGGCCGGGTTTTTTCCCAGGCAGCGGAGCTTATCCGCCGGGCCGGCCTTCCATCGAAAGAACTCTCCTCCCCCGGACGGCGCCTTGTCATTGAAGAGGAGGGGATACGGTATATCCTGGCAAAACCGACGGACGTCCCCCTCTACGTGGGGTACGGAACGGCGGACCTCGCCTTCGCCGGCGGGGATGTCCTTCTCGAAAGCGGAATGCCCCTTGTGGAGCTTCTCGACACTGAGCAGGGAAGATGCTCCGTCGTCGTGGCGGGGCCTCCTTCCCTTTCCTGCCGCTTTCACGGCCATGCCTCTGAACTGATGGGGATGAAGGTGGCGACGAAGTATCCGAGGATCGCCGACAACTATTTTTCCTCCCGGGGAGCCCAGGTGGACATCCTCCACCTCCACGGCTCCATCGAGCTTGCCCCCAAGCTCGGCCTCGCAGACTGCATCCTCGACATCGTTCAGACGGGAAACACCCTCAGGGCGAATTTCCTTGAGATCCTCGAGGAAGTCTGCACCGTCTCCCTCCGCCTTGTGGGAAGCCGGAAGAGCATCGCCTTCCGCTGGCCCGAGGTGCGGGAAATCCGGAGGAAGATTGAAGAAGCAGTAAAGGAGATGCCCCTATGACAGTGACCCTGGAAAGAAAAACAAAGGAAACCTTCGTCGCGGCGGAGCTCAATGCCGCCGGAGGCCCCGTATCGGTGGACCTTCCCTGCGGATTCCTCCGCCACATGATCGAACTCTTCGCCTTTCACGCCTCCCTCGGGCTGACCCTCAGAGGAGGGGGGGACGAGGACGTCGACTGGCACCACCTCGCCGAGGACACGGGG
Source organism: Synergistaceae bacterium (assembly GCA_022837505.1). Classification (GTDB taxonomy): domain Bacteria; phylum Synergistota; class Synergistia; order Synergistales; family Aminobacteriaceae; genus JALHFZ01. The sequence continues at coordinate 81,774 of JALHFZ010000002.1, forward strand.
ATCCTCCTCGGAAGGGGGCTGGGAGCGGTCTTCGCCGAAATTCCCCGGCAGCGCTACGGCTGGTGCGCCCTTCCCATGGACGGCTCCCTCGTCCTCGCCGCGGTGGATTTCAGCGGCAGAGGGCAGTTTGAATGGGACGGCGAATTCCCCTCGGGGCGGTGCGGCGATTTCGATCTCGAGCTCGTCCCCGAATTCTGGAAGGGCCTCTGCAGGGAGGGGAAGATCACCTTCCACGCCCGGGCCCTTGCCGCCGACAACTCCCACCATCTCGCCGAGGCCCTCTTCAAGGGGGCGGGACGGGCTTTCCGGTCCGCCCTCGAACCGGCGGACCGCCTTGAATC
>JALHFZ010000130.1 GCA_022837505.1 Synergistaceae bacterium
TATATATTACCCTTCGAGTGCACTCTTATAGTTAGGCCGAAGAAATTCGGGCCTCATTCTAAAACCCTTGGAGGAAAAATACAAATGGCAGTCTATTCGCCTCTGAAAAGCTCTGTAATTCTGCGCCTCAATGCCGGTACTGACGGAAACGGCAAGATGATCGTCCGGTCGGTGACCACGAGCCGGATTCGCCCCACGGTTGATGCCACGGCCCTGAAGACCGTTACGGACGGTTTCTCCGCTCTGCTCGATTATCCCGTCCTTGCGGTGGAAAAAGTTGGCACCGACTCTGTGATAGCAGAGTAAGAAAGGAGATAAACACTAGATGAAAACCCTTCGAATGAAGTTTGCCACCGATCTTGGAAAGAGTTTCGTGGTCTCTCTGAATTACGCCCGGGAGAATGTGACGCCCACCGAGGTGGAGGACGCCATGCAGGCGGCCATTGACGGAGATATTTTCGACTCTCCTCTCGCATCCATGACTGGTGCGGAGCTTGTGGACCGCACCGTAACCGAACTGTTCTAGCTGTTAGATATCGGGGGGAGGGGGTGACCCCTTCCTCCCTTTGAAGGAGGGGAAAAAGAATGGAGGATTTCATGTCCACGGTGGTGCAGAACGGCTTCTCCGTGGCAGTGGCGGCCTTTCTGCTGGTGAGGATGGAGCGCCGCCTCGAGGAGCTTTCGGAGGCCATCCGGGATCTGCATTCGGCCATTCTGGCCGGAAATCCGCTTTCGAAATGAAGTGGAGCAGTTCGTTTTATCAAAAGAGCGAACAAGAAGGAAGGAAGACCGTCAGCCTATTCCGGCATGTCTTTTTCTCGGAAGAGGCATGTTGAGGAGGGTGGAACGGATGAGTTTGCTTCATCGAAAGTATGTGAAAGAAAAGGAAGGAGTACCGTCAGTCTTTCCGGCGCGCCTCTTTCTCGGAAGAGTCGGGCTGAGGAGGTTGAAGAAAAATGGCGAAAAGTATGAACCGGTTGAATGATATCCCCGTGGCGGAGCACTTCCGCCTGCGGGAGTTCGAGTGCCCCTGCTGTCACTGCGTGCGCCTGTCCCCGGTCCTTCTTGCCTGCCTGGTGGAGCTTCGCCGGGCCTGGGGGAAGCCCATCCTCATCACCAGCGGCTATCGGTGCGCCGCCCACAATAAACGGGTGAAGGGGGCACCGCGAAGCCTTCACATGGCAGGACAGGCCGCCGACGTGGCGGTACCTCTGAACGAACAGGCAGTTGTCGAAATTCTTGCCCGAAGAGCGGGGATGGCCATGATTATCCCCTACGGACGGCGGAATTTCATGCACCTTGCAGTGGCCTGATGGAGCTCCTGCCATGGAAAGAGAGAAATACGATCTCGATCACGAGACGGCGCGGTTTCGACCCCTCGTTGTCGCCACGGCGAAGCGGTATGCCGGAAGGGGAGCGAATTTCGATGATCTTGTCCAAGAGGGGTACCTTGCCCTGCTTCAGCTCATCCCCCGATGCCCGAGGCCCGAACTTCTGCCCCTCTATCTGAAGAAGCGCCTCCCCGGCAGGGTGCGCACCGCCGCTCGCAGGGAGTGGAAGCGGGACGACCTTCCCCTTGACGCCATCGAGGGCACATCATCAGAGCCGGCCGCCCCGCCCCATGAACCCATAACAGAAAACCTGGGAAACATCCTGAATGAAAAAGAGCGGCACCTTGCCGCCTTACTGATAGATGGTAACTCGCAAAAAGAAGCCGCTGCCCGCCTGGGAATCACCCAGCAGGCCGTGAGCGCCAGAATAAGAAAAATGCGAAACAAGCTTAAACCGGAAGCTTAAACCGGGGTCAGGTCTTGCATAATAGCAGCTTTAAGTCAAGTATATTCCAGAAGACGTTCAATTTTAAACCAGCGCTGCCGAAATTTCGGTGACGCTGGTTTTTTTGCATAAAATGAGCGCGCTATTGAAAAGCACGGTTAAATGGGGTCAGCCCTGCACTTTTGTCAGATGTGCAGGGCTGACCCCTGAAAATCCCTTGCCAGCACGTGCTGAATGTGATATATGAATACGTGATCATATATTCATATATCGGAGGTACGGCATGCTTGATTTCAATTCCCTTTCCCTTTCAGATGATAAAACCCTCTGCGAACTGGCTGACCTTTTCCGGGTGCTCGGCGACAGCACCCGCATACGCATTCTCTGCGCCCTCTGCGAATCGGAGAGGGGCGTATCTGACATAGCCGAACTCCTTTCCATGACCCAGTCCGCCATCTCCCACCAGCTCCGGGTGCTGAAGCAGGCCCGGCTCGTCCGGGTGACCCGCAAGGGGCGGGCCTCCATCTACGCCCTCGACGACGACCATGTGCGGACGATTTTCGAGCAGGGGTTCCGTCATGTCCGGCACATTCTGCCGTCTGAGGGGGAGAACGGCCTTGCATAGCCATCACGAAGGGGGGATATCCCTCCCCTGGAAGGACATCATCCGTCTTGCCGCAGGGCTGGCTCTGTGGCTCGGAGCCCTCTTTCTGCCCCTTGACGGACGAGCCCGCCTCCTTCTTTTTCTCGCCGCTTACTTCACCGCGGGAATAAATGTCCTCCGGTCTGTGGCGGGAAATCTGCGCCGGGGAGAGATCTTCGACGAATTCTTCCTCATGGCCATTGCGACGGGAGGGGCCTTCGCCATAGGCGACTATTCCGAGGCCGTGGCGGTCATGCTCTTTTACGAGACGGGGGAGATGATCCAGCATCTTGCCGTGGAGCGGT
>JALHFZ010000131.1:0-2720 GCA_022837505.1 Synergistaceae bacterium
AGAGAAGGGGGAAGATGTCTTTCTGAACGATCCGGAAGGCCATGAGCAGAAAAAGCACCGGCCCGAGGGAGAAGTACGTCCAGGTGGGAATACCCATGGCTGCTGTGGTCTGAGTGTTGTCATACTGCAGCAGGGCGATATTGTAGGAATACTTCACCACAAGGAGAGTGAACCCCAGAAAGGCCAGGGAGGCAAAGAGGGAAACGACCCTGCCGACCCGGGGGGGAAGAGCTATCTGCAGCACCTCCACCTTCACGTGCTGGCCTCTCTTGGCGCAGAGGGAAAAGCTGACGAGGCTGAGAGCGACAAAGAGAATGCGCATCAGCTCCTCTGCCCAGGAATGGACCGACCGGAGAAGATAGCGGGTGACCACCTGCTCCATTCCGATAAGGAGTATGGCGGAAAAGAGGAGCACGGCAAGGGTCTCTTCAAAATACCGGTCAAAAAATGCGATTAACTTCACGGAAACACCTCCAGGCACATCGTCTTTTGAAGGGAAGGGGTTTTTTCAGGGCCCCTTCCCTTCGGTTCGGACGGATCTCTAGCTGTTGGGGGCCTCTTCTTTGTAGGACTCCTGGAACTTCTGGATTTTTTCGTACATGGCCATATCGATATCAGCCTTGTTCTCTTCAATCACGGACTTGCTCGCCTCCCGGAAGGCCGCCCGCTGTTCGGGGGTAAGGACGATGACTTCAGGGGAGGAAGCGGCCTTGAACTCCTCCATGACCTTCTTGTTGTTGGCGAAGGCGTTCTCAAGCTCCCAGGCGGTGGTCTCCTTCACTGCCTTCATGAGGGTTTCCTTCTCGCCGTCGGTAAGTTTGTCCCAGGATTTTTTGGACATGACGATGAGCATGGGGTCGAGGATGTGCCCGTCCACGGTGATGTACTTCTGGACGGTGTGGAACCCCTGGGACTTGATATTCTCAAAGGTATTCTCCCCGGCGTCGATGACCCCCTGCTGCAGGGAGGTGAAGACCTCGCCGAAATCCATGGGGACGGGGTTTGCCCCGAGAGCCTTGAAGATTCCCATGCGGATGGGGGCCGGTTCTGTGCGGATCTTTACACCCTTCAGATCTTCGGGAGAACGGATGGCAATATTGCTGTGAATATGGCGCCACCCTTGATAGAAGTAGCCAAGGGGCATGATCCCCTTCTCTTTCAGAGGCTCAACCACTTCCATGGCAAGGTCGCTGTTCGCGAAATCGAGCCCCGCCTTCTCGCTTTTGAAAAGGTAGGGAATGTCGAAGACCGAGACGGCCTTGCTGAACTGGGCGAGAAGCCCCGTGGAGATGAGCCAGAAGTCGGTGACTCCCTGCTGGATCTGCTCGATCCCCTCCCGGTTGTTCCCGAGGGCGGCGGCTCCCATGACCTGAAGCTTCATGGTTCCGCTCGATTCCTTGGCGAGATACTCGGCGAATTTTTCGGCGGCCTGGGCAAAGGTCACGGACGCCTGTCCCGTATGGCCGAGGACAAAATCCTTTCCGAGGGCCATGGAGGAAAAGGAAAGCACCAGCGCGACAAGCAGGGTTCCAACCAATAAACGCTTTCTGTTCTTCATGTAAGGGTTCCTCCTTGATTTTTTGAGTTTTTCAATCTTTCCTGAAAAAAGGGAAACAGTACCGCTCTTTTTAAAAAAACTCCTCAGGCCTCCTTTCTCTTTCCGAAGGTATGGTCGTACCGGCGCTTCTTGCTGATGGAGACGCCGTATTTCACCAGCCCGGAAGCGACGATAAGCCCGCAGATCACCCCGTCGAGGACGGGAACATTGAGCTCCCGTTCCATACGCTTATCGAGCCCGGCGAACCCGGCGCAGCCAAGGACGAGCACCTCGGCCCCATCCTCCTCGATGGCCCGCCGGCCCGCAGCGATAAGCCGCTCCGCCTCGTCGGCACCCTCTTCGATGCTTGCGGGCCGGACGGACGCGGCATCCCGGGTAAGGCCGTACTTTTCGATCAGAGCCTTTTTGTTCGGCACGGTCCGCTCCACCGGGGCGATGACGGAGAAACTATGCCCCAGCATGGTGGCGATCTTCATGGAGGCCTCGGCGATGCCCACCACCGGTTTCAGGGAGATCTCCTTCATCAGGTCGATATTCGGGTCACCGTGGCAGCCGATGACAAAGGCATCCCAGTCCTTTTCATTCTTCCGCAGAAGCTCCATCATCCCCGGAGCCGCAAGGGCGTGGTCCTCGTAGGTGGCGATGAAGGGGGACGTGCCGGGGGTGAGAACCGTAAGGACCTCCATGTCCTCTCCGGCAAAGGCGAGGGCGTTCTTCTGGATCGCCTCGGTCATCTCCGCGCTGCTGTTGGGGTTGATGATGAGAATGCGGGGCTTTTTCATCTCGTTTCCTTTCCCGCCCACCCGGGAAGTTGGAGCTTGCCCCACCCCTCGGCGGAATCGTCGATCTTCCGGTCCTTCATGATGACCCGCCCTCTCACTACGGTGGTCAGGGGCCTCCCCACAAGGCGGAAGCCGTTGTAGAGGGGGGACGTGTCCTTCGACTGGGTCACGAAATCCCTGTTGTTCACTTCATATTCGTTCTTCATGTCAACGATGACGTAGTCGGCATCCCCTCCCACCCGGATGGCGCCCTTGCGGGGCCAGAGGCCGAAGGTGCGGGCTGGGTTCTCGCAGAGAAGCTCCACCATCCGTCGCATTGTGAGCTTGCCGTCCCGCACGGCGGTGAGCATCAGGGGCAGGGTCATCTCGATGCAGGCGGG
>JALHFZ010000131.1:2748-3966 GCA_022837505.1 Synergistaceae bacterium
TCCATGGACTCCCTGCTCCTGAGGGGCGGGTTCCCCTTGGCGAAGGGACCGTATTTGTCGATGGTCTCCTCCGTGAGGAAAAGATAGTGCGGGCAGGTTTCAAGGTAGACGTCCATCCCCTCCTGCTTCGCCCGCTTGACGAGTTCCGCTGCTTCGGGGGTGGAGATGTGGGCGAAACTCACCCGGGTGCCCGTCTCCTTCGCGAAGAGAAGCAGCTTGGCCACCGTCTCGATCTCGCTGATGGGAGGGCGGGATTTGTAATGGTACTCGAACCCCACTTTTCCCTCGGAACGGAACTGGCGGATCAGCCGCTGGATGATGTTGTTGTTCTCCGCATGGATGGTGAGTATTAACCCGGTCTTTGCCACTGCCCGGAAGCCGTCGAGGATCTCCCCGTCGTTGGCCATGGTGAGCCCCAGGAACTCCTCGTCCCGTCCCTCGGGAGGCTCATGGAGGAAGGTCTTGAAGGCCACGATCCCCTCTTTGGCTACCCGTCCCACCTCGTCGGGGAACTCGGCCCCCGCCGCTCCGAAGAAGGCGTAGTCCACCAGTGCCTGGGGTTCAGCCACCTTGATTCGGTTGCGCAAAATCTCGGGGGAATAGGGAGGAGGGGAGGAGATGGGGTGCTCAAGAATGCAGGTCACCCCTCCGGCGGCCGCCGCCTTCGTCTCCGTCACAAAAGTCCCGCGCTCGCGGTGCCCCGGATCCCGCACGTGGACATGGGTATCCACCACTCCGGGAAGAACGGGGTTGCCCCCGGCATCCAGGACCGTCTCGGCCTCGGGAAGATATTCGTCCCCGCAGATCACCGCGGTCTTTCCATCCTTCACTGCCACGCCGCCCTTGAAAAACTCACCGTTGGCGTAGATAAGACCGTTTCGAATCACTAAATCAGCCTTCAATTCTACCGACCTCCTTTAAATATAAAGCTCGTATCATTCTTTCCCGGCGGAGAAAAAATGGTGTCCCCACCCTGCTGAAACCGTATCCATCCCTTCCCGGGAGTAGACAATCCCTCCCCGGACAAGGGTCATGACCACCCGGCCGTACACCGACCGCCCTTCGTAGAGACGGGCGATTTCCCGTCCGGCGGTCTTCATCTCTTTCGCCATCAGGGTGAATTCCCCGTCCATATTCACCACGGCCACATCCCCGTCACCTCCCACTGCAAGAGAGCCTTTCCGGGGGGCGAGGCCGAAGATCCGGGCGGCGTTCCCC
>JALHFZ010000132.1 GCA_022837505.1 Synergistaceae bacterium
CTCTGAGCCTTTGGTCCTATAGACAGGTATTTGGAGCTGACCTATAATGCCCTAGTCCAAAAGGGGGAGCCATGGTTTCAAGCGCTTCCACCTGAGGCAATGTGGACCATTAGCTCAATTGGTAGAGCACCTGACTCTTAATCAGGGTGTTACAGGTTCGAGTCCTGTATGGTCCACCATTATTTATGTTTCTTAGGGATCAATAGAAACGCTGTGCTGAAAATGAAGCGAGGTGCCAACCTTTCGGGGGTGGCACCTCGCTTGGGTATGTCTCTACCCTCAGGGCATGAGGACGATGCGGAGATCGTTCAGGTTGGTTCCCGTGGGGCCTGTCATCACCAAGCCGTTGACCCTTTCCAGAATGGATAGGCTATTGTTTTCTCTGAGTCCCTTTTCCGGCTGAAGACCCGCCGAAAGAATGCTATTCCAGGTATCGCCGCAAACGAGTCCTCCGGCTGCTTCGGTGCTCCCGTCGGCCCCGTCGGAATCGACCGAAAGGAGCCAGACTCCGGGGATATCTCTGACCTGGCGGGCGAAACCGAGGGCCGTTTCCATGTTCGGGCCACCTCGTCCTTTCCCTCTGACCTGCACAACCGTCTCTCCGCCGGTAATTACCGCCGCGGGCCTGGAAAGAGGTTTGCCGTTGCAGTGGATTTCCCGGGCGACATCGCCGAGGAAACGTCCCACTTCCGAAGCCTCACCGGAGATGCAGGCTGAAAGGAACAGGGTCTTGAAGCCGGCTTTTTTGAGTCTTTCCACGGCGATGCGGCAAAGGTCATCGTTCCTCAGAAGTACGCTATTAAAGACTTCCCCTTTGTGCGCCCCTTTCCCTCTAGAGCCGGAAAGGGTCTGAAGAATGGAGGAGGGGACTTCTTCCCAGAGTTCGTACCGGTTGAAGATCTCTTGCCAGCGTTTCCCTCGAATCTCGGGAACGGTCGGCCCCGAGGCTACCAGCGCCGGATCGTCGCCCACGACGTCGGAAAAAATAAGCCCCAGACAGGAACGGATTCCGATGAAACTCAGGAGGCCACCCCCCTTGACGCAGGAGACCCCCTTGCGGATCTCGTTGACTTCGTCGATGGTCGCTCCCGAAGCGAGGAGAATGCGGTTGAGGTGCTCCAGGTCCTCCAGGGAAACTCCCTCAAGGGGCCATTCGAAGAGGGCCGACCCACCACCGGAGATGCAGGCCACGACTGTTGCCTCGGCTGGCAGTTCCTCGATTTCGGCAACGATCCTGCGGGTCGCTTCCAGTCCGGCGCGGTCGGGAATGGGGTGACCGGCCTCCAGGATTTCGATCCCGGAGATCTTTCCACGACTTGCACCGTAGCGGGTCAGGGCGATGCCTCCGCAGAGGTGGTCGCCGAGAAGAGGAGCCAGGGCTGCCGCTGAATCCCAGGCTGCTTTGCCCAGGGCCAGGAGATAAAAGGGGCCGGTGAAGGTTCTGCCCTCGATACGCAGCGTTTCACCTTCGACTTTGAGCCTTTCTCCGAAAATGCGGCCCGGAGAAAGGTCCTCCAGCAGATCTTGAAGAAGCTCTTTTAAAAAAACGGGAATGTCTTCCTGCTTCATCCTCTTTTTCACCCCCACCGGAAAAGGACGCGATGATAACGTGGCGCGATGCGCTTTACCCCAAACCGATCATCTTGGCAGGGAGCCAGGTAATGATGCCCGGGAAGAGGGAACAGAGGACAAGCACCACCATGATGATGATCACGAAGGGAACAACCCCCCTGATGATATCTGCGATGGTTACGCCCAGCTCCTTGGGTGCCGTTCCTTTGAGGACGAAAATGGACATGGCCATGGGAGGCGTCTGGAAGGCCATCTGCAGGTTGATGCAGACCATCATTCCTGCCCAGAGAGGGTTGAAACCCAACGAGGCGATGATGGGGGAAAAAATGGGGACGACGATGAACACGATGCCGATCCATTCGATGAACATGCCGAGAACGAAGACAATGGCCATGATCACAAAGAAAGACATCCACTTTCCTCCGGGGACGGCGAGAATGAAATCAGCCACCACATCCCCTGCCCCGGCACTCATGAAAATGCCTACATAGGCGTAGCACATGGCGGCTATCATCACCACGAAGGCACTGACCCGCATGGTTTCGAGAGAGGCCTTCCGGAGAAGCTCCCAACTGAACTTCCGGTAGCCGATGGCCAGCAGGATGGCGGCAGAGCAACCGACGGCCGCAGCTTCCGTAGGTGGTGCGATTCCTGCAAAGATGGTTCCCAGGACCGCAGCGATGAGGAGGACGGGCGGAACGAGTGCGACCAGAAGCCGAGCCATTTTTTTAGAGTCGAAGGGGGTGACCTGTTCCGGCGGAATGGCCGGCCCCAACGATGGGTTAAGGGCACAGCGGGTCACCACATAGGTTATATAGCAGCCGGAAAGAAGAAGTCCCGGGAAAACGGCTCCCATGAACATCTGTCCCACTGAAAGTCCCGCCTGTGGAGCATAGACCACCAGCATGATGCTGGGTGGGATCAAGATCCCCAGGGTTCCTGCAGCGACGATGGAACCTGAGGCCAGGGCTTTGTCATAACCCCTCCTGATCATCGGCGTCAGAGAGATGAGGGTAAGGATCGTGACCGATGCCGCGATGACTCCGAGGCAGGCAGCCAGGATCGTCCCGAAGATAATGGTGACAACTGCCAGGCCGCCCCGCAGCCTTCCCAAAGCTTCGTAAAGCGAGT
>JALHFZ010000044.1 GCA_022837505.1 Synergistaceae bacterium
GGGAGCGGCTATCAGGAGGCTGGCCGTCCCGTCTCCATTTCCCTCGCTGTTTCTCTCGGCAATGTTCCCCCCATAAGGCTGTTCATGCGGGGCGAGGGAGATCTGCCAGAACCGGTGGAAGGGCGGATAACAGTTCGGCAGTGGTTCTTCACCACGGGGACCCTCACAAGCCCTTCGGTTCCGGGAAGCAGCGGGTCTGCGTCCCTTTCGTGGACGCCCGAGAAAGGAAAGACTCCCGAGTCCTTCGCGCTGGACCTTGTTATGTTCTACACCCTTGAGTTTTTCAAAAGAACCGGCGAACCCTGGAGCAGTGACGGCTCTCCCCTCCGGTACGACAACTTGTCGGTATCCTTCCCGGTAGGGATCTACTTCTGCCCCGTGAAGTGATGTCATCCGTCCCGGCATCTGATCAGAGAAGGAGGAAGCAATCATGAACAGTCATCTTTCAAAAACACTCTGCCGCTCTTTCCGGAAAATGGGAGAAAAAACAGTACCCCCCGTCCGGTATCTCCTCATGCCCCTCGTTCTTCTTCTGGTTCTTGTACCGGTGTTTTCCGCTGCAGGGGCTGAAATTCAAGGAGCTGCCATCCCGGCTGGGGAGGACGTTCCGCCGGGGATGACCCTGCGGTGGATGAACTACTTCTACATGACGATCCCCTCCGACTGGAAGCCCATGATGGACAGAGATGGCGTGGGTTACTTTACGGGAGCACACCCTGAGGCCATGGATGACCCTTCTTCTGCCGCCATCCCGGCGATCACCCTTGGCGTCACTCGTCAGAAGCCTCCAAAAGGAGGCGACTACCGGGCCTTTTTCGCCGAGATAGAAAAAATGGCCGCAAAGGACAAGGTGAAGAACTTCTCCTCAAAGGAAGAGGAGACCACCATCGGCGGACGCCCTGCGGTCTTCTATACCTTTTCCGCCGAGGGGGATGCAAAGGGAACGGTCAGGAAAATGGGGGGAAACATCGTCGTGGGCAAGGAACCCGACCAGGAGGGGATGTATACCCTCATTATGGTCGCGGGCTCATCCGAATCGGCGGACAAGTACAGAGATGTCATCAAAACGGTTCTCGAGTCAGCAAAGGAAGGAGCCGCCCCCCTCGAGAAGAACGGGTTATTCCCCTTCGGGGCGACCCAGGAGAGTTTCCGGCATTCCGAGGGGCCCTTTGCCGCGGCAGATGGAACCGTAGCGGTCCTTGACCGTTTCGGCAAAAGAATCCGTTTTTTCGATCCCGCCGGAGTTCTTCTGGATGAGTGGGGAACGAAGGGAAAGGGAGAGGAGGGCACCTTTGCCTGGCCTACGGTCATAGCCTTTGCCCCCGACGGATCTCTCTACGTGGCCGACGAGGGATATTCTGTAGACGCCAACATCCAGCATTTCTCCCGGAAGGGGGAGTTCCTGGGCAAAATAAAGGCGGACACGAAATCCATGGGGGATAAAGGTATCTACAAACCTCAGTTCCTCGGCGTGACCGAGACGGGGAAAATCGTCACCCTGGGGAGCAGCGAGATAAGCGAGGGGAAGCCCCGGGTGCTCATATTCTCACCGGAGGGAAAATTACTGGCCTCCTGGGACCTGAAGTCAGTGAATCAGATGGCCCTCCTTCCCGGAGAAAAAATCATCCTCTCCAAGACACCGGCGGAAAACGACAATGCCGACACCTTCGAGGTGTACGACCTTGAGGGAAAGCTCCTGAGAGAGTGGAGCCTCTGGGGAACGGATTTACCTCCGACTCCCGGGGATGAAAAAACCTACTTCCGGCCTGACTACATCGGAGCGGACAGGGAGGGAAGGATCTACGTCTATGACGATTCCGAGGACGGAATATGGATCTACGACGGAGAGGGGCGGTTTCTGCAGGTTGTCCCCGTCCGGAGGAGCTTCGGCATCGTCGAGGGGATGGCCGTGCTGCCCGACGGAGACGTCATCATTAAAGACCGACCCAGCGGATACGGCCCCGGTGAGCCCTCGATTCACCGGATGAAAAACGCCTTTCCCGCCAAACCCCTTCCTTCCGCCCTGCAGGCACTTCCCGAACAAAAGGGGGTTGATGCGCCCTCTGCAAAGCTGCCGGAACAGGAGAGCATGGCGGAGGAGACAGTTTTGCAGAAATCGATTCCTCAATCCGGAGAGGACGGCAAAAAGCCGGCCCTTGAGGAGGAACTGGCGATTCTGAAGAAGGCCCTCTCCCTCCGGGAGGAGGCCGCCTCCCTCGAGGACGGAGGAGACTTGGCAGGAGCCGCCGCAAAATACAGAGAGAGCCTCGGGCTTCATGATGATCCGGCGGCAAGGGAATATGCCGAGGGGCTGGAGCGGCGGGCTGCCCTCCCTCCGCCCGGGGAAGTGAAATCCCAACCGGAGGGGGATCAAAAGGCCGGACAGGAGGGGGAGCAGAAGCCTCTGACGGAGCCGGACCAGAAGACTGGATCAGACCCCGGAAAAATAGCTGCCCCTGAAGCTGGTGGAAAACCAGAAGCCGGGGGGCCGCAGAAGACCGTACCGGAACTCCCGGAGGTCCCCGACCTCTCCGCCTTCACTGAATCCCCCGCCAGGGGCCTCAAAGATCAGGCCGAGGCCCTCTGGAGGGAGGCGGCAGAGCTGCAGAGGGCGAAAAAGTACGACGAAGCCCTTTCCCTCTATCGCAGAGGGCTTGATCTGATGCCCGATAAGGATGTGGAGCTCCATGCCGCACGGCTCGAAGCGGTCATCCCGAAAGCGAAGGGGAGAGCTGAAGCCCTCTGGCGCCAGGGGATGGAGCTGCAGAAGGGGAAAAGATACGCCGATGCCCTGCGGAAATACCGGGAGGGACTGGCCATCTACCATAATGCCACCGTGGAGGAGCACGTGCGGAAGCTCGATGCCTTCATGAAAAAGGAGAAGATGCAGCTCTAATTCCAGGGATCGCATTTTAGCGAGAATAAAAAGAGCCGCTGCCTTCCAAGGGCTGCGGCTCTCTCTTTTTTTAAATTTTCCAGAGTAGAATTATCAAGACGGGAAAAACTGCATTTCCCTTGAAAATCCGGAATTTTCTATTATTTTTTCGGTATCTTGAAGGAGGGCTGAAATAACTTTCCGGGGTTGATTCTTTTCGGAGGCTGCCCCCACTTTCCTGACCTGTTTTCGTCCGGAGAAACCCGTCAGCCTACTGCAGAAGGTTTTTCCGCATCTCCTTCGCCTTTGCGAGGATCTCCTCCCTGTCGGCATGGGGGTATCCGCCCTCCCGGTAGATCCACCGCCCGGCGACCATTGTACCGGCGATATCCTCCGCACCCCCCGCATAGACGAGGTATCCGTGGACGTTCCCCTCGTCCACGCCCACGTAGGAGGGGCTGTCGAGGTCGACCAGGACGAGGTCCGCCGCCCACCCCTCCCGTATCAGGCCCGTGCGGGGGAAGCCGAGGGCTTTGGCCCCTTCGAGGGTGGCCATCCGCAGGACATCCCGGGCCGGTACCGCCGTGGGGTCCCTCCTGGTCCCCTTGGCGAGGAGGGCGGCGCTGCGCATCTCCCCCCAGATGTCGAGGCGGTTGTTGCTCGCCGCTCCGTCGGTACCCAGGGCGATCCGGGGCATCTTCGCGGAGATGCCCGAAAGATCCATAATGCCGCTTCCCAGCTTGCAGTTGCTGTTGGGGTTGTGAACGAGGGCCGTGCGGGAGAAATCAGCTTCGTCAAGGGTTGCAGGGTCGAGCCAGACGCAGTGGGCGAGGAGCGCTGAGGGGGCGGAGGCGATCCCCGATTCCTCAAGGTACTCCGCCGGAGAAAGGCCGAAGTTCTTCCGCAGATACTCTATTTCATCCTGAGTTTCAAGAAAATGGAAATGCACACCCAAATTCCTGTCCTTTGCAGCGGCGCATATCTCCTTCAGAAAGGGGAGGGAAAGGGTGTAGGGGGCGTGGGGGCCGAGCTGGACGGAAACGAAGTCTTTATGGCCCCTCCATGTGTCGGCGAGGGCCAGGCCTTCGGCGAGCTTCTCCGGACCGTCCCCGACGATCCCCCGGCAGGGGGCGATGCGGACCCCCGTCTCAAGGGCGGCCTCCACCACGGCATCCATCTCGAAGTACATATCCGCGAAGGCAGTGACGCCCCTGGCGGCCATCTCGAGGAGGGCCTGCTTCGTCCCCCAGTAGATATGCTCCCGGGTGAGCCGGGCCTCAAGGGGCCATATCTTCGTCTCAAGCCATACCTTCAGAGGCGAATCCTCCCCCAGCCCCCGGAGCAGCACCATGGCGGCATGGGTATGGGCGTTCACGAACCCCGGGATCAGGGCCATTTTCCCCCTTCCGTCCACCACCTCCTCACAGGGAGGAGCTTCTCCGGCCGGGAGGATGGCGGAGATAACCCCTTCCTCAATGAGAAGGGAGGCGTACTCCCCCCGCTCCCGGAGGGCGTCGCACAGAAGCATATTCTTCAGCAGAAGGGTCATTACTCCTTCCACCCTCTCATATATTCCTCCTGTTCCGGTGTCATGGAGTCAAGGGTGATGTCCATGGAGGCGAGCTTTCTCTCCATGACGCCCCGGTCGATCTCCTCGGGGACATCGTAGAGCCCCGGCTCGAGGTCATGGCGGGTCAGATAAATGGCAGTCTCGAGCTGAAGGGCGAAGCTGAGGTCCATGATCTCCACGGGGTGGCCGTCGGCGCAGGCGAGGTTGACGAGACGCCCCTCTCCCAGAAGGTGAAGGCGGCGGCCGTCCTTCATGGTATAGGTGGTGATGCCGGGGCGGCTCTCTTCAATCGACAGGGCCAGGGCCCCGAGGTCGGGCTTGCAGATCTCCACGTCGAAATGCCCGGCGTTCCCCAGAAGGACGCCGTCCTTCATCTTCTCGAAATGCTCTCCCCGGATAACCCGGGTGTTTCCCGTGAGGGTGAGGAAGATATCCCCGAGGGGGGCGGCCTCAGCCATGGAGGCGAGGGAATATCCGTCCATGAGGGCCTCAAAGGCCCGGTGGGGGTCGATCTCCACCACCACAACCCGGGCGCCCAGGGCTGAGGCCCGGAGGGCGATCCCCCGGCCGCACCAGCCGTACCCTATGACCACCACGGTCTTCCCCGCGATCAGAAGGTTTGTGGTGCGGAGGAGGCCGTCGAGGACGGACTGCCCAGTGCCGTAGCGGTTGTCGAAGAGATATTTGCTGAAGGCGTCGTTGACGGAGATCATGGGGAGAGCCAATACCCCCTCCCTGTGCATGGCCTTCAGGCGCTTCACCCCGGAGGTTGTCTCCTCCGAGCCCCCCTTGACTCCCGGAAGGACATCCCTTCGGGTGGTATGGAGGGCGGCGGCGAGGTCCGCGCCGTCATCGGCCAGCAGGGTGGGCTTTCCGTCAAGGACGGAGTCGATATGGGCGAAATATTCCTCCGTGGTCATCCCGTGGCGGCTGAAGACAGCCACTCCCCCCTTCACGAGGGCGGCGCATACGTCGTCCTGGGTGGAGAGGGGGTTGCTCCCCGCGGCGGTCACCTCGGCTCCGAGGGCCTTCATGGTCAGCAGAAGACAGGCCGTCTTGGCCTCGAGATGAAGGCAGGCGGCGATCCGCTCTCCCCGGAGGGGCTGCTCTGCCCGGTATCTCTCCTCGAGGAGATTGAGTACGGGCATGTACTGGCGGGCCCAGGATATTTTCTTCTCCCCCGAGGGGGCAAGGGAGGGATCGGCAATTGTAGACTTCACGGCAATTCTCCTTTTTCATGAAAAAGGGCCTTCAGCGACTCGCCGTAGGGCGGCCGGGCGACCCCTTTTTCCGTAATGATGGCGGCGATCAGGGACGCATCCGTCACGTCGAAGGCCGGGTTCCACAGGGTGTACCTTTCGGGGAGGGTTCCCCCTCCGGGGAGGAGGCGCATCTCCATGGTATCCCGTTCCTCGATGGGAATGGAGTCACCGGAGGAAAGGGTTCGATCTATGGTGCTGAGCGGGGCGGCGATATAGAAGGGGACTTTGAAATGGGCTGCGAGGACCGCCAGGGAGAGGGTGCCGATCTTGTTGGCGGCGTCGCCGTTGGCGGCGACCCTGTCTGCTCCGGTGATCACAGCTTCGATTTTGCCCCTTTTCAGCAAAGCGGCTGCCATGCTGTCGCAGATCAGCGTCACGTCAAAGCCGTCCTCGAGAAGCTCCCAGACGGTCAGACGGGCCCCCTGAAGGACCGGACGGGTCTCGGTGGCGTAGACCTTGACGGTCTTCCCCGCCTCCCGGGCAGAGCGGATCACCCCGAGGGCCGTGCCGTGACCCCCCGTGGCCAGGGCTCCGGCGTTGCAGTGGGTCAGCACGGTGCAGCTGGGTGGAAGAAGGGCGGCCCCGGCCTCTCCGAGGAGGCGGTTGTTCTCCCGGTCCTCCCGGTGGATCGACCGGGCTTCCTCAAGGAGTGCCGGATAGAGGTCTTTGTCGGGGAGAAGGGCCAGTTTTCTTTTCATGCGGTCAAGGGCCCAGAAGAGGTTCACCGCCGTCGGGCGGGTCCGGGCGAGGCGTTCGCAGGCAGCCTCGGCGGCGCTCCTGCCCGATCTTGAGGCGAGGGCGACGCCGCAGGCGGCGGCGATCCCGATGGCGGGGGCCCCCCGGACGGCGAGGGAATCGATTGCACGGGCAGTTTCCTCAGCGGAGGTACAGGGGATATACTCCACCGTCCCGGGAAGGCGCCGCTGGTCGAGGATATACAGAATGTCATTCTCGAAGCGCAGTGTCTCAGGCAGCATGAAAAACCTCCTCGAAAAGAAAGACGGGGCTTTTACTCCCCCTCTTCAAGATGAACGGATTGAACTCCCGCCACGGCGTCGCCGTCCAGAAAACGGAGCCGGACCTGGTCTCCCGGGGATATCTCCCCTGCGGAGCGGACCGGGGTTCCGTCCTTCTCGCAGAGAATAAACCCTCTTCCGAAGACCTTCAGGGGGGAGAGGGCGTCGAGACTCGCCGCTCCTGAGGAAAGGCGCTCGCTGAATGCGGCAAGCCGTCCGTCAGCGGCGGCACAGAGGCGGGCGGCGGAGAGGCGGCAGGAGGAATCGAGCTCCGCCATGATCCGCTCCGTTGTGCGGGCTCCCCTGCTGCGCAGGGACTGCACATCCTTCTCAAGGGTGCGGATCTCACGGATGACGCAGGATGCGGCGAGGGATTTTCTGGATTTCAGCCGGGAGAGGATGTCCCGGAAATCGGGAAAGACCCTTTCGGCGGCCCCCGAGGGCGTCGGGGCGAAGAGGTCTGCGGCGAGGTCGCTCAGGGTGGAGTCGATCTCATGCCCCACTCCGGTCACCAGGGGGACGGGGCTTCCCGCCACGGCCCGGACTACCTGCTCGTCGTCAAAGGGGGCGAGGTCGTCCCGGCTTCCCCCTCCCCGGACGAGCATGACGCAGTCGAGGTCCGGTATTCCCGCCGCCCTTCCCAGGGCCTCGGCGATCTCCCTCGGGGCGTCGTACCCCTGGACGAGGGTAGGAATAACGAGGATGCTGCAGGAGGGCATCCGTCCGGCCGAGACGGAGAGGACGTCCTGGAGGGCAGCCCCGGTGCGGGAGGTGACCACGGCGACCTTCTCGGGGTAGAGGGGGAGGGGGCGCTTTCGCCGGGGATCGAAAAGCCCTTCCTTCTCGAGGCGGGCCTGAAGCTCCTGCCGCGCCCGGTCAGCCGCTCCCTTCCCCAGGGGGACGAGGCGCCTGACCAGAAGCTGATAGCTCCCCCGGGGGGCGTAGACCGACACCCCGCCCTCGGCGATCACCTCGTCTCCGTTCTTCGGCCACTGGGGTACAAAGGAGTGGTAGTTTTTGAAGAAGGCGCAGGAGATGCGGCTCTCCCTCCCCAGAAGGGTGAAATAGACGTGTCCGCTGGTGTGCTTCTTCATCTCGGCGATCTCCCCCCGGACGACCGCCGACTTCAGTATGGGGTCGCCGAGAAAGAGGAGGGAGATGCGGGAGGATATCTCGTCAACGGTGAGGATCAGCCGGCTCTGTTCAGTCATGTTTCTGTTCCGTTCCGGTCCTGTTCCTTTTGATTTTTTTCGTCTTCTCCCTGAGGAGGAAGAGCGCGGACAATTTTCCCGAGGACGCCGTTCACGAATTTGCCCGATTCCTCCGTGCCGAAAGTCTTGGCAAGCTCCACCGCCTCGGAAATAGCCACGGGCACGGGGGTCAGAGAGGTGAGCAGGCATTCGTATATGGCCATCCGCAGGGCCGCCCGGTCCACCGCCACCATCCGTTCCGGCCGCCAGCCGGTGACGTGCTCCCTGATCAGGTTGTCAATATCGTTCCGTGCCTCCCAGGCGCCCTTCGTCAGGTCCCGGGCGTAGTTCAGAATTTCCGGGTCTTCCTCGGCGGCGAAGAATTCAAAGGCGTCCTCGAGGGTCTGATTCCGCCGCAGATCCAGGGAATACAACATTTGAAGCGCCATCTCCCGGGATCGATGACGCTTCTGGGGAAGAAAAGAACGGCTCACACAATTACCTCCCAGCGGTACCTCGTATCTTTTTCAACAGCCGGCCCCCTCTGTCGGACTGGAGGAACTCAGCCCCCCAGTAAAAGAGGCCGCCCCACAGAAGAGCCCATACAAGCGTTCCAAGCCCGTCAAGAATAAGGACTGCACAACCGGAAGCCCAGAGGGCCCATACTATGGGTTTTCTTATAAAGGCATACAGACCGCTCGGCCCTTCGTAGTCTGACTTTTCCGTCTCAGCCCAGGAAACCCGGGCGGAAAGGCCGACTCTGCCGAGGGATTCCTTCAGGCGGGTCTCGACCATGTCCATCTCGAGGGAGTTGCTCTCCTTCGGTAGACCGATCACAAGATAGGCCATCCCCTCCGAAGCGGAGAGGGAAACCTGGGTGCACTTATAGGGCGACATGAGAAGTGAATTCACGAAATCCATCAATCCTGCCCGGGAAAGAGAGATGGTACCGAGAGAGTTTTTCATCCAGAATAGGTACATATCGACCACCCCTGTTCGGAAAAGGCCGCCCGTCCGAATGGACGGGAAGCCCTCTCAAAGTCCTTCGTTAGAGCTGTTCAATTTCGGGCGGGAAGGATTTTTCCGTCTCAGTCTCACCCTCCCTCTCGTAGGGAGGGGTGGGTTCTGAGGTTTTCACTTCCTCAGGACGGGGTTCTGCAAAGGGCTCCGGAGTTCTCTCCTGGAAATAAATACCCTGGACGTTGATGTTGACGGCTTTGACTTTATATCCGGTATACTCTTGAAGGTTGTTCTTGATCGACTCCTGAACATCCCACGCCACGTCAGGAATCCGCAGGCCATACTTCACAAGTATATACACATCGATCGTCGCAAAGGGAGGGGTTTTTTCCTCCACGGAAACCCGGATGCCGTCGCTGGCTTTTCTTCCGATGCCGAGTTTCGACGCGATCCCCTGGCTCGCAGGCTGGACGCCGGCAATGGAGGAAAGAGTTTTCTTCGCCAGCTCCATTATGACGTCTTCGCTGATATGGACTGTACCGCTGACAGAAGGCGCTTCTACTTCCTCTTCCGGTTTGACCTCCGCAAAAGGCGGTGTTTCCTCCTCGGGCGGCACGGCCTCCGGTTCTGTCTCAGCTACCATTTCCGGTTCCTGGGTTTTGTACAACTCATCCATTACGAGACCTCCCTTCGTGACTTTCTGAAGATTTTACCGGTTCTGCTGCTCAAATTCCTTTCCGCACCCAGGGCATACAAGTTTTTCGTCCCCCTCGTATTCCTCGGGCTGATAGTAAAACACATAGGCGCAGGAGGGACAGCAGACGGAGACATAGCTCTCGTCGAAGTCGACGTCTTCATCGTCATCATCATCGTCTTCATCGTCATCGTCATCATCGTCGCCCTCGCCCATGAATTCCGCGAAGACCCGCTCCATGGAGTCGAGATCTTCGTCGAGGAGGGCGCAGTCATCCGCAAGATCCTCGTATAGTTCCCGCTGCTCCTCGATAAGCTCCTCGTGCTCATCCACCTCAAGAGAAAGGGCCTCAAGAGCGTCCACCATGGCACCGAATATCTTATTCTGTCCCTCGTCCTTGGCAGGTCCGAGTCCGTCAAGCAACCCCTTGAGGTACGCAATCTTTTCCCGTGCGCTCATACCAACTACCCCCTTCTCTCTTCCTGTTTTCTGCCCCGTTCGAGATACTCTCCCGTACGGGTATCCACAATTATTGTATCATCCACGTTGATAAAAAGGGGAACGGTGATGACGATCCCCGTCTCGAGGGTCGCCGGCTTGCCGCTGCTCGAGACGGTATCCCCCTTGAAGCCCGGAGGAGTATCCGTTACCCGCAGCTCCACACTCTTGGGCATTTCGATGCCCATGATCTTGCCCTCGAAGAACTCTATCTGAACCTCGAGGTTGTCCACGAGATAATCTGCCACATCTCCAAGGACCTCCCGGGAGATGGGCATTTCGTCGTAGGTGGAGAGATCCATGAAAATGTAGTCATCACCGCTCATGTAGCTGAACTGGGCGGGCTTGTCCTCGTAGATTATCCGCTCGAATTTCTCACCGGAGCGAAAAGAATTTTCAATGGTCGAGCCGGTATCGACGTTTCTCATCTTCGTCCGCACCGTGGCCCCGCCCCGTCCCATCTTGTGGTGCTGAAACTCTATAACTTCCCAGATGCCCTCCTGCCAGCGGATTTTCAGCCCCGGATAAAAATCGGATGTATCCACTACCTGTGCCATATTCCCTACCTCCCGAAATCAGTTCAAAACGGTCACATTATACAGGCAAGCATCTTCTTCCGCCACAGGAGCGGAAACACAAAAAAGGCCCCCGAAGGTCAAGGGGGCCTGATTCGCACCTATTTCAGAACTATTTTCTCAAGGGTAGTATCGGGAATATCGAGGACATAGGGGATCACGATCATGGCGACTTCCGTCTTGTCACGGGAGTTCGACTTGTACTTGAAAAGCTCGCCGAGAAGGGGGATGTCGCTCAGTATGGGGATCCGGTGGGTCTCGGACTTCTCCTGGTCCTTATAGAGACCGCCCACCACGAAGGGCTCGCCGTCACGCACGCGGATCACCGTATTCACCTGGCGGTTCGTGGTCTGGGGAAACTGCTCCCCCGCCTGGCCGCGGTAGGTACCGATGATCTCGCCAGTCTCAATCTTCAGCGTGATGGAGACCATTCCGTCCCGTCCGACAACGGGAGTGAACTCGAGGATGGGGCCCACTTCCTTTTCGCTCCAGGTGGGGTTGCCCGCCTCGTCCCGCTCGGAGATGTAGGGGTAGTTCTCCACAAGCTTGATAACTGCCTTCTGGCCGTCGAGGGTGATGATTGAGGGGTCGGCAAGGACCTTTCCCTTGTTCTTCGTGATAAGGGCCTTCAGACCGAAGTCAAGCATCTTCGTTAGGCTGTTGGTCGCTATGTTCTTCAGGCCACCTCCGGTGATGGGGGCAAGGGGGGCAGCCCGGTTATCCCCGGTGGTGGGGTTATACCCTGCCGGCTTGTCAGCGTAGACATAGCCGAGGCCCGCTCCGGCGGAGCTGTAGTTGAACCACCACTGGCTGTAGACGGCGTCGATGATGGTCTCAAGCTCTTCCTTGCCGCTGTCTGTCACTTCGATGATCCGGGCCTGGAGCATCACCTGCCGTCCGGGGTGGTCGATATGCTGAAGAACTTTTTCCACCTCGAAAAACTGGTCGCTCCGCCCCGTGACGTAGATCGCCCGGAGGCGTTCGTCCACCACGACCTTGTTCACCCCGGTGAGGCCCGTCAGAAGGCCTGCCACGGCCTTCATGTCTGCGTAGGCTATCTTGAACTGGCGGGTGGATTCCTTCCCCGTGGTCTTGCCCAGACTGTCTGGGGTGCCGATGATAACCGTCTTCCCCATAATGGCGTAGGACATGTCGTACATGCGCATCAGGTACCCAAGGGCCTCGTTGAGGGGGACGGCCTTCAGGGACATGGTGACCATGGTGTTCGGTACGGAGGGGTCGGCGATGATATTCATCTTCGAATACTCTCCGAACATCCGGAAGACATCCCGCAGCTCCACATCACGGAGGTCAAGGGTAATCGGGGTTGTCTTCGTGAAGGGGTCGCCGGGGACTGAGGCCACCGGGGCGACCGGGGCAAGAAGGTCCTTCTGTACGTTCTCCCGCTCCACGTAGTCCCTGGCGGAGAAGCGGAGCATGTACTTGTTCGCCGGAGGGGTTCCTTCAATCTTCTTCAGGATCATCGGCTCGTTCACCCTTATTTTGAAGACGACCCGATTTTCCACCTGCTCGGCCCGTACCATGCCCACAAGGGGAAGAGCGAAATCCCGCTCCCATGTACCCGAGGCGAGATAGGCTCCGGAAAGAGAAAAGGTGATCTCGTCGGAGGCGAGGGCATCCACCTCGGGAAGGGGGAGAGAGCCGCCTTTCAGCTCGATGAGAATTCCGTCAGACCCGAGCTGGTTCACCATCAGTCCGGCGACGGGTGGAAGGTCCTTCCAGGGGTTCTCTTTGGCATTCCCCTGAGCCTGTACTGCCCCGGCGTTTCCGAAAAGAACGAGCGCCATAAAAATAAGAAAAACGAATTTCCATACTCTCTTCATTGTATAAATCCCCCTCTAGAGTCCCGGAGCGATGTCCAGATTCTTTCCCGACCAGCGGATGGTCACCTTTTCGGGAGCGATACGGACTACTTTCCCCTCGCCGTTATTGAAACCGTACCCGTTGCGGACGATAATTCCGTTCCCCACTCCCTCGATATCCATGATGGCCATGGATTCCTTTCCCGCCACCATAATGGCCCGGACAAACATGATGGGAGGGATTTTTTCCTGAACGAAGGTTGGAATCGACTGATCCCCCGCGACAACCACAGCGCCTTCCGGCGTCCGCTCTTCAAGCGGGGCGGCTTTCATCGTGGCCACAAAGGGCCGGCGGGAGGCGTCAGCCACGGCGGAGGCCAGGGTCAGGCTGTTTTCCCTGGTATCGACGGCCTCTTTGAAATTGGCGATGAGGGTATCGAGACGCTCGGCGTCTTTCCCCGCCTGGCTCGCAAGGGGGGGAATGGAAATACTGTCCTCTTTCGACAGATCGAGAAACTGTTTGAAGAGGTACCCCGACCAGACGGTTCCGGCGAGAAGAAAAAGCACCACGAGAAACCGAAGAAGGCGGTAACCCCCCTCCCCCGCCACAAGGCGGGTACCGAAGGATTCATTGTTGTGAAGATCATCGACCATTGCGTCTCACCTACTTCTTCAGCACGGACTGAATGACCGCGACACCCTTCGCGTTCACATCGTCCACAGAATTCAGGGTCACGGAAGACACCCGTACGGCGACTTTCAGATTGCGCCAGTCCGCAAGGGTACGGACGAAAGAATAATAAGGCCCCTCAAAATCGATCTGAACGCCGCTGCGTCCGTCCGGTGAGGCAACCGGCTTCACCACGTTGCTTCGCACGCCGTTTCTCGTGAGCTCCTGCTGAACCCAGGCGTAGAAGTCCACCTCATTCTGGGGGATACCGAGCTGGTACTTCTCGAGGCTTGCGATGGCCTTCTTATATATTTCGATCTGGCGCATCTGCTCCTTCGCCTGCTGCTCGAGGATCATGCTTTCCCTTTTGAGGTCATAAATGGAACCCTTCAGGATCGCCATCACGTTGATGAAATAGTTCTGTCCCCAGGCGAGGCCGCCCACAAGCAATAGAAAAAGAAAAAACCACAGTCCGTCTTTACGTCCCGAGTTCATTGCGCAACTCCTCCTTTCCTGCCGGCAATGTCAGCTACCCCCGCAATATCCCGAAGAAGACAGGAGAGGGTGAAGTCCACCATGGACTCGCGAATTCCACCACATCGCTCTCCACCCAGGATTTTCCCCGAAGAGTTGCTTTTCCCGGAAGAATGGTCATGGACTCGAGCCAAACCCCCAGGGGAAGGGACTTCTCCACGGCATTGACGAACTCGAGAGCCGGGATTTCGTCCTCGAGCAGCTTCAGAGCTGAGACATAGACCGCCTCAACGTCGGAAAGCCGCTTGATTTCGTTGGCCATCTTCTTGTTCTGGGCCTTCTGTATGGCTACCTGGTCGCTCACCATGGTTAATTCAGACTCCATAGACCGGACCTTCATGAAGCTGAGGCCGAGGGTTGTGCCGCCCACAAGAAGAAAGGCGAGCAGAAGTGAAACGAGAAGAACCCTCGCCGCGTTCAGCTTCCTTCTGCTTGATTCGAGAAGATACCTTGGGCGCAGATCCAGTTTAACTTTCATGAGAGATCTCTCACCGCCAGACCGATGGCCGCTTCCCATCCGTTGCCGCCATCCTCGGGCACGGCCATCCCCCAGGTCTCCCAGACGTTCAGTTTCAGCGTCTTGAGCCCGGTGGCAGCCTCGAGGGCCTGCTGAAGCCCGCTGTCCATTCCGTAGCCTCCTCCCACCATAAGCACATCGACTACCAGATCACGATACTGGTTTTTCACGAAGTTGAGAGTATTTCCGATCTCGCGGACGAGAGGGGCGTAATCCCGGGCTCCTTCGTCGTTCGTCGGAATCTCGATCATGGACGTACGGTAGAGAATACCGTTATCCTTGTACCCCAGGACGATCTGGGTCACGTCCTTTTCGGCGAAGATGGTGAGGTATCCGTTGGCGTAGGCAGAGACGGGGCCGAGGGCAGAGCGGAACAGGGCAACATTGAGGGGTTCGATGGCCGCCAGATTCATCCCCACGTTCGAGGCCACCCTCATGAGGGACTCCACCGTCCGAAGACGGCAGGCCGCCACGAGCAGGGACATCTTCCCCTCCTCACCGGCCACCGGGTTATCAATCCGGGCGAGGTCTATAGCGGCATCCGTGTAGGCGTAG
>JALHFZ010000133.1 GCA_022837505.1 Synergistaceae bacterium
CACTTCAGCAAGCTTCCATGGATTACCGTTCAACTTGCATGTGTTAAGCACGCCGCCAGCGTTCGTCCTGAGCCAGGATCAAACTCTCAAAAAATTGCTGCTCGGACCTCGCTAATACTTCTTTATGCACTGTATTCTTTTTTCAAGTTCCGTCGCTGCCCTGTGGGGCAACGGCGAAGAATATACCACGGCTGAAGGGGTTTGACAAGCCCCCTGAAGGCTTTTTTTTAAAGAATTTCATCGGAAGGGTGGTGGTATAATTAACCGGATCCACCAGAGGTCCGTTTTTCATTTCCGGCAACAGGCTTTGCCTCATTTTTTGCTACAGCAAGGAGGACATGCATGGTACAGGCATCAGATTCGCCCGCCGGCCCCGGCCGTCCGTCACCCCCCCGCAGGGAGGGCGCACCGAAGAAGAAACGCTCCCTTCTGAAGGGGGTTTTTCTCACGATCTTCTTTCTCCTCCTTCTCGCAGCTGCCGCTGCCTCCGTCTTCGGCGTCTACTTTATCAAGATCCTTTCCGAGGACCTTCCCACCGAGACGGAGATACTTGCCTACAAGACGAGCGTTGCGAGCGTCATCTACGACCGCAACGGGGAGACCGTAGCCCGGCTTTTCACCGAGAACCGCCAGCCCGTGCAGCTGGCCGAGGTCTCTCCGTGGATCATCAAGGCCACCCTCGCCGCGGAAGATTCATCCTTTTATCAGCACGGAGGCATCCGCCTTCTCTCCATAGCTCGGGCCTTTTTCGAGAACTTCATGAACCGGGGGGTGAAGCAGGGAGGGAGCACCATCACCCAGCAGCTCGCCCGGAATCTTTTTCTGACCCATGAGCGGACCTTCAAGAGAAAGGGGAAGGAAGCCCTCCTCGCCATCCGGATGGAGAAGCTCTTCACCAAGGACCGCATCATGGAGATGTATCTGAACACCATCTACTTCGGCCACGGCGCCTGGGGGGTGGACACGGCTGCCCGGACGTACTTCGGAAAGCCGGCCGCCCAGATCACCCTTCCCGAGGCTGCCATGATCGCAGGGCTCATCGCCGCCCCGGGGCGGTACAGCCCCCTGTCGAACTTCGAGAATTCGAAAAACCGCCAGTGGTATGTCCTCGAACGGCTCGCTACCCTCGGCTGGATCACCGACGAGGAGAAGGAGGCCGCCTACGGAAAGGAGCTCGTCTTCAAGCATGTGCCCAACAAGGTTCAGGAGTTCAACCGGGCCCCGTATTTCGTCTCCCATATCCTCTTCAATGATCTATTGCCGAAGTACGGCCCCGACCTGGTCTACGCCGGAGGGATGGAGATCCACACGACCCTCGATCTGAAGATGCAGGAGGCGGCCGACAAGGCCATGAAGGGGCTGAAGACCCAGGGGGCCATCGTGGGGATGGACCCGGAGACGGGGGAGATCCTCGCCATGGCCGGAGGGCACGATTTCGCCGTGAGCAAGTTCAACCGGGCCACCCAGGCCTTCCGTCAGCCCGGCTCAGGCTTCAAGCCCATAGTCTACGCCGCCGCCTTCGAGTCGGGGCTGCTGCCCACGGACCATTTTCTCGATGCGCGGATCGAATACGACAAGAAGGGGCCGAACATGACCGTCTGGGCGCCGGACAACTACGACAGGAAATTCCGGGGGGAGGTCACCCTCGAGTATGCCCTGATCAATTCGCTGAATACCGTGGCCGTCCGCCTGATTGACTATGTTGGGGCGAAGAACATTCTCGACGTGGCCAGGAGGATGGGGATCACCTCCCCCCACGTGCCGGCGGACCTCTCCCTCGCCCTCGGAAGCGCGAGCATCCCCCCCGTGGAGATGGCCGTGGCCTTTTCAGTCTTTGCGAACAACGGCCGTGCGGTGACCCCCCTCTTTCTGAAGGAGGTCCGTTCAGCCAACGGGGATGTCCTTGAGCGCCGCTCCCCTACCTCCTCCAAGGCTCTCTCTGCCGAGACGGCCATCATGGTGAGATCCGTTCTTCTCGACGCCGTAAGGGCAGGGACGGGGACCAGGGCCCGCCTTCCCGACAGGGAGACCTTCGGCAAGACGGGAACGACGAACGATTTCAGCGACGCCTGGTTTCTCGGAGGGGTTCCCGGCCTCGTCGCCGTGGTCTATGTGGGAAATGATGACCATAAACCCCTGGGAAAGAAGGGGGCCACCGGCGGAGTGATCGCCGCCCCGGTCTGGAAGGTCTTTGTAGAAGAGGCTGTGAAGGGGCGAAACCTCCCGGAGACCTTCGACGTTCCGGCGGACGCCAGGGTTGAAAAGGTTAAAATATGCAGGACCACGGGGTTCCGGGCGATTCCGGGGTGCTCCGCCGTGACGATCTACCTTCCCGAGGGGAGTGCCCCTGAGTCGAACTGCCCCATTCACGGAGGGGACATGTACGCGAGCACCATGGACCCGAAGGCCCCCCGGCTGATCCTCGTCCATAACGACAGGGAGACCTACGAGAGCGGCGGCTTCTATTCCTCCGGCGAAGTTCCCCTGCCGGGAGGGCCCCTTCCGGAGATGGGGCCTGTAAAGGTGAGCACCCCCGGCGCGCCCTCCGAGGTGGTCATCCCCGACACGGACAAGCCCTATACCGATCCGAACCCCGCCCAGTCTGTGGAGGAAAAGTATCAGAATCTGCTGAAACAGTACGGCATCACGAACTGAGG
>JALHFZ010000134.1 GCA_022837505.1 Synergistaceae bacterium
GATATGGACGGCCAACAAGCCCCTCCGCACTCCGGCGGATTTTGAGAACTTCAGAATGCGGATCATGGGCGACCCCCTTCTGGGCGAGATCTACAAATCCTACGGCGCGAACGCAGTGCAGGTGCCCTACCCCGATCTCTATTCCGCCCTTCAGCTCAAGATGGTGGACGGCAATATCCAGCCCTATTTTGCCCACGAAGAGATGAAGTTCTACGAGCAGCAGGATTATTTCATCGACATCCGCGAGATGCCCTTCGTGGCGACCTTCGTCGTCAGCCTCAAGTGGTTCGATTCCCTGCCCGAGAATGAACAGAAAATAATCACCGAAACCGCGAAGGAAACGATCGACTACGTCTTCGACATGCAGGATAAGATGAACGACGAACGCCTTCAGAAGATGCTCAAGATAAAGCCCTCTCTTAAGGTGGTCGTTCCCACGGCCGAAGAGCGGGAAGCCTTCAAGAAGCTCTCCCTCCCCGTGCGGGAGACCTACATCGAAATGGCGAAGCCCTACGGCAAGGAAGTGCTCGATACACTCGTCAAGGAACTGGCCGAGGCAGAGAAAAAACTGGCGAAATAAGCGACCGGAATATCCGGCCGGCGGCGGAAACCTTCCGGGATTTCCTCCGCCGGCCCACCAAAACTGGCTGCAGGAGAAAACCCTTCTCTTTATCCTATATTCCAGGAGCCCCACAGGCTCTCATCTCATTTGAACCGGAGGATGCCCCATGAAAAACAACGTCTGGGAAGAAGCTCTGTTCAATCTCTCACAAGCTGCCGAGGCCATGGAACTGGAACCGGAACTCCTCGAAAGGCTCTCCACCCCCATGAGATTCACCGAATTCACCATCCCCGTCCGGATGGACGACGGATCGAAGAAGATCTTCACCGCCTACCGGTCGTGGCACCAGGACGCCACCGGCCCAACCAAGGACGGCACCCGGGTCCGCCCCGGCCTCACTCCCGAGGAGATCAAGGCCTTATCTCTCTTCATGAGCGTCAAGCACGCTGTGGCGGGTATCCCCGCCGGAGGAGGGAAGGGGGGGATCAAGGCCGACCCTTCAAAATTGTCCGATGGGGAATACGAGCGGCTTATCCGGGGCTTCATCCGGAAACTCAGCCCGAAGGGGGCTTTTGTGGACATCCCCGGTGCGGACATCGGCACAGGCACCCAGGCCATGGCATGGATGCTCGACGAGTATGAACAGATTACGGGTTTTCACTCCCCTGCCGCGATCAACGACAAGCCCGCAGCCCTGGGGGGCTCCCTCGGCGGTTTCGAGGCCACGGGATGGGGCGTCGCGGCCTGCACCATGGAGGCGGCGAAAGAACTGGGGATGGCACCGGAGAAAACCAGGATAGCCGTCCAGGGGTTCGGCCAGGTGGGGTCCATCGCCTCGAAGAAACTCTTCGACTCGGACTTTAAAATCGTCGCCATCTCCGACATCTACGGCGCCGTGGAAAACCCTGACGGCCTCGACGTGGGCAAACTGATGGACCATATGGAAAAAACCGGGTCCGTGAAGGGTTTCGGTGGCGGAAGGGAATACGATGGAGGAAAGATCCTCGAGACGGACTGTGACATCCTCATCCCCGCGGCCGTCCAGGACGTCATCACGGAAGAAAACGCCCCCCGTATCAGGGCAAAGCTCATCGTCGAGGCGGCCAACGCCCCCACGACCCCCGGAGCGGACGATCTTCTCTCGTCAAAAGGGGTCGTTATAATCCCCGACGTGGTGGCCAACAGCGGCGGAGCCATCGTCTGCGATTTCGAACGCACCCAGGGGCTCAGCAACGACTACTGGACTCTCGACAAGGTGGAGGAACGGCTGAACATCCGTATTTTACGGGCCTACGCCGAGGCGCGGGAGAAGGCCAGGGAGAAAAACGTCTCCATGAGGCTGGGAGCCTGGATCAACGCCATAGGGAAAATTCGCTCCGCCATGCTGCTCCGCGGCTGGTGCTGATCTTCTGACTGGAGGGGAAGGAAATGCATTTCGATCTTCAGGAATTTCACGAAAGAATGAGGAATACGAAGGAGAGCATGCTCCGGAACAAGATCGAAGTTCTCATCGTCAGCGACCCGTCGAACATGAACTATCTCACCGGATACGACGGATGGTCCTTCTACGTGCATCAGGGGCTGATCATCGCCCTCGACCGGGAGGAGCCCATCTGGTGGGGCAGAGGAATGGACGGCAACGGTGCGAAGCTGACCACCTGGCTGTCCCCGGACAGCATCCGCCCCTACGAGGACGATTATGTTCAGAACGTCTTCAAGCACCCCATGAGCTTCGTGGCGGGCATCATCAAAGAGCACGGATGGGAGCGGAAAAACCTCGGCGTGGAAATGGACAACTACTGGTTTACAGGCAAGTGCCTTGAAACCCTCGCCCAGGAGCTCCCCTGCATGGAGATATTCGACGGCACCGGCCTCGTGAACTGGGTGCGGGTGATTAAATCCCCCGCTGAAATCGAGTTTATGAAGCAGACCGCGAAAGTCTGCGAAAATGTCATGCAGACCGCCATCGACTCCATCCAGATCGGAAAGCCCGAGAGCAGCGCGGCGGCCACGTACCACGCCTCGACGCTGGCCATCTTGCGCATCGCGTCGGGGTCCGCCAGCAGCCC
>JALHFZ010000135.1 GCA_022837505.1 Synergistaceae bacterium
TACCCCTGCCACCATCGCCGACAGGCTCACCACGGTCCTCGGCGTGGCCGCCCGGCTCTCTCCCGACGGAACCCGCCTTCTTGTCACCTCCCAGGAGCCTGGAAAATCCTTCACTCTTGAGCTCACCGGGTCAGCCCGTTCGCTTTTTTCAACCTCTGCGGAGGACATAGTTTCAATCTCCTCTCAGCCGGCAAGCCGTCCGGTGGACCACAGCCACATTGATTTCGCCGCCTTCCTCGGCATTGAGACGGCTGTGAAGAGCCGCCAGTTCGGATCAGGGGAAGTCCTTCCCCTGACGGATGACCTTCATCTGCGCTTCGAGAGCGGAAAAAACGCCGCCGAGCTGAAGATCAATGGAGGAGTCAGTCTTACGGTTAACGAACTCGCAGAACGGATCCGCCAGGCGGATCCGCCAGGTGGCGGGGAACTGGCTCGAGGTCATTGTACGGGAGGACGCCACCGAAGCGGGGCACGGAACGACCGCCAGCCTTGAGGAGATGACATCACGACTGGTTCTCCGGCCTGTGGACAACGCCCCCCTCGTGGTCTTCGACAAGAACACCGCAGGGTACGCCCACGACCTCGGCCTGTCCACGGCAATCCAGAGCCGGGACGACAGCACCGGGGACACTCTCTTCCCCTCCATCCCCTGCGTGGACCCCAACATGGCGGCCCTCATTTCCGTCACCCTCGGGGGGGAGAATTTCCGGGTAAAGATCTACCCGGACGATGTCCTTTCGAGCACACCGCCGAAGGTGGACCAGCTCAAGGTGATGAAGCAGATCGTCAAACAGGTGAACGCAGCCTCGGGCGGCGAGGTGCTCGGGTATTCCGTCCTCGATGCCGCCGCAGGGAGGGGTGCCCTCTACGCCAAAAACGGAGAATCCCTCCGAATAGCCGATCTTCCCCTCTCGGACCCCTCCTTCTCCCCCTCCTACAGCGCGGGGATAGCCCTTCAGATGGGGATCGCCTCGGGGGTGACAAGCCCGCCCATAGCGGACAACCTCCTGTCCGGCGCCGGGACGATCCGAATCGAATCCCCCGGGCGCACCATCGACGTGGCCATATCGGCCGGGGATACCCCCCTTGCCATAGCGGACAAAATCCGAAAAGCGGCGGGCGGCTGGCTCGACGTCACCTACTTCGACCCCGAACTTCCCGCAACCGGTTCAGGGGCACGGATAGGCCTTGCATCAAAGGACGGTTCTCCTCTCTCTATCTATGACGTGGAAGGGGATGTGGCCTCATCGGTCCTCTCCCTCGACAACGCCCTTCGGGGAGACGCGGATGTGTCGGGATGGACTCCGGTGGCAGGGGACACCCTCTCTCTGACGGTGGACGGCTATACCCATACCCTCGACCTCAACGGCATCTTCGACAGCAACTCCTCCGGCACCATCGACGCTGAGGATGTGGCTGCGGCCATCAACAGCCGCTTCCAGGGGCAGGATATCAAGGCAACCCTCGTGGACGACGGCGGCGGGCAGTATCTCGTACTGACATCCCCCCGGGGGTACAGCATCGAGGCATCAGGGAGCGCTCGGGGGGCCCTTCTCGGAACGGCGGTCACCACTCCCACCAGGGCGGGTTCCCCCTCAGCCCGGTACACTCAGAACGTGGTGGTCCGCACGGCATCCAACGGGCAGAAAACCGACTTCTTCGGCGTACTGGACAACCTCGTCAATTCCATAAAGGCGGAGGACCGGGAGGGGCTCAGCAACATCATGCTCGGCAAGGTGGACGCCTTCATGGAGAACCTGCTGAAGTGCAGAACCTCCCAGGGAGCCCTCATGAAGCGCTACGAAAACAACCAGGGCCGGTTCAAGCAGAACGACATTTATCTTACGGATCTTTACAGCAAGATCGCCGATGTCGATCTGGCCGAGACGAGCACGAAATTCGCCATGGCCCAGGCCGTCTACCAGTCGAGCCTCGCGGTCATCGCGAAGATCGTTCAGCCCACCCTGGTGGACTTCCTGAGATAAAAAGACGGGAATACTGTTTTCCCGGCAGAAGGCATTTCTCACATAAAGAATTTCTAATTTTCCGGAGGTGCTTCATAGTGTCCATAGCAAGAGAAACAAGCCGCTTCGGCCTGCTCACCGTCAACGATGAGGATATCCTCACCTTTCCCAGAGGGATTCCAGGCTTCGAGACCCATCGAGAGTGGGTCCTCGCCGGTGAGGACGACAGCCCCATCAAGTGGCTCCAGAGCCTGGCCGACGGGGATGTGGCCCTGCCCGTGGCTGACCCCCGGATTATCCGGGCGGACTACAACGCCCGAATTTCCGAAGGGGACCTCGCCCATCTGAAGGCGGAAGAGACGGAGGATCTCGCCCTCCTCCTCGTCCTCTCCATCCCCCCTTCTGCGGCCTGGGACATGACGGCCAATCTGCGGGCCCCCCTCGTCATCAACCACAAAAAACGGATAGGTGCCCAGGTGATCGCCTCCAACGAGGAGTATGAAGTGCGGGCCTTCGTCCTCGGCGAAGGGATGCGGAAGTCCATGGGCAGAAAAGCGGCCGCCGAAGCCACCCCTCCAGCCGCCGCGGGAGCGTAGCTCTATGCTCGTACTCAGCCGCAAACCCGGCGAGACCATCCTCATCGGCGACGACATTGAGATCTCCATAGTGGAGGTGCGGGGGGATACGGTGCGCATCGGCATCAACGCCCCCCGAAATATTACAATCCTTCGACAGGAGCTCCTGGCAGAGGTGGCGAAGACGAATATCGAGGCCGTTTCCACCGCCCGGGACGCCGAGGGGATTCTCAAAAGCCTTCTCTCGGAGAAACTGAAGGAAGAGGGAGAAGAAAAATGAAAGAAATCCCAACCCTTCTGACAAAAAATCTCGAGACCCTCGCAAGGTCCCAGCCGAAGCTCGCCTCCCGGCTGAGGGAGTATCTTGAAGAGCTTCCCGCTCT
>JALHFZ010000045.1 GCA_022837505.1 Synergistaceae bacterium
CAGGATCCTTCTTGGAACCGCAGCCTTCCTCCGCACCCGGTGGTGGATCCTCCTCGCCGCAGGAGCTGTCCTCTTTCTTTTTTTGAGAAAAATGAAAAAGGGGCGCCCCCTCCCCTTCTTCCGGCGCATCCGGGAGAACCTCTCCCTCTCCCTCGTCCTCTCCCACCTCGGAACTCTTCTCTCTGCGGGGATCCCCCTCGTCTCGGCCCTCGGAATGGCCGCCTCCATGGACTCCCGCCCCGAACGATGGACGGAGACAGCCCGGTTCGTGAAGGAGGGGTTCCGCTTCGACCGGGCCCTGGAGAAGGAGGGGAGCTTCGCCGAGGAGATCATCTACATCCTCCGGATCGGCGAGATGGGAGGGGACCTCCCCGGAGCCATCGGCCAGGTGGCGGAGATGAGCTGGGAGGAGGCCCGGGAGGGGATGGAGCGCATCTCAACCCTTGCCGAGCCGGTCCTCGTCCTTTTTCTCGGCGTCGCCGTGGGGTTCGTGGTCATCGCCATACTGCTCCCCATCTTTGACCTCTCCAGCCTTGCGGGCTGATTTCAACTTTTTTTGAAGGGAATGATTTTCGTGAGGAAACCCATGAGAAAAAGAAAAGGCTTTACCCTCGTGGAGGTGCTGGTCGTGGTGGTCATCCTGGGGCTTCTCGCCGCCCTCGTTGTTCCCCGGGTTGTGGGACGGGGCGAGGAGGCCAAGCGGACGGCGGCGTCCGTGCAGATCCGGGAGATCGAACAGGCCCTTGAGATGTACCGCCTCGACAGCAGCCTCTACCCCACCACCGCCCAGGGGCTTGAGGCTCTGGTTTCGAAGCCCTCCATCCCCCCCGAACCCCGGAAGTACCGGGAGGGGGGATATATCCGTAAGCTTCCCGTGGACCCCTGGGGGATGCCCTACGTCTACCGGGCCCCCGGAGATCACGGAGAGTTTGACCTCTTCTCCCGGGGAGCCGATGGAGAAGAGGGCGGAGAGGGCGCGGCCGCGGACATCACGAACTGGGAGTAGGCTTGTTCTTTTCCTAACAATACCGTACAATAATTCTGCGATAATATATTTCAATTATTCTGCCCATTTTCGGCACTATTCCTGAAAACAGGAGGCTGAAAAGCTGTTGCTGGAAGCCGTCCTTTTTCTGAGGACGGTTTTTGCTTAAATAAAGATGAAAGAAGAGAGAGGAAAAGCTGCAGCGGGTTTTTCATCGAAGGGCGGAGAGTGCTCTGTGCCCGGAAGAGGTACGGAAGGAGGAATACGGGAGATGATCCAGAAGGTGTTTTTCGTGAACGGCATTGAACGAAATCTCATCGTGGACGAGGGGGCCATGCTGTCTACCGTGCTCAGGGAACAGCTCGGCCTCACGGGGACGAAGGTGGGGTGCGGGCAGGGGCACTGCGGGTCCTGCAGCGTCCTTCTCGACGGCAAGGTGGTTCGCTCCTGCGTGACGAGGATTTCCCGCCTCGCCGAGGGGGCGAAGGTGACCACCATCGAGGGGCTGGGGACCCCCGACTGCCTCCACCCCCTCCAGAAGGCCTGGATAAAGCACGGTGCGGCCCAGTGCGGCTTCTGCAGCCCGGGGTTCATCGTCTCGGCGAAGGGGCTTCTCGATTCCAACCCGAACCCCACCCGGGAGGAAGTGCGGGACTGGTTCCAGGTGAACAGGAACGCCTGCCGGTGCACGGGGTATATCCCCCTTGTGGACGCCGTCATGGACGCGGCGAAGGTCCTGCGGGGGGAGATGAAGGAGGAAGAGCTGGAATTCCAGCTTCCCGAGGACGGCCGGATCTGGGGATCGAAGTACCCCCGCCCCACGGCGGCAGCCAAGGTCACGGGAACCCTCGACTACGGCGCGGACCTCATCCTCAAGCTGCCGAACACCGCCCTGTGCGGCGCCCTCGTTCAGGCGGAGGTCTCCCATGCCCTTATCAAGGGTGTCGACATCTCCGAGGCGGAGAAGATGCCCGGAGTCTTCAAGGTGGTCACGGCGAAGGACATTAAGGGGAGAAACCGGATCACCGGCCTCATCACCTTCCCCACGAACAAGGGGGACGGATGGGACCGCCCCATCCTCTGCGATGAAAAGGTCTTCCAGTACGGCGACGCCATCGCCATCGTCTGCGCCGACACGGTGGAGAACGCCCGGGCCGCCGCCAAAAAGGTGAAGGTCGACCTCGAGGTCCTCCCCGCCTACATGAACGCCCCGGCGGCCATGGCGGAGGACGCCATCGAGATCCACCCCGGAACGCCCAATATCTACTTCACCCAGAGGATTGAGAAGGGGGAGGACACCGCCCCGGTCTTCGCCCGGTCCGACGTGGTCACCGTGGAGGACGATTTCTACGTGGGGCGCCAGCCCCATATGCCCATTGAGCCGGACGTGGGGTTCGCCTATCTGGACCACGAAGGGCGGCTCGTCATCCACTCGAAATCCATCGGCGTCCACCTTCACCTCGCCATGATCGCCCCCGGCCTCGGGGTTGAGCCGGAGAAGCTCGTCCTCGTCACCAACCCCGCGGGGGGGACCTTCGGCTACAAGTTCAGCCCAACCATGGAGGCCCTCGTTGGCGCGGCGGCCCTCGCCACGGGGCGCCCCGTCTCCCTCAACTACACCTACAAACAGCAGCAGCAGTACACGGGGAAGCGCTCCCCCTTCTTCGTGAACATGAAGTTCGCCGCCGACAGGGAGGGGAAGCTCCTCGCCATGGAGACGGACTACTCGGTGGACCACGGCCCCTACTCCGAGTTCGGCGACCTGCTCACCCTCCGGGGCACCCAGTTCATGGGGGCGGGGTACGATATCCCGAGCATCCGGGGAGAAGGGCGGACGGTCTGCACGAACCACGCCTGGGGCTCGGCCTTCCGGGCCTACGGCTCCCCCCAGTCCCTCTTCTCATCGGAGGTCCTCATGGACCAGCTCGCCGAGAAGCTGGGGATGGACCCCCTGGAGATCCGGCTGAAGAACTGCTACCGTCCCGGAGCCACCACCCCCACGGGGCAGGTCCCCGATTCCTTCAGCCTTCCGAAGATGCTCGAAGCCCTTCGCCCCCGCTACGAGAAGGCAAAGGCCCGGGCTGCGGAGGGGTCCACGGAAAAGCATAAAAAGGGCGTGGGCATCTCCCTCGGCGTCTACGGGTGCGGCCTCGACGGCCCCGACGGCTCGGAAGCCGCCCTCGACATGAACCCCGACGGGACCATCACCGTCCGCACCGCCTGGGAAGATCACGGCCAGGGGGCCGACATCGGGGCCATCGGCACGGCCCACGAGTCCCTTCTCCCCCTCGGCATCTCCCCCGACAAGCTCCGCTTCACCTGGCCGAACACGGCCAAATGCCCGAACTCCGGCCCCGCCGGGGGCTCCCGCTCCCAGGTCATGACGGGGAACGCCATACGGGTGGCCTGTGAAACCCTCCTCAGGGAGACGGCCAAGCTCGACGGAGGGTTCATGACCTACGACGAACTGAAGGCCGCGGGGAAGCCCACCACCTTTGAGGGGAAATGGTCCGCCGCCACCTGCATGAACTGCGACGAAAACGCCCAGGGGAGGCCCTTCGCCGTCTATATGTACGGCGTCTTCATGGCGGAGGTCACCGTGGACACGGAGACGGGCAAGACCGCGGTGGACCGGATGACCCTGATGTCCGACTGCGGAAAGATCAACAACAAGCTCGTGGTGGACGGGCAGAACTGGGGCGGCCTTGCCCAGGGGATCGGCCTCGCCCTCTCGGAGGACTTCGAGGACATCGAGAAGCATTCCACCATGCCGGGGGCCGGGTTCCCCTACATCAAGGACATCCCCGACGACATGGAGATCGTCTACTTCGAGGAAGCCAGAGAAGAGGGGCCCCACGGAGCCGCCGGCATCGGCGAACTTCCCCTGACGAGCCCCCATGCGGCGATCATCAACGGCATCTACAACGCCTGCGGGGTGAGGATCACCCATCTTCCCGCCTACCCCGAGAAGGTTCTCGCGGGGCTGAAGAAGAAGTAAACGAAAGATTTTCGCGGGGGAACATCCTGACAGGTGTTCCCCCTCTGTATTGAAGGGGTGTGACGGAATGAAGAGAGCCCGGCTGCAGGAGTTCGAATACAAGTGCATTCAGGAGGAGCCCCCCTGGTGCACCGCGGCCTGTCCTCTCCATCTCGACGGCCGGGGGCTGTGTCGGGCCGTGGGGGAGGGGAAATTCGACGAGGGGCGCAAGATCATCGAGAGGACCCTTCCCCTTCCCGGAGTTCTCGGCAGAATCTGCGACGCCCCCTGCCGGGCAGTCTGCAAGCGGCGAGAGGCGGGGGGGAGCATCGAGCTCGGCGGGCTCGAACGGGCCTGCCTTGACGAGGGGCCCCTCCGGAGGCGCCCCCTTCTCATCCCCAAAAGCGGCTCCGCCGCTGCCGTGGCCGGGTGCGGCATAAGCTCCCTCTCGGCGGCCTCCGACGGGGCGAAGAAGGGGTACTCCGTCACGGTCTTCTGCCGTCCCGACAATACGGCCCTGCTGACCGCCCTCTCTCCGGCGGTGACGGAGGAGATCGCCCGGGAGGAGCTTGAATGGCTTGAGAAACAGGGGGTGCGCTTCCGCCCCCTTGCTGAAATGCCCCCCCTGCAGGAGACGGACAGCGAGTTTTCCCCCCTCTATGTCGGCCTCGATGACCCCGAAGCCGTCCTTCTGCTCGCTGATGTAAAGAGGAATTTCGACCCGGTGAGCCTTGAGACGGCCATCCCCGGGGTCTTCGCCGGAGGGGATGCCCCTTCCTTCATCGGCCGGGCCGCGGACGGACGGCGGGGGATGAAGTCCGTGGAGCGGTACCTCCAGAAGGCCTCCCTTCACTCCTCCCGGGAGACAGAGGGCCCCTTTGAAACCCGCCTCTATACGAGCCTGAAGGGGGTCTTACCGATCCCGCCCCTTCCCCTTCCCGAGGGAGGGTATTCCCCTTCCGAAGCGAAGGAGGAGGCAAGGCGGTGCCTTCTCTGCGAGTGCAGAGAGTGCGTGAAGACCTGCATCTACCTTGAGGAATACGGAGCCTACCCCAAGGCCTATGCCCGGGAGATCTTCAACAACCTCTCGGTGGTCTCGGGAACCCGATCGGCAAACCGCATGATCAACTCGTGCAGCCTCTGCGGGCGGTGCGAGCGGATCTGCCCCAACGGCTTCTCCATGAGGGAGCTCATCACGGAGGCGAGAGGGGAGATGGTGGCCGTGAACAAGATGCCCCCCTCCGCCCATGATTTCCCCCTTGAGGACATGGCCTTCAACACCTCTTCAAAAGCGGTCCTCGCAAGGCACGCTCCGGGGGCGGAGAAGAGCGGATGGGCCTTCTTTCCGGGATGCCGCCTCACCGGGTCCTCCCCCGGCCATGTCCGTACTCTCTACGATTTTCTCCGGGAACGCCTCGACGGAGGAGTGGCCCTCTGGATGAACTGCTGCGGCGCCCCCGCCCGGTGGGCGGCTCGGGAGGACCTCTTCGGGGGAAATCTCGCAGCCCTGCGGGAAGAATGGGCCGCCCTCGGGAAACCGGTGATCATAGCCGCCTGCACAAGCTGCCTTGAGGCCCTTGCCGCAGAAGCGCCGGAGATGAGAACCGTCTCCCTGTGGGAGATTCTGGCGGGGCTCGACCTCCCCGAGGGGGTTCGTTTGCCGGGGGAGGAGATGGCCCTTCACGACCCCTGCACGTCGGCGGAGATGCCGGGCGTCCAGCGGGCAGTTCGGGCCCTCGCAGGGAAGATGGGCATAAAAGGGGAGGAGCTTCCCCTTTCAGGGCATCTCACCACCTGCTGCGGCTGGGGGGGGCTGCAGATATGCGCCAACCCCCCTCTTGCGGAGAAGATCGCCGCCGGCCGGGGAGGGGAGACCTCTCGTGACCTGCTCGTCTACTGCGCCATGTGCCGGGACGCCTTTGCCCGGACAGGAAAGCGGACGGCCCATCTGCTGGACTTCCTCTTTCCCCCCGGAGAGAGTGACGTGGCGGCGGTGCCCCATGTCAGTTTCTCCGACCAGCGGGAGAACCGGATCGGCCTGGTCCGGGAACTGAAAAGGACTCTCTGGAAGGAGGAGGAAATAGTGGCGGAACCCTGGGAATCGGTCCGGCTCGTCTACCCTGCCGGAATGGAGGAGAAGCTTGAGGAACGGCGGATTCTCGCCTCGGTGGTCCAGCGGCTTATTCTTCATGCCGAGGAGGGGAACAGAAAGATCCAAAAGCCCGACGGAACCTTTCTCGCCTCCCTCCGTCCGGCCTCGGTCACCTACTGGGCTGAATATCTCCCCCGGGAGGACGGCACCTTCGAGGTGAAAAACGCCTGGAGCCACCGCATGGCCGTGGCCGGGGCGGGAGAGGGAGGAGAGCCGTGAAGGAGCTCACCGCGTCCTACGGCAAGTACCGGGAGTATCTCTGCACGAACTGCGGCTGCCCTCTTGAGCTTCGGAAGACGGAGATCACCTACCTCGGAAGCGTCTTCACCCTGGAGCTTCCCTCGTGCCCTTCCTGCGGCCTCACCCTCATCCCCGAGGAGCTCGCCCTGGGGAAGATGTATGAAGTGGAGCAGATACTGGAGGACAAATGACGGAAACCTTTGATCTCGACGAATTTCAGATGGAGCTCCTCTCCCTCGAGGGGAAGGGGTACCACTGCAGCCAGATCCTCTTCCTCCTTGCCCTCCGGGGGATGGGCCGGGAGAACCCCGACCTGATCCGGTCCATGGGAGGGGTGGCCCTCGGCCTCGGCCACAGCAACGGGACCTGCGGCGCCCTTCTGGGCGGAGTCTGCCTTCTCGGCCTCTACGGCGGAAAGGGTGTGGACGGCGAGCGGGAGCACCCCGCCTTCCGGATGATGGTCCGGCGGCTCACGGAGTGGTTTCGGGAGGAGATGGCCACCCCTGAGGGGAGCATCCTCTGCGGGGATATTCTGAACGTCTCGGGGCGCACCCGGTGTGGCCTTATGGTGCGGTCCGTGTGGATACAGGTTCTTGAGCTTCTCGAAGAGAACGGCATCGACCCTCTTGATGGGAGGCCCCTCCCCGAGTGATGCCGCCCCCTGCTGAAAGCAGCCGCCCTCTGGACAAAATAGCTGCCCGGCGGGAGGGCAGAACTGTCCTCACCAGGGGGGAGCTTGACGAATACATCCTGGAAGGGGTGAGAAGAAAGATAGCCTCCACCAGGAAAAACTCCCCCTGTTATAAAAAAATGCTTCCTTCCCTTTCGGAGGAATTCCCCCGGACTCTTGATGAATACGCCTCCCTCCCCTTCACCCTCCCCGATGACCTTGCCGCCGACCCTCTGGCCTTTCTCGCCGTTCCCCAGGATGCAATCTCCCGGATCGTCACCCTCCCCACCTCGGGCAGCACCGGGGCGGCGAAGCGGCTCTTCTTCACGGAGGGAGACCTCGAACGGACCATGGAGATCTTCCGGGAGGGGATGACCCTCCTCGCTGCGCCGGGGGACTCCGTCCTCGTCCTCCTTCCCGGAGAGCGTCCGGGGAGCATCGGGGATCTTCTCCGCCGGGGGCTGGCAAAGGGGGGAATGGAGTGCCAATGGCTCTGGCCGCCGCCGGACGAGGAGACCATACTGAGGCGCATCGCCGAGACGAAGACCGCCTGCATCGTCTCCCTCCCGGCTCTTGCCCTCTCCCTGGCCCGCCACCCGGCCTCCCCTCTCGCCTCGGGGCTCAAGGGCGTTCTTCTGAGCGCAGATTACGCCACCGACAGCCTCTGCGAAGGGATCGCCGAGAGCTGGAAGTGCAGGGTGCTGCGCCATTACGCCCTGACGGAGCTCGGATACGGCGGTGCGCTGGAATGCCCTGCACGGAACGGGTTTCACGTCATGGAGGGGGATTTTCTCTTCGAGATCGTCGACCCGGAGGGGAGACCCCTTCCTGAAGGGGTCTTCGGCGAGATCGTCGTCACCCCCTTCACCCTCGAGGGGACGAGCCTCCTTCGCTACCGGACGGGGGACAGGGGGCGCTTCCTCCCTGGACGCTGCCCCTGCGGCTCGCTCCTGCGGCGCATCGAGACCACCGGACGGCTGCGAAATGTCCTTTCCCTTCCGGAGGGGCCGCTCCTCCTCGCCCGGCTGGACGAAGCCCTCTTCACCCTCCCCTGGCTCGGAGACTATTCCGTCACAGATAAGGGCGGGAGCCTGCACTTTTTCCTCTATGCTCCCGGAAGAAAGGAAAAGAGCCCTGCCGCTGTACCGGCAGAACTCTTTGATCTCACGGGAGTTCTGGAGATCCTCTCCGGTGAATTTCCCTCCCTTAACTTCAAGAAAATAATCTTTACGTTTATTTCCTCACGAGCTTCTCTGCCGTCCTCGAAAAAACGCATGATCTCCCCTTAAGAAAAGCGGCACCCCGGGTCATCGGGGGTGCCGCAGAAGGGCGTCGACTTTCCCCTTCAGCTCCTCCCAGGCCGGTATTCCCCGGAAGAGGAGGATGCCGTTCAGAATCCACGTGGGTTCCGAACGGATGGAGAAGCGGAGGAGGTCGAAAAACCAGAAAAAGCACCGGGGGTCGTAGATGTTGACCTCCAGGGCGTCTCCGTAGGTCTCCTTCAGTTTTACGAGCAGCGGTCCCGCCGCCTCACGGGCGGCTCTTTGGGGAAAGGAAGCCATCTCCTCCTCGCCGTAGACAAAACCGCTTCAGCAGACCGATGAAAAGGGTTTTTCCATGTAGAGCTTCATTTTGGCTGTCATGGGGCCTTCACTTCTTCTCCCGTTATTTTCGGTGATCCTCACCCACGAGATCTCCGTATTCCACCGTCCGGTACTGACGGTAGTTCTTCCCCTCCACAGAGATCGCCCCGGGCGGACAGAAGCCCATGCACCGCTGGCAGGCGACGCAGTGATCGAGGAAGACCGGCCACGTTTCCATGCGGATGTTCTTCACCGGACAGAGG
Organism: Synergistaceae bacterium; assembly: GCA_022837505.1. GTDB lineage: Bacteria > Synergistota > Synergistia > Synergistales > Aminobacteriaceae > JALHFZ01. The sequence goes on from JALHFZ010000045.1 coordinate 8,871, forward strand.
CGGGCGCACTTGCCGCACTGGATGCACTTCTCCCGGTCTACGGCGAGGGGAAGCCTGCGGGCCATGAACCTCCAGGGAAACTTTTTTCCCGCCAGCCAGTAGGCAAAGGAGGAGAGGGGAGTGCCCCCCTTCCATTTCGCCCGCCCCTCGAGCAGCTCCCGTCCGAAGGCCGCTGCCGCCGGCTTCATAGCCTCGATGGTCTCCCTGTCTTTGCCGTCGTCGGAGCCTGTGCGGGCGTAGTTTGAGGGCATGAGGAACTCCCCCGTCCCCAGGGGGACATACCCCTTCTTCTCGAGCAGGCGCTTCAGTGGAGCCCGGAACCCCCCCACCGAGGCTCCGGCCATGGTGGAGATCAGAAAGGCGCTCCGTCCCCTGCCCTCGGGAAGATCCTGCAGGACCTTCCATACGAAGGGGTAGGTGGAGAATACGGCGATGGTCGAGGCGATTCCGAGGGCGCAGTCTTCTTCGAGAGGGCGCAGCCCCTTCTCAATGCGCAGCAGGCGGACGGTTTTTCCTCCCTTTCGCAGGGTTTCGGCCACCTCCCGGGCAGCCAGCAGGGTATTTCCCGTTCCTGTGAAGTAGTAAAGATCCACCGAGGACTCCTTCACGGTCATCCCCTCCTTCGTCGAGAGTATTCTGAAACCTATTGTACCAGCTTCGGAAGAGCCGGTGACAGGCGGTTTTTACGAGAAATCAGTATTCCTTCCCTAGGGAGGAATAAGGGGATAGTGTAAAATAAAACAAATTGAGAAACAGGAGGTGGAAACCATGAAACAGATGAAGAAAATCCTGCTCTTTGCGGGGACGGTTTTCTTCGCTGCCCGGGCTTTTGCGGCGGAGCTTCCCCCCATGGACCGGGACATTCCGAAAGATCTGAAGACCGCTACCTTTGCCCTCGGGTGATTCTGGGGTCCTGATGCCCGGTTCGGGCTTCTCGACGGCGTCATCCGCACCCGAGCGGGGTACGCCGGCGGTACAATAGAAAACCCCACCTATCGCAGCATCGGCGACGCTACGGAGACACTGCAGTTGGAGTATGACCCGGCAAAGATCAGCTACTCCGATCTGCTCGATATCTTCTGGAACAGCCATAACCCCACGGCCCGGTCATGGTCCACCCAGTACAGGTCCGTTATCTTCTACTCCGGTGAAGAGCAGCGGAGGACGGCGGAGCAATCTGCAGCAAAGCTGGAAAAAGAGATCGGCAGAAAGCTTTCCACCGCCATCGAGCCCCTGAGAAAGTTCACCGTTGCGGAGGACTATCACCAGAAATATTATCTCCGCCAGGAGGGGCGCATCATGGCCGATTTTGCGGCTTTCTACCCCGATCAGGCGGACTTCCGGGAATCCCCCGCCGCTGCGAAGGTCAACGGGTTCGTCTCGGGGTTGGGGACGGAGAAGGAACTGAAAGAGCTGCTGCCGCAGCTGGGTTTATCCGAAGAGGCAGAAAAGCAGCTTCTCCGCAGGGTTAGATAAAAAAATTTTTCTCCCGAAAGGAGAACCGGTAGAATCATGAAAATAGTTTTTGCGGGCCTCGGCGGCGTCGGAGGATACTACGGCGCGGTCGTGGCCCGGTTCCTGGAAGGAAACGAAGAGGACAGGGCGGTATTTCTCGCCCGGGGAGAGCATCTGAAGGCCATACGGGACCGGGGGCTCAGGGTAGTCACCCCGGAGGGGGAGTTCACCGCCCGCCCCTTCCTCGCCACGGACACGCCGTCCGAGGCCGGGGTTGCCGATGTGCTGGTGGTGGCCGTCAAGGGGTATGATCTGGAATCGGCGGGGAGAGAGTTTGCCCCCCTCGTGGACGCGCATACGGTTGTCCTTCCCCTGTTGAACGGTGTGAACAGCCCGGAGATCCTCCGGTCCGTTCTGCCGCCCTGCAGAATGCTCAACGGTTGCGTCTATATCTCCTCTTCCATCGAAGGGCCCGGGGTCATCCGTCAGACGGGCGGCAGCCGGAAGCTCTTCTTCGGTCCGCCCGAGGGAAAGACCGAGGACTTTCGTTTTCTCGAGGAGTTTCTGCGGAAATGCGGTATTGATGCAGCTCTTCTGGAAAATGTGGACGAGGCAGTCTGGACGAAATTTATCTTTCTCTCCCCCTTCGCGGGAGTGACCTCCCTCTTTCACAGGACCTTCGGCGAAGTCCTCGCCGGAGAGGACAGCCTTTCCGTTCTTCGGGGGATGATGCAGGAGATCGAGACGATCGCCCGGAAGAAGGGGATCTCCCTTCCGCCGGATATCGTGGATCTTTCCCTGGAGAAGGGGCGGTCCTTCCCTCCGGAGACGAAGTCCTCCATGCAGCTCGACTGCGAGCGGGGAAGACGGACGGAGGCGGACTCCCTTCTCGGTTTCGTCGTGGGGGAGGGGGAGCGGCTGGGTGCGGATGTGCCCCTGACCCGGGGTGTCTATGACGCCCTGCTGCTGAGGGCCTCTCACCCCTGCGGAGGGCAGCCGGAGCAGCGCCCGTAGGCCAGGAGCTGTTTTCCCTCCACGGTGAACCCTTCCGGCAGGGTGACCGTGGGGATGGGCTGATCTTCAAGACAGATCATCCTGCCGCAGCTGAGACAGAGAAAATGGGCGTGGTTCCCGGGGCAGCGGGTTCCCTCCCCGGGGCGGGCGCAGTACCTCCAGGCCCCGTCGCTTCCGAGGATCTTATGGACGAGGCCCCTCCGTTCGAAGAGCGCCAGGTTGCGGTAGAGGGATACCTTATCCGCCTTCGTCTTTCGGCGGAGGCGGGCAAAGGTGGCTTTCCATGAAAGGGGCATTCCGGCTTCAAGAAGGACTTCGAGGATCGCCCTCCTCAGAGGGGTGGGGCGTATATCCAGGGAGCTCAGAAGATCCCCGGCATTGGTCATCGCGCTGCGAAGGCGCAGACGGGGTAATTGCAGTCCCTGCATTTTCTGCAGAGGCTTCCGACCCCCCACCGGCGGGTTTCGGCCGCCGAGGGGATCAGCCCGGCGAAAAGGCGGTTGAGCAGAAGGTCCAGGCTCGTCCATTCGTCGTGGACAACGCAGGCAGGGGCACCCACGATCTTCGTCTCGCCGCTGATGGCGAGCATCAGGTGTGCCCCCGGAACCACGGGAACACCCTTGAAGACGATGGTGTCGGCGGCCCTGGCGATCCCTCCGGCAGTGCAGTCGTCTGGGTCGACGCTCATTCCGCCCGTGGTGATGACCAGTTCTGCCCCGTCGTCGATGAAGGACTGTATGGCCTCGGCGATCTTCTCCGGCTCGTCCCCCACGATGAGTTGCCCCATGAGGGTGGTGCCGTAGGAGGCGAGCTTTCCGGCGAGCTTCGGGGCGAAGGTGTCCCGGATGCGCCCCTCCACCAGTTCCCGGCCGACGGTGACCAGGGCGGTCTTCAGGGGAGCGAAGGGGAAGATGGTGATGGGAAGGGATGCCTCCTCACCCCGGCGGATCTGTTCTTCTTTCATCACAAGGGGGATGATGCGCATGGCAGCCACGGTCTCGCCCTTTCTCACGGGGATCTTGTTCGCCACAGTGCTCACGATCCAGTCCGGGTCGCTGTTGATGGTGTGAATCGATTCCTCGTCGTAGACGAGAAGGCCGTTCCAGAGGGCTTTCAGGGAGACCTTTCCCTCCTCGGGAGTTCCCTTCTCCGTTCCCTCGCCGGAGAGGCGCTCCGCAAGGCGTCTGGCGGCGTTATCCTCGTGGACATCCCCTTCTTCGAGCTGCAGAAGGGAGAGGTTTTCCTTTCCCATGGACTTCAGGACCGGAATGTCCTCAGCCTTTACAATGTCGCCTTTTTTAAACCGGGCCCCTTTGTACCCTTTTTTTGTGTCGATCTGGGTGATATCATGGGAGAAAGTCATCCCCACGGCATTTTCCACACTCACTTGACTGATTATCGCCATTACTCTCAGCACCCTCGTCTCGGTTGGAATGCTTTACAACTTCGTTGCGGGGAAATTATAGCATGGACAAATCTGTATGGAGTATACATCTCCCTGCCCCTTGTCCTCATTATGTGATTATGTTATCATGCACTTAATTTTGTCTTTATGTACAATTGGATCATACCGTCGGTAAAATTGTAAAGGAGGGGAATCATGGCTTTCACTGTGGAGGAAATTCGCAAAAAGACCAGGCAAATAGTTGAGCCCTGGCGGAACGGAACGGGGGGACTCATTCCCATACTGCAGCAGGTACAGCATGAGATAGGGTATCTTCCCGAAGAGGCTCTTGAGACGATCTCTCTTGAGCTGAAAATACCCCCGTCGGAGATCTACGGCGTGGCGACCTTTTACGCCCAGTTCCACCTCAAGCCCAGGGGGCGGCATGTCATTCGGGTATGCAGGGGGACGGCCTGCCACGTTCGGGGGAGCCTCAAGATCCTCAACAGCGTGAAGGATATTACCGGGGCCAGTGAAAATGAGACCACGGAGGATCTCCGGTTCACCGTCGAACCCGTGGCC
>JALHFZ010000046.1:0-24311 GCA_022837505.1 Synergistaceae bacterium
GCTCGTCCGGGCGAAGACAGCGTACTCTTCCGCCATCCTCCGCAGCTCCTCCTCCTCCGCGGCCTCGAGCTCCTCTCCCGTAACGGCCTGTCCGCCGATCCCCATCTCCTCCGCTATGGCGAGGGCCGTGCCTGCATGGTCGCCGGTGATCATCTTGACCTGTATCCCCGCCCGGCGGCAGATCTCGATGGCCTCCACCGCCTCGGGGCGGGGCGGGTCGATGATCCCCGCAAGGCCGAGAAAGAGGAACCCCTCATCCAGGTCCTCCGGCGCGATCTCCTCCTGCCCGCCGGACGCATCAAGGGAGGCTGCCGCGAGGACTCGCAGCCCCCTGCCGCTCATCTCTTCGATCTTCTCCTCCCAGAAGGAGCGGTCGAGGGGTTCGGGGGAGCCTTCGGGGGAGAGCTGGGAGGCGCTTCTGTCGAGCAGCCGGTCCGGCGCTCCCTTGAGGAAGATCTTCCGCTCCCCCCGGGGGGTTTCGTTCAGGGTGGCCATATACTTCCGCTCCGACTCGAAGGGGACAGCCCCGAGACGGGGGTATTCCTCATGGCTGAACCCCGCCTTTCGGCCGAGGGTCCGGAGGGCCCCCTCGGTGGGTTCTCCTGCGAGCTTCCACCGCCCCTCCTCCTCAGAAATGGCAGCGTCGTTCGCCACCGCCATGACCTCGATGAAAAGAGCCAGATCCTCCGCCTCTTTGAGGGAGACCTTTTCTCCTCCGAAGGTGATCTCCCCCTCGGGGGCGTACCCCGAGCCGGTGATTTCGTATACTCCCTTCGAGGTCGCGACGTGGCGGACGGTCATCTCGTTCTTCGTCAGGGTGCCCGTCTTGTCGGTGCAGATCACGGAGACGGAGCCCAGAGTCTCAACAGAATTGAGCTGCCGGGTGATGGCCTTCTGACGGGCCATCCGCTGAACTCCCAGGGCGAGGGTGACAGTGAGGATGGCCGGAAGGCTCTCGGGAATGGCCGCCACGGCGAAACCGATGGAGGCCAGAAAGAGCTCGCCGAGGGGAAAGTCGTGAAGAAAACGGCCGATGAGGAACATGAGGGCAGCGAGCCCGATAATGATGAAGGAGAGGTTTTTGCCGAAGCGGTTCATCTGCCGGATGAGGGGGGTTTCGATGGGCTCGATCTCGTCCACGAGGGTGCTGATTTTGCCTATCTCCGTTCGGGGCCCGGTGGCGGTGACCACGCCCGTTCCCCGCCCGGCGGCCACGAGGGTGCCCGAGAAGGCCATGGAGATCCGGTCTCCCACCCCTGCCTCGGGAGAAACGGGAGAGGGGTCTTTATCCACGGGAAGGGATTCCCCCGTCAGAGGGGACTCCTCGATGCGGAGGGTGTTGACCTCGAGAAGGCGGAGGTCGGCGGGGACCCGGTCGCCCGGCCGAAGGCGGACCACGTCTCCGGGGACGAGTTCGACGGCGTCCTCCTTTACCCATTGGCCGTCCCGGAGGACGTCCGCTGAAGGGGAGAGCATCTTCCGTATTCCCGCAAGGGCCTCCCGGGCCTTCCCCTCCTGTATGAAGCCGATCAGGCCGTTCAGGATGACCACGGCCAGGATCACTCCCGTATCCACCCATTCCTTCAAAAAGCCTGTGACCGCTGCGGCGATGAGAAGAATGTAGATCAGGGGGTCGCGAAACTGCCGGAGCATCCGGGAGAGCAGCCCCTCCCTCTCCGGTTCCGCCAGGCGGTTTGCGCCGACAGCCTGCAGCCTTGCCGCCGCTTCCCGGCCTGAAAGCCCTTCTGAGGAGGCGGCAAGCCTCTTGAGCACCTCTTCCCCTTCCATGGAGTGGGGATTTTCAATGAGAAACGATTTTCCTTCGTCTTTAGGCATTGCCTCAGCTCCCTTTCCGGGCAGAACCCTTCCGACCTTTCCCAGAAGCAAGATTCGCCGGAGGTCCGTGAGAAGCCGCAGATTTTCATGCTTCAGTTTACAGTATTTCCAGGAAATCGGGAGAGAGAGGAAATTCTGCGGCCTTGCAGTGCGCAGGAGAGGCGTCCGGTCAGGGGACTATGGTTTTTGCCGGTTCCTCCCAGAGCAGCAGAACATCTCCGTTCCAGTCTTCTTCCAGCAGAACTTCATCCTCAGGATGGCTGGTACTCCTGCGCCGAACCTCTATTCGCAAGAGCGCCGGCGGAAGGGCTTTCTTGAATTCCTCCAGAGCTCTGCCCTGACCCCCCATACTCCGGGCGAGGGTGAAAAGCCCTGCCAGCCCCTTCTTCCGCTGAATTTCAAGGGTCCCCTCGAAGAACGGGCGGCCGGAAGGGGTCTTCGCACCGGAGGGCCAGAGGCGGAGGAGAAGCCGTTCATCGGAATTCAGTCCCCGGAGAAGACGGATATCGTCCCCCCTGCCGTCGTGGAGGCGGGGGAGCAGAGGGAGGTCCTCCACGGCGGCCGCGGGAGAGAGAAGGCTGAGGAGGGTTTTTCCGTCCGGAGGAGGGGAAGGGAGCCACCCGGAGGCGAGGAAGTGTAGCCGCAGGGTCGAAGGGGAGGCCGCCGCCTGGAGGACGAGGGGCTGTCCCTTGTCTCCTTCGAGATCGATCCTCCGGACCGGAAAGGACCGCCACTCCCCCTCTGCCCAGTCAGAGAGGGTAAGGATCCGCTCTTCCATACGGGGGGCGTAGCGGGCCATATCCCCCTCGTGGCGGCGGGAGATCTGCCACCCTCCGGCAAGGAGGAGGACGAGAAGGGCGAACCCCAGGGTTTTTCTCCCCGGAAGCCCCTCGCAGGGGCGTTCGAGATAGAGAAGGCCGAGGAGGGCGATCCAGGCGCTCCCCAAAAGAAACCCTCCGAGGACGTCGGAAAGCCAGTGCACGCCGAGATAAAGCCGGGAGGTGGCAATGAGTCCCGAGATCAGAAAGGCCCCGAGAAAGAGGGCCCCCCGCGCGAAGGCAGGCCGCCCCCGGGAAAGAAGAAGGGCCAGAAATCCGTAAATGACCACCGCCATGGTGGTGTGGCCGCTGGGAAAACCGTAGAGGGACACCCCCCGGTAGACCTCAAGAGGTCGGGGAAGCTGCAGGAGCATCTTCAGAAGCTGGACCGAGGCGACCCCGCCGAGGGCTGCAACGGCCCAGAAGACCCCCGCCCGTTTGCACCGGGAGGTCATGAGGAGCACCAGTATGGCCGCCGAGAGGGAAATGTTGACGAAGGAGCCCCCCAGCTCTGTGACCGCCACAAAAAAACGGTCAGCCCAGGGAGTCCGCAGAGACTGGAAGAGATTGTTCACCCCCTGATCCACCAGTACGAGGGGGTCCCGGCTGAGGACGGCCTCCGTCACTCGGAAAAAGGTCCAGCCGGCGGTGAAAAAGAGAAGGATCAGAAGGGCATAGAAGATCTCCTCCCCTGACTTGCGGAAGAGAAGAATGAAGACGGCTTTTTTGAGAAAAAGCTCCCCCCGCCACCGGCTTTCCCTCGTCAGGGACCAGTTTTTGAGCCTTTTGAACAAGGCGGGAGCGGCGTAGCTGACGGCCCGGAAGATCTTTTTTCCAATCCAGAGGGCAGACCACAGGATGACGAGAAGGAGGAGCAGCAAAAGGGCCAGCCTGGTGCTGACGGCACCGGCCACCTGCAGGGAGGTGCCGAAGACCATTCCCGGCACCAGATAGGCCCCGGCCCAGCCGAAGCCCGAGGCCACATTCACCGCCGCAAACTGAAGGGGCTTCATCCCCATCATCCCCGCCACAAGGGGGATGACGGGGCGGATGGGGCCGACGAAGCGGCCGAGAAAGACGCTTTTTCCTCCGTGGCGGAGAAAGAAGCCCTCACCCCTGTCCAGAATGCCCGGGTGGCGGGAAAAGGGCCACATTTCAGCCAGGGGGGCGCGGTACTTCCGCCCCAGCCAGTAGCTGATTCCGTCCCCTGCGATCGCTCCGGCGGCGGCGGAGAAAAAGACGGCCCAGAAATCAAGCCCTCCCATGGCAACCACCGTTCCGAAGCCGAACATGAGCACCGTTCCGGGGACAATGAGACCGACGCCGGCGAGGGACTCACCCAGGGCGGTAATAAAGACAGCACTGTATGCGAGGGCAGCATGGGCCGAGAGGAGGGCCGGAAGGGCTCTGAGGGAGATCATTCCCCTTCTCTCCCTTTTCTATCCGGTGCAGACCTGTATGAAAAACTGCGGGGGCGGAAACTTTTTCGCCTTCCCATGGATATCCTTCCCTTCAATCCCCTTCTCCTTCCAACACCCGTTTATCTTATCATTTCCATAAAGAAGCGCCCTCCTGATGAAGAAGGAGGGCGCTTTCAGCTTTCGAAACAGGGGAAAAACTACGCTCCGCCGATCATCTTTTGGGGCAGCCAGGTGATGATGCCCGGGAAGAACGAACAGAGAAGGAGGACGAACATGATGATGAGGATGAAGGGGATGACTCCCTTGATGATGTCCCCGATGGTCACTCCCAGCTCTTCGGGGGCCGTGCCCTTGAGGACGAAGATGGACATGGCCATGGGAGGGGTCTGGAAGGCCATCTGCATGTTGATGCAGATCATCATCCCCGCCCAGAGGGGATTGAACCCCAGGGCCTCAAGGATCGGGGAGAAGATGGGGACGACGATGAAGACGATGCCGATCCATTCAATGAACATCCCAAGCAGAAAGACGATGGCCATGATGATGAAGAAGGACATCCACTTGCCCCCGGGAACGGAGAGGATGAACTCCGCCACCACGTCGCCGGCCCCGGCGCTCATGAAGATCCCCACGAAGGCGTAGCAGAGGGCGGCGATCATGACTACGAAGGCGCTGACCCTCATGGTCTCAAGGGAGGCCTGGCGGATCAGCCCCCAGCTGAAGCGCCGGTACCCTATGGCGAGAAGGATGGCCGCGGCGCACCCGACGGCCGCCGCCTCGGTGGGAGGGGCGATCCCTGCGAAGATGGTGCCGAGCACCGCCACGATGAGGAGCAGAGGGGGTACGAGGGATTTCAGCAGCCGAATGAACTTGGGCATGTCGAAGGGAGTGACCTGGTCCCGGGGAATGGCGGGCCCGAGGGCCGGGTTGAGGGCGCACCGGGTGATGACATAGAGAATGTAAAAGGCGGAGAGGAGAAGGCCGGGGAAGACGGCCCCCATGAACATCTGCCCCACGGAAAGGCCCGCCTGGGGGGCGTAGACCACGAGCATGATGCTCGGCGGGATGAGGATCCCCAGGGTACCCGCCGCCACGATGGACCCGGAGGCGAGGGACTTGTCGTACCCCCGGTTGATCATGGGCGCGAGGGCGATGAGAGTGAGGATGGTCACCGACGCGGCGATGACGCCGAGGCAGGCGGCCAGGATGGTTCCGAAGATGATGGTCACCACGGCAAGACCGCCCCGGAGGCGCCCCATGGCCTCGTAGAGACTCTGATAGAGATCCTTCGTCACCCCGGAATGCTGGAGGATTACCCCCATGAAGGTGAAGAGGGGGACGGCCAGATAGGGGTAGTTCAGGGAGAGATCGTAGAACCGGCTGTAGAGAATATGGAAGGTCGTGGTCGGGCCGAAGACTGCCAGCCCCGTGAAAAAGGCCACGCTGCCGATGACGAAGGCGATGGGAAACCCCGTCATGACGAGGACGAAGACCCCTCCCAGCATGAGAAGAGTGATGGCTTCAGCGCTGATTTCAATCAAGAGTCTCACCCCTTACGGCGAAGTACAGGTCCCGGATGAACTTGGCGATCCCCTGCAGCACGAGAAAGAGGAGCCCCACGGCAAAGACCGTGCGGTAGGGCCCTGCAGGAGGGTACCAGAAGCTGTTGAAGAAGACCTCGTTGATTTTCCATGCCCGGATTGTCCATGTGACGGCCATCCAGAGCATGACCCCCATGAGGGGGAAGAAGAGAAAGAGGGAGCAGATCACGTTGAGGCCTGCCTTTTTTCTGGGTGAGAGCATGTTGTAGAAAATATCCACCCTCGTGTGGGATTCATGAAGGTAGTCGTAGGAGGCCCCCAGAAGATAGAGGGAGCCTCCGGCCATGCACAGGACATCGTAGGACCAGCTGGTGGGGGCGTCGAAGAAATGTCGGGCTATCGCCTCGTAGGTTCCCGCGAACACAAGGAGAAGGGCAAACCATTTCCCCACCTGACCTGACATTTCACTGATTCTGTCAATTGACTTCAATGTGCGCTTCAGAGTTGGCATGCCTTTTCTCCTTGTGTTTTCTCGGGATTGAAGAGTCTATCTCATGGAGTCGTAGGCTTCACCGTACTTCTTCATGGAGTCGTAGATCTCGGCGAAGATCGGAGATTCGCTCTTCGACTTCTCGGCGTAGAACTTGTCGGCCTCTGCCGCAAGGGCTTCGTTCACGTCGGCGGGGACCTTGAGCACTTCGTTGCCGGCAGCCTTGAACTTGTCGAGGGCCAGGATGGATTCATAGACGAGGAATTCATGCTGGGCCTGGGTGTACCGGTCGATCATGGACTGGACGAGAAGCTGAAGGTCCTTGGGAAGGGCGTTCCAGGCATCCTTGTTCACGAAGAAGACCTGGGGGTCGCTCGGGGCCCGAACAGGGGAGAGATAGACGTACTTCGCCACTTCGTTGAAGTGCATGTTCCAGTTGGAGGCGAGGGTGGAATATTCAAAGGCGTCGATGGTGCCGCGCTTCATAGCCTCGTAGAGTTCGCCGCCGGGGATGATCACTGTTGCCATCCCCATTCTTTTCATGATCTCGCCGCCGTCGCCCATGCAGCGGGCCTTGATCTTCTTCAGGTCGTCAAGGTTTTCGATCTTCACCTTGGAGTGGAAGAACACTTCCTCGGGAAGGGGAGAAAGGGCTCCGGGGAAGGTCATGACGTTGTACCCTTCCATCATCTTGTTCATAAGGTCAGCTCCACCGCCGTAGTTGAACCACGTTCTGAGGGCCTCTCCTGCGAGGGCACCGGGACGGGAACTGATCAGGCCCGCTGCCGGCCATTTGTCGAGGTTGTACATGGGGCAGGTGTAGCACAGCTGCAGCACGTTGTCGTTCACCGCGTCGAGTTCCTTGTAGGCGGGGACGATGGATCCGCCGACGAAGGGCTTTATCTCAAGACGGCCGCCCGATGCCTCGGTGATGGCCTTGCAGAGCTTGTCATGGTAGATCTGGGAGGGGTCGGAGGCGGGACCGTGACCCGAGGATTTCCAGACGATCTTCTTCGGCGCGTCGGCCCCTTCGCCCATGGTCGCCGGAAGGAAAGCTCCTCCCGCCAGAACCGCAATCAGCAGCGCGAACAAACAGATTCTCAAAGCCCGCATTATGTAACCTCCTTTGTGATGTCGCCTCATCCGGCTGCGCCGATTGTGCTTATCCGGCGGACCGGAACTCTGATGAACACCTTGCCGTCAGAAAAAGAGAGAACTTCCTGTGACGTTTGAAAAATAGCGGCTGTTTTCTTCCTGCAGACGGGCCGCAGCCGTCTGCCCCGTACAGTGGGACACGCCGACGATTTCAATTTCCTCTCTGCGCAGATACTCGAGGGATTTTTCCAGGGCACCTCCCTTCGCTTCCACAAGATGAGTTCCTCCGAGCACAGCCGCAATGGGGCGGCCGAGCCGGTTCCGGACGCTGTCGAGCATGGTGCGCATCCCCGGGTGGGCGCACCCCAGAAGGACCGCCAACCCCCGGGGGGTGTCCACAGCCAGCAGAATTTCGTCATCAAAGGGGTCGGGGATAAACCCCTCCTCCGTTCTCAGCAGAAACCTGGGGTTTATGACCTCATCAGGGTGAATTCGGGGAAATCGGGAGAGAACGAAGATTCCAGGGAGGAGCTCTTCTGTCTCCTTCTTGACTTCGTGGTGATCAATCTCCATCTCGTCAAGAAAATCTTCGTCGAAGGGGCTGCCGAGATAATCATAGGAACCGCTGCGGCAGGCGTACTTGGGGGTGAAAAATCCCGGGCCCGTGACGAGCTGAAAGGAAGAGGATTCTTCGGCGAGAAAGGGGAGCCCGCCGGAATGGTCGTAATGGCCGTGGCTCAGCACCGCGTATTCAGCGTCGCACACCGGGAGGTTCAGCCGGGCGGCGTTGGATAGGAAGGCCCCCGACTGCCCCGTATCAAAGAGAAGAGTGTGTCCGTCCTTTTCAATGAAGAAGGAGATCCCGTGCTCGTACCGCAGCCCGTGGTGCTCTCCCGGAGAATTCTCGATCAGCGTGGTAATCCGGATCATGGTCATTCCTCCTCGAAAGGGTTCATTCTTCCATGGATGCCCGAATATCTGCGAGGGCGTTGGTGAGATGGCGTATCATGGTTTTTTCGGCGGCCTCAGGGTCCCCGGCGCGGATGGCGGCGAGGATGTCCCCGTGCTCCCGGACGGTTTTTTCCACCCTTCCGGGGATATGGAGGCTCGTGATCCACCCCTCGGAGAGGGAGCGGGTCATGGTCTTCATGAGGTAATAGAGGGTTCTGTTCTTCGTGGATTTGGCGATGAGGCGGTGAAAATCTCCGTCGGAGGAGACCAGGGAGGCCGTATCTCCCCTTTCGGCTGCCCGGAGGAATTTTTCGTGGGCCTCCTCCATCGCCCGAAGGGATTCTTCGTCCGCCTCCTCGGCGGCCCGGCAGGCCGCCTTCGGCTCGATGATGAGCCGCACTTCGAAATGATCGATAATGGGGGTTTTATTGTCCTTCAGCCAGCCTGAGAAGAGGTCGGACTTCTCCTCACCGGGGCCGGCCACGTAGATGCCCTTCCCCTGGCGCACAGTCACCCGGCCCCGGACCTCGAGGATCCGGATGGCCTCCCGGATGGAGGAACGGCTTATCTGAAGCTCCTTCGCCAGCTCATGCTCGGAGTAAAAGCGATCTCCCGCACGGAAGCCGTTCTGAAGGATCATTCCGTCAATAGCCTCAATTGCCTTGTCTGACAGGCGGGTCTTCCGGATAGGCTCCATTTTTCCCCTTCCTGGATCAGGCTGATGTCTACTCATCGGACAACCCGATTTTACGGCTCCCCCCTCCCCCTGTCAAGGGCGGAAAGAGTGCCTGAATCCGCAGGTTCGTGGGGTGAAAGGAGCAAACGGCCTTTCGGTAGGGTAAGGATGTTTTTGGAGATCGAGGGGCTTTCCGGCGGCCAACAGGAACAGCCGTAGCCGTTCCGCCGTCGGATTATGATCAGCGGATGGAATTTATCCCCCTCCTGGTCCATAATAGCAGCGTCCTTGGCCGGGAAGGACAAAATAGCCGGGAGATAGGCTCTTGCCGCTTCCGAAGACAGGACGGTGCATGGAGGCTTGCTTAAACGATTTATAAGTGATCTTCGGACCGAATTTTCAGGGTACGGTCCCTCGGGTCTGACGAAGGACATCATGGCCGGGATGACGGTGGCCGCCGTGGCCCTGCCCCTGGCCCTGGCCTTTGGGGTAAGCAGCGGCGCCGACGCCGCTGCGGGGCTTATTACCGCCATTGTGGCAGGGCTGCTTGTCAGCCCTATAAGCGGAGGCTACTATCAGCTTTCCGGCCCCACGGGCGCCATGGCAGCGATTTTGATCTCCATCACGGCGGAACATCAGCTTCACGGGGTCTTCATAGCCACTTTCATCGCGGGGGTAATTCTGCTTCTGTGCGGAATCTTCCGGGTGGGACGGCTGGCCTCTTTTCTTTCTTCCTCGGTTATCGCGGGCTTCACCTCGGGGATTTCCATCATCATCGCCTTCGGACAGATAGACAATCTTTTCGGCGTAGCCTCCAGGGGCGAATCCCTCATCGGCCGCCTGCTCAGCTACCGGACCCTGGGATTCTCTCCCTGCTGGGGAAGCGTGGGGGTGGGGCTCTTTGTCGTTCTCTTCATGGTCTTTCTTCCAAAAAGGTGGCAGAGGCACGTTCCGGCCTCCCTGCTGGGCATAATTGCGGCCACTGGGGGGGCGATAGCCCTGGGCCTGGACATACCTTCCATCGGGGAGATCCCCAGGACCCTTTTTCCCGCAGAGCGGCTCTCCTTCGGCATGATGGACTTTCAGCGGATGTCGGCGCTCATTCCGCCCGCCATCTCCATCGCCATGCTGGGGATGATCGAGAGCCTGTTGTGCGGCGCAAGCGCGGGGAAGATGACGGGAGTTCGGCTGAACAACGACCAGGAGCTTCTGGCCCAGGGGGTGGGCAACCTGGTGATCCCCTTCTTCGGCGGCGTTCCGCTCACAGCGGCCATCGCAAGGACAAGCGTTGCCATAAAATCCGGGGCGCAGACCAGGCTCACGGGGGTTATCCACGGGATTGTTCTGCTGGCGGCCATGTTTCTGCTGGCGCCCCTCATGTCCCGCATCCCTCTGTCCGCCCTGGCGGGAGTGCTTATAGTCACCGCATGGCGGATGAACGACTGGGCCTTTATAAAGAATATATTTTCCAGACGATTCAAGGCGCCGATGGTCAAGTTTACCGCCACCATGGCCTCCACCGTGGTACTCGATCTCACCATGGCAATCCTCATAGGCGTGCTTCTCTCCTTTGTACTGCTGATTGTCCGCCTCTCAAAGCTGGAGGTGAACTACGAAAAGGTGGACATGAATCGGATAGGCTGCACTGACGCTGCCCTGACCGAGAGGTACGCAGACGCCGTCGTGACCTACGTCACGGGCCCCCTTATCTTCTCAAACGCGGAGGCCATAGAGGATATAGCAGGGGTTGAAAATGCTGAAGGAGAGGGGCACCGACGTAATCATGTGCGCATTGCCGGAGAGCAGCATGAAGATGATGGAACGCTACGGCATTCGGGATCTGCTGGGGGAGGGGAGCTTTTACTGGAGCGTGGATCGGGCCCTGTTGGACCACCGCCCCCGGCCCGAAAGGATGGCCTGAACAAAATATCGGAATAGGCTGCCCTGATCTGAAAGGAGCCAGCATTCGTCTCTTTTTCGGCTTTATCTCAGCTCCCGTCTCCTTCCCGGTGGGAAAAATTTCTCTTTTGTCAAATGTGCAGGTCTGACTTCACAGAAGTGAACCGGTACCCCGCTCCGTGGACGGTTTGAAGCCAGCGGGGACAGGCCGGGTCATCCTCTATCTTCTGCCGCAGCCGGGCCATGTGCTGGTCCACTGTACGTGTGGTGATCTCACATTCCACGCCCCAGAGTTCTTCGAGCAGAACATCCCTCGAGACGACTCTGTTCGGCCTGTCGAGAAGATAGCGAAAAAGTTCCGCCTCCCGGGGCGTGAGTTCAAAGGGGACATCTCCCCGCAGTCCCGACATGGAGGCGAAATCCACCCTCCGAAGGAAAAAACCGAGTCCTCTTCGGATGTGGGCACGGCGGTCAGGGCCCCCCTGCGCAGGGCTGATCGGACCCGGGCCAGGAGTTCGGCCATCCCGAAGGGTTTGACGATATAGTCGTCCGCTCCGAGCTCGAGACCGACCACCTTGTCCACCTCCTGCCCCTTGGCCGTCAGCATCACCACGGGAACATTTCTGTTCTCCTCCCGAATGGCCCGGCAAAGGTCGTAGCCGTTCATACCGGGCATCATGACATCGAGAAGCACGAGATCGTGAGGGGACGCCCGGAACCGTTCGAGGGCAGCCGTTCCGTTTTCCGCACGCTCCACCGAGTACCCTTCGCTTTCGAGAAGATCAGCCACTCCGGTGAGAATAGCGGGATCGTCCTCGGCGACGAGAATGCGTTCATTCATGAAGACCTCTCCTTTTCAGATTTATCCAGGGGAAGCCGCAGAGAAAAGACGCTCCCTCCTCCCGGACGGGGAGCGTAGAGTATATCCCCTTCATGGTGCCTGGCGATGTTCCGTGCAATGGAAAGACCGAGGCCCGTGCCGCTCTTGGGCGACGTGAGGGAATCCTCTCCCCGGAAGAATTCCCTGAAGATATTTTCTGCGTTTTCCGGGTCCACCCCCATCCCCCGGTCCGCCACTTCCACCAGGGCAAACCCCTTCTCCCGGCGAGCCCCTATGCTGATCTCCCGCCGGTCGGTGGAATATTTTTCGGCGTTGGAGAGGAGGTTCATCAGCACCTGGCGCAGGGCTTCAGCGTCTCCCCGGACGGGAAGATCATCCTGTTTCCGAAATTCCACCGCGAAGCCGGCGTTGAGGAGGTTGGGTTCGAGCTGCGACAGGGTCTCCTGAGCGAGCTGTCCGAGGTCGAGGGGCTCCATTGCCGGAGGAGCGTCCCGTCCTTTTTTCGAGAAAGCGAGCACCCCTTCCACGAGACGGGAGAGCCGCTCCGTCTCGGAGACCATGGTTCTGAGATATTCTTTCCGCCGCTCCTCGTCCCGGGGCTTTCCGGCGAGAAGCATCTCGGCGAAGAGCCGCAGGGATGTCAGAGGAGTCTTCAGCTCGTGGGAGACATTTGCGAGGAGGGTGGTCTTCTTTCGGGCGCTGCGCATCTCCCCGGAGAGGATCCAAAGTATTGCGGCCCCTCCTGCCGCAATGACGGCGAAGAGGACCGCCACGAGAGCCCAGACGGTCCTTGAAACGGAGCGCGCCCGGGAGGTTGCCAGATCGGGGTCCACCAGCCAGACCGCCGCCTCCCATCTCGGAAGAAGAGGCGAGATTTCCCTGGCGACGTAGGGTCTGCGCCAGTCGGGCTCGGGAGTTCGGCCGGGCTTCACGAGGGGCTCTCCCCCTTCGTCGAGGAGGGTGAGGATGCGGACGGAGGTCAGCAGCTCAGGGAGGACATCCGCCATTCGGTCCCGCAGGGGTTCAGAGCGGAGGGTGCACCCGGCGAAGCCCCCGTCGGGAAGGGCGGTCCAGAAGAGCAGCTGAAGGGTTTCTCCCGAGAGAAGGGGCAGAAGACCTCTCCGGGATTCTCCTGCGAGGTCGGAAAAGGACCGTTCCCGGACCACCGTTCCCGACCGCTCTTCGTCAGTTCCCTTTCGGGACCGGGCGCTTTTTTCCCGGAGGGTGACGTTTCGCTGAAGGACGTCGAACCCCTCGTCCTGAGCCTTCTGGAAGACCTTTTCCCGAAGGACGGGGTCCTCCGCGATGGAACTCTCTGCAAGCTGACGCTCCCTTCCCGGCAGAGGGGAGGAGCTTAGACCCTTCGAAACGGACAGGGGCTCCTCTCCGCCGGCGGAATCTGCCGGTCCTTCCGGCGCCGGAGCCTTCGGCGGAGTTTCCTCTTTCATCCCCTCAAAGGAAGTGTTCTTTTTCTCCGCCCGGAGGAGGGACTCTCCTTCCACGGGAAGACGGGCTCTCCCCATCTCCTTGCGGTAGACCGCGGCGATGGAGTCATAGACCGGCAGGGTCTTCTCATCCAGCAGAAAGGGGGCGAAGTCCCTCAGAAAGGTATTTTTTTCTGCGGGAGAATGGGGGGGAAGGATGAGCTCTCCCCCCCGAAGGAAAAAGGAAACGGCCACGAGGGGATTTTCCTCTTCCCAGTCCCGGAGCGCTCCGGCTGAGGGGGCGAGGGAACGGGCCTCCGTCTCAAGCTCGGTTTCGATGTCCTTAAGCATTGAATTCGTCCGGGATGCAGCCAGGTTGGCCTCGGAGAGGAGAGTTTCCTCAAGACGGCGTTCCGCGTAGACTCCTTCCCGGTCCGCCGCCCGAAGGGCAAGAAGGCTGAGGGCGATGCTCGGAAGGAGCACCGCCAGAAAAAAGATCAGAAGGAGAGGAAGGGGGACAGGCATGCCCTGAAAGAAAAAGCGTTCTTTCCATCTTTTCACTGCTCTTCCCCTCCCTTCTCTCCCTGAAAATGCCGCCGGATGTTAATCTGTCCTTTTAGTTAGTAGTTTCTTCTTTACCCGGCACGTCGCCGCTCGCCACAGGGGTCTGCTGGCTCTTCTGAATGTAGGCGTCGTTCAGCACTTTCTTGCGGTCGGCATTGGAAAGAGCACCTTCGGACTTCAGGCTTTCCGCGAGGGTTTCAAACTCTCCCGCCTCTGACTCGAGCAGTGGGGCCGCGGCTCCAGCTGCAGGCGCCAGGGTGCGCAGATCGTCCTTCCGGCTTTCGAGGAGTTCCGCCGCTTCCCGGGCCCGGCCTTCATCGGCAAGGCGGATCGCCTCGGTGCGGATTTCCGCATTCCTGGCAAGGGCCGCCTGGGAGACGATTTCCATCTGCCGGTTTTTTTCGACCTCGGCCTCGTTCCCCGTCCGGAGAATCCTCAGGGGAATTTCTCTGGCGACCCTATTCCCCGTTGCGGCGTCCTCGTATTCCAGCCCTACGGAGACGGTGTGAAGAATCTGCCCCTCTTCCCCTTCGGGAAGCTCAATCTCGAAGAGACCGTATTTCTCCCCCTCACCGTAGAGATTGTCCAGGGAGACCTCCATGGTATTTCCCCTCAGCTCTCCGGCCCGTCCGAGAATCCGCAGGGGGCGTACCCCTTCAGAGCATTTGAGGGTCAGGCGCATCTTTCTGGCCGTCACGGAAAGGGCATCGGCCATATCCCGGGCGAATATCTCCGGCAACATTCCTCCGTGGCGGGCGAAATAGGCATTTCCGCCGCTCTCCGCCGCCACGGCGGTCATAAGGTCTTCATTATAATCCAGTCCGAGGCCGATGGTGGTGATGGTCATCTCCTGATGGGCAAGTTTTTTCCCGAGCCGGGCCAGAGCCTCTGCGGAAGAGGGGCCTACGTTTGCCATACCGTCGGAGAGAAGGATAATCCTCGGGATATATCCTTCTTCCGCGAAGGGCAGCAATTCCCTTGCCCCGGTGAGCAGGCCGTCGTACAGGGCCGTTGAACCGCCGGGATGAAGGCGGGATATGGCCCGGAGGAAAACTCCGTCTTCCCCGTCGATCCGCCGTGCGGAGACGGAAACCCGGGCCAGGTCGTCGTAGGCCACGAGAGCGGCCACATCCTTGAACCCGAGCATCTTCAGGGCCTCTTCCGCCCCCCGGCGGGCATTTCCCATCTTGCCGTCGGCCCTCATGGACCCGGACTTGTCCAGCACCAGTGCCACCGCAAGGGGAGCCCGTGTTCTGTCTTGACTCCGCCCGGGCCGGAGAAGAGCCCTCACGATAATTTTCTGGCCTCCTTCAATCCCCACTACAGGCAAAGAAGCCCCCACGTCGAAAATCACAGAATCCTCCGCAGCCATAGCGAAACCATGCCCGCCGAGAGAGAAGAGGAACAGAACGAACAGAGCACACAATTTTTTTCCATACATCATTTCAACCACCTCCTGCCGAACAGAGTACAGGGTTTGAAGGTGGCAGATGTCAGAAAGATGTTTCAGAAATGTCACGAGATTGTAAAAAGAGCGGGGCAGACCTGGTTTCTACTGAAGTTCCGCCGAGTCCAATTTCTCTATGGTTTCGTCGGGAGCATATTGGTACAGCCCCACGAACTGGCCGTCTTTTTTGGGAAAGATGGCGGCGAAGGTCATGGTGGGCATGGAATTCCGGTCGATCCACGTGCCGGTGTTCACATAGACGGCATCCTGCCCGGCCAGGGTCTTTGAAGGGATCAGCCTCGGCTCGTGGCTGTGGCCGAAGACCACGATCCTCCTGTTCGATTCGGGGTTCTGGAAGTACTGGTACTCCGCCTGGGAGTCGAGTTCGGACGCAAGGGCGGCACCTTCGATGACCCGCCGGGCCGGGATGTTGACCCCCACTCCGTTGAGCCTCTGCCGTTCGTCCCAGGTCTTCTCGATGCCCCTGTAGAGCTTCATATCAATGACCCCGCCGGGCTCGGATTGATAGGGAAAGAGGTCCGCGAGGGAGTAGCGTTCCGTAAACCCGTCGATATTGGTGGTGATGATCTTGTCGTCGAAACCTTCTTTTATCTTCATGAGGCCCGAGAGCCATTTCCAGTCCTTCCAATAGAGGTAGACCAGCTCCTGGTCTTTCCCAAGGGAGTTCGGGGCAACCTCAGGAGGGGAATATCCGGGTGTCGGGTGGCCCTGCACCACGGACAGGGTGGCGACGCGGGTGAAGAAATACCCCGGGGGCAGAATGGAACCAGGGGCAGCCTCACTGTTCGAAATGGGATCGGGGGCGCAGAAGAAATTGTAGCGGTGCCCGTGCTCAATCGCTATTTCAGGGTGCTCCTCCGGCGAATAGGTCCCCAGGCCTCTGACATCCCTGGCCTGGCTTATCCCCGGCAGAACGGCCTCCATATTCTCAGGGGAGATCAGAAGATCGTGGTTTCCCGGAACGTAGGTGACCTTTATCTTTCCGTCCCCGATGATGGCGCTGAAGGCATCGAAGACCTCTTTGTTGTTTTCGGCAATCCGCCGGACGAATTCCTTCTGGGACGCTCCTTCGTAGGTGTCCTTTCCGGCGGGGATGAACCATTCGTCGATCATGTCCCCCGCTAGAACGAGTTCCTTCACGTCCGTGGACTCCCGGACTGCGGCGAGAAAGTGCGCGAGATGGGGCCTGTTTGCCACGTTCTCCGAGTAGGCGTCATCCACCCCGAGATGAAGGTCGCTTATGACGAGAATAACGGACCGCTCTCTTCCTGCTTCGGGAACCCCCTTTTCATCCAGAGTGAAGGCCGAAGCAGCCGAATAGAGGCTCATGGACGCAACTATTGCCGCAAGAATTCCCGTAATCTTCCTTTTCATTATCTCAATTCCTTCCCTCGCTGGAACAAGATTTTTTCGCTATACAGTGAAAGCTGTTTCTTTTATGCCGGCTTCCTGCTAGAGCCTCCAGGTGAAACCGATGAAGAATCCGTCGTTGTACGCGTCCATGATAAAGCCGTTTTTTTCGTAATCAACGGAGAGATAGCGGTACCCCAGCTGGAAGGAGGTGCGGTCGGAGAGCGCCCATGAAAGGTCCGCCAGGGCTCCCCAGCTGAAGTCCGATCCCACGCCGAACCCGCCGACGTCGGCCATGGTGGTCAAGCTGAGTCGGGGGGAAAGCTGGATAGCCCAACTGAAGCCCACAATGGGGTCCAGCCAGGATTCATTCTCATGAAATTCCCGGATCGGCCCCGATCCGGACCGGATGGCAAGGCCGTTTTTGAGATCCCAGTAGCGCGCCCCGGCAAAGAGATACAGCGAAGAGGATTCCCTCTTGAGGACGCGGAGCCCCCATCCCGCCTCAAGACGGGTCATGGTGACATTTACGGTAGCTGAGATCCCCGATGAGAGAGGCTCCGTATCAGACTGGTCAAGATAGAGTCCATTGAAAAAGAAAAACTGCTTCCCCTTGTGTCCTTGGAAGGCAGCCATAGCACCAACATCCATATTATCGAGAATATCAGAAAAACTCATATCGATCCTTGCCTTGTGCCCTCTTACACCCACAGTCCCCACGAGGCCGGAGGCCCATACATAGGACGTGGCGGAAAAGGACCATTTTGAGGCGTTATCGCTGCCTTCGGCAGCAGGAGGGGGAACAAAAGCGCACCAGAGAAGAAGGAGAAGAAGGGGCGGAACGGAAAAGAGAAACCTTTTTTTAATGATAACCATCCACCTTTGAGAAATGACTTTCGATACTAAAAAGTATACACCACTCCCCCCCGGGCGGTCTACCCGAAGGTAAAATCAAAGAAAACCAAAGGGGTCAGACCTACACATTTGACAAAACTGTCAAATGTGTAGGTCTGACCCCTTTAAAAGATCCTGGCTTACAGAGCTTTTTCTATTTTTGCTATGATCTCCTGCCGATCAGGGCCGGTGATCCATCCCTTCCAGGTGTCCGGGTATTCTTTCAGGAACCACACGGCCCCCTTGGCCATGTCGTTTCCGTTGTCCTCAAGCCAGGAGAGGGCTTTCTGGTTCTGTTCGAGGCTTGTGGAGTAGTTTTTCAGAAAAGCCGCAAGGGACGGGTTTGCGTCGAGGAACTTGCTGTTGGCCACCACGTAGGTGGTGGCGGTCAACCAGGTGCAGAGAAATTTCCCCTCGGGGGTCCAGAGTTTTTCGTCGAAGGGGGGTTCCTCGAGCCTCGTCATGTCGTACCGTCCCAGGAGCCACGTGGGTTCCCAGTAATAGAAGAGGATGGGCCTGCCCTGTTTGTAGGCGGTGACGATGGCCGTGTCGAGGGCCGTTCCCGAACCGGGGGAGAAGGCCTTGTAGAATTTGTCGAGGCCGTACCCCTCGAGTTTGGTGATGTTGATATCGTGGGCTACCCATCCGGTGGGGCCGTTGAGAAGGCGGCCGAACTTCTTGTTCTCCGCGTCTCTGAAGATCTCCCAATATCGGGGAAGGTCGAAAACGGACTTCAGATCGGGAGCGGAAGGCTTGATCCCCCGTTCGGGGTCGCCCTTGATGACGTATGTTGGAACGTACCACCCCTGGCTGGCCCCTTCGAAGTTGATGCCGAGGTCCACCACGGTCTTTTTCTCCCTCGCCTTGTCCCACCAGTCGAGATTGAAGGTGGGCCACAGCTCCATGTTGATGTCGATATCCCCCCGCTCGAGCCCCATGAGGCCCGCTGTGAGGTCTACGAAGAGATAATCCACCTTCTCGCCGTAGCCATGGGTGAAGATGAAACCGGCTATCCGGTTGTGGAGCTGAATGCTTTCCCAGCTCAGGTCGGCGAAGACTATGGGGTCTTTCGCAGCCGCCGGACCGGAGATGAGCAGAAGAAATACAATCAGAAGAGCCGGAAATCGAACTATTCTTTTTAGAAACATCCTTGTTCTTCCCTCCTTCGATGGACAGTTTTCAGTTCATGGGTACGATGCTTTCTTTCATACCATCTTAGCATAAGCGAAGCCTGTCCATAATGAATATGCTCATTTTATTTATTCAACTCCAAAAAGAGCACGGAGCCGACAAATGGCGCCATGCCGTCATCGACCCGGGGTCAGTCCGGGAGGGAAATCTCTCTCTTCACCAGTCACACCTTTCCCAGGGAGGCCATGTAGAGTACGAATTCGTCCTCACTGTCCACGCCGACAAGGGCATCGGCGTCCTCCTGGGAATAAGCGGCGATGGCGCAGGCTCCGGCGCCGATCACTTCGCAGGCGAGATAGAGGTTCTGGCAGACGTGTCCGGCATCGAGGGCGATGACCTTCACCGATGCCTCGGAATAGCGCCACTCCGTCCGTTCCGGCAGGGCCGTCCAGAAAAAGGTGACGGCGCTCTTTCCGGCGAAGGGCTGGTTCAGGGCCGCCCGGGATGCCTTCTCCTCGAGGCCCGGGGGGCAGCCGAGGAAGAGCAGGGCATGCTCCACGGGGAGATAGCGGTAGATCCCCTTCTCGAACCCCTCAACCCGGAAGAGGGCGAGGTAGGTCTCGAAGGGGTGCCTGCACCCCGCCGACGGAACGGTCCTGAACATCCGCACCGGGTCTGCCTCCCCCCGCACACCCTGGGTGGCCCAGAGAAGAAAGGCGAGTTCCTCCTTCGAAAGGGCGGAGGGGAGATATTTTCTGACGGAATGCCGCCGGGCAATCCCCTCGGCCACGGAAAGATCTCCTATGGACTTCCATTCTTCCCTCCGGGGAAGGGGTACAACCTCCGCTCCCGGGGGAAGGGGTTTTTGAACAGGAGGGGGAGGATACCCAAGATTCTGTTTCGTTGCGCTGAAATCCACGGTCTGGCGGATGGTATCCTTCAGAAATTCACGGAGCTGTTTTTTCACGAAAAACGCCTCCTTCGTATGTTCTGGCGAGGGAAAAGCGGATAGCGACCCTCCCGCCCCCTCCGGGGGGAGCCGGTGAAAAAAATTCGCTGGCCGCAGGGTGATTTTTTCTCCGCTCTGCTTTATCTATGGTATTCTTCTTTTCAGGGCGAATCAACCGCTTTTTTCCATGGGGAAGACTCTCAAACGGGGTGAATACAATGGGAAGACCGTGCCGCCGGATATTCCGGATTTTCGCAGCCTGCTGCCTGCTTTTGTCCGTTCTCTCGCCCGCCTGGGCCTTTGAACCCCTTGAGCCCGCGAATACGTCAAGCCCCCGGGCGACCCTCTTCTCCTTTCTCTTCCATATGAACTCCGCCTACGACATCGTAAGGGGAACGGGGCTGCTTTCGGCCGATTCCTCCCCCTCCTCCCTTCCGGCGAAAATTCCGGAGGACCTTGCAAAGAGGGGGGAATTTCATATTGAACGGGCCATCCAATGCTTCGACCTCACGAAGATCCCCCTCATCTACCGCACTGAAAAGGGGTATGAATCAGCCCTTCAGATGAAGGAAATTCTCGACCGGGCAGGTCTGCCCCCCGTGGAAGATATCCCCGGGGCAGAATTTGCCCCCCCAGACCGGGAAAATTCACCCCCCCGCTGGACTTTGCCGGGGGCGGAAATTCAGCTCTATCGGATACCTGAGGGAGAACGGCAGGGGCAGTGGCTTTTCACCCCCGAGACGGTGGACCGGCTCGAAAGGGACTACCATACCGTACGGAGCTTCCCCTATCTTCCCGGAAGCTCCGAGGGGTTTTATGAATATTACAGCCTCACCCCGGGACGGCTTTTTCCTCCCCTCTGGATGAAATACCTTCCTCTCTGGGCATCCGCTGAGTTCTTTGACCAGACCCTCTGGCAGTGGGCCGCTCTCTTTCTGAGCCTTGGGTTGTTTATCTCCGGTGCGATTCTTCTCTGGAATTTCTGCCGGAAAGTCCGGGAGAACCGCCCGGATGTCTTCCGTCAGTTTCTGGCTATCATCCCCCCTCTGGCAATCTGCGCCCTGTCGGGAGGGATGATCTATCTTTTCGATGAAATCATCAACATAACGGGTTCTCCCGCCCTCTTTCTTCTCGGCGCGATGACCCTGGTGGAGTGGACAGCCGCCGCCTGGGCCATCCTCCGGGTCGGCGAATTCGCCGCCGAGGTGATCATTCTGGCGCCGAACATCATCCCCGAGGGGATCGACGCCAGCCTCATCCGCACGACAAGCAGACTGATCAGCCTCTTCGCCGCCACGTCCATCCTTCTCTACGGAGCCTCCCAGCTCGGCCTTTCCATCGTTCCGGTGCTCACGGGACTCGGCGTCGTCGGACTGGCCATCTCCCTTGCGGCCAAGCCCACGGTGGAGAATATCATCGGGGGGCTCTCCCTCTTCGCCGACCGTACGGTCAGGGTGGGGGAGTTCTGCCGTTTCGGCAATACCGCCGGAACGGTCACTCACATAGGGCTGCGGTCGACCCGCATTGAGGCCATGGACCACACGATAATCTCCATTCCAAACGCCGAATTCTCCCAGATGCAGCTCGTCAACGTGACAAGGCGGCAAAAGTCCCTTCTGCAGAAGACCATCACCCTCCGGTACGAGACGACCCCCGACCAGCTCCGGTGGATCCTCGCCTCCATACGGGAGATGCTCCACGCCCATCCGAAGGTCAGTCCGTCCCCTCCCTCCTTCGCCCGCTTCGAGGAGCTCGGCGGATCCGCCCTGCAAATCCTCCTCTTCGCCTACATCTCCACGAAGAAGTGGGCGGATTTCCTCGCCGTGCAGGAGGACATTCTCTTCCGGGTGGCCGACATCGTTGAAAAGGGAGGCTCGGGCTTCGCCTTCCCCTCCACGACCGCCTACATCACAAAGGACAGGGGGATCGACGAGGAAAAAGGGGCGGAGGCCGAGCGGACCGTGGATCTGTGGAGGAAGGACGACTTCTTCCCCTTCCCCGAAACGCCCGGGGACAGAATCGCGGCCCTCAGGGGAACGGAGGAATACCCATACCGGAAGACCGAAAAAGAGGGCTGATCTTCCCGCCGGGGGCAACCTTCACCCCTCCCTTGAAATCTCTAGCACCGGCTTGATATCCACCACCGGTGTTCCGTCGATTACATCGAGGGGGGCGACTCTCATCCCCCTCTCACTCATTTCGAGGATGGTCACCCGGTGAAGGCCGATGGGGTTCGGCCTCGAGGGAGAACGGGTCGCGAAGACCCCCCTGAGGGGGCGTCCGGCATCCCCCCGGGGGTGCACCTTCAGAATCTCCCGGTCGGCAAGATGAAGCCAGGTGAAAATCAGTATCTCCCTCCCCGCTTCAAGACCCTCCAGCCCGTCTCTCAAATGGGGCTCTATAATGATCATCCCCTCATGGCCGCCCTCGGAGGCCTGTTTCGGACACTCCTCCCGGCTCGTCAGGGGTGAGCGGATACTTCCGATCCTCTTCAGGACCATTTCATCCTTCTTCTCCATGGAAAACCTTCCCTTCACATTTTTTTCTCTTCAGTTCGTGGGCACATACTGGCTGTACGCACCAACATCAGTCTTGGTCAGTTCTTTCCATCTCTTTTTGTTGATCAAAACTTTCCCGGAAAGACCCGATGGGGTACAATCCTGGGAGCATCAAATTTCTTCAATTCCAGGGAGGTCCATCCATGAAGGCAATCCTCGCCGGCACCGTCGAAACGGGGCTGGGCACCACCCTCTCCAATGTAACCATTTTTTTTGAAAAGGGAAAGATCACCGATATCGTCGAGGGGCACGCTCCGGGCGATGCGGAGGAGGTCATCGACGCTTCAAAACTGGTTGTCACGCCGGGGTTCATCGACGCCCATACCCATATCGGCACCTACTGCGAGGGGTTCCCCGAGGATATGGGCGACGCCAACGACATGGTCAACCCTATTGCCTCCCAGCTTCGCATCCTGGACGCGGTCTACCAGGACGACACCGCCTTCGGCGACGCCCTCGCGGGAGGGGTCACCTGCGTTCAGACCCTGCCGGGGAGCGGCAACGTCATCGGCGGGCAGGGGATCATCATCAAGACGTCCACAAGCAGCGGGGACCGGAAAAAGACGGTGGACGAGATGCTCATCAAGGCCCCCTCGTCCATGAAGGCCGCCCTCGGGGAGAACCCCGTGAGGGTCTACCGGGAGAAGCAGAAGCTGCCCAACACCCGGATGGGAAGCGCGGCCCTTCTGCGCCAGGCTTTCGTGGATGCGGAAAATTACCGGAACAAGATGATCGTGGGGAAGGGGAAGAATGAACCGGTGGAGCGCAACCTCGCTCACGAGGCGCTGCTCCCCGTCCTCGACGGCAAGCTCCCCCTCTGCGTCCATGCCCACCGGTGCGACGACATCGCCACGGCCATCCGCATAGCAGACGAATTCGATGTTTCCCTGACCGTCGAGCACTGCACCGAGGGGCACCTCATAGCACCCTTTCTCGCCGAGAACAAGGTGAAGGCGGCGGTGGGACCGACCCTTACGGGAAAACCGAAGATCGAGCTCAGGAACAAGAGCTGGGAGACCCCCGCGGTGCTGTGGAAGGCGGGAGTTCATTTCTGCATCATCACCGACCACCCCGTAATCCCCATCGAACACCTCTCCGTCTGCCTCGCCCTCGCGGTCCGGGGCGGGCTTCCCCGGGAGGAGGCACTGAAGGCAGTGACCGTCTATGCAGCCGAGCACCTCGGCATCGCAGGTCGGGTGGGGTCCATCGAAAAAGGGAAGGACGCCGATATCGTCCTGTGGGACGGCGATCCCCTGGACGCCCGGAGCCGGGCAGTGAGGACGATCATCGACGGAGAGACGGTCTATTCGAGGGGTTCTTGATGTAACGGGAAGCGGCGGGTCCTCTCTCGGTGAAAAGGGCGGGGTTTGTTCCGGCTGTTCCGAGGCGGGAGACCACGCTGCTCCTGTCAATCTCGCCGGCAAAGCGGACATCCTCTTCGAACCCAAGGGAGAGGAGAATCTTGCCGTGGTCGGAATTCCGAAGCAGAGCGGGCAGGTCCTCTCCCCCGTTTTGCCACAGGGCACGAGCCATGCGGGCTCCGTCGTCCAGTTCGGCCTCTCCCCTCTTCAGAAGAAGCTCTACGAGAAGGCCGGCACAGGCAGTATCGTCGAGGGCGGCCCGGCCCATCCGCCCCGCGCAGTAGATTCCGATCCGTTCTCCCGAGGCCAGGGAGGCCTCAAGCACCGCCGAGGCGTTCCGGGCGCAGACGGGGCGGACGGGGCATCCCGCAGCCGCAGCCTTCAGCAGGGCCCGGGTGCCGTTCGTCGTGGCCATGACCCCTTCCGGGCGGTCAGCAAGATCCATGGCGAGCAGTTCGAGGGGGGAATTTCCGAGGTCGAAGCCGGGGGGGCGCAGTCCGTTTCGCTCTCCCATGAGTAGGGGAGACTCTCCCTCCGAGGCGAGGGCATCCCGGAGCGCCATCCCCTCCTCCACGGATGGCGCCGGATAGAGCCTGGCACCTCCCCTTTCGAAGAAGACTGACATGGTGGTGGTGGCCCGGAGGATGTCGATGACCATCCAGCAGTCCGTCTCCGGAAGGGTTTCTTCCGGAGACAGCACCACGGAGAC
Source organism: Synergistaceae bacterium (assembly GCA_022837505.1). Classification (GTDB taxonomy): domain Bacteria; phylum Synergistota; class Synergistia; order Synergistales; family Aminobacteriaceae; genus JALHFZ01. Next base: position 23,977 of record JALHFZ010000046.1, read on the forward strand.
TTTCAGGGTCACGGTCTCTCCTTGAACTTCGCCGCTTCTTCCACGAGACGGGCGAAGAGGGGCATCATCTCGTCCCCGCCTGCCATCAACATCTCGGGGTGCCACTGCACCCCCACCGCGAAGGGAGCCTCCTCCATCTCAAGGGACTCCACCACCCCGTCCATGGCCCGGGAGGTAACCCAAAGCCCCCGTCCCACGTCCTTCACCGCCTGGTGATGGTAGCTGTTCACCCGAAAGGATGTTCCGAGAAGCTCCGCCACTATGGAACCCTCTTCCGCCACGACGGTATGGCTCGGGCAGGTACGCTTCCTGTTCTGGCTGTGCTTGACAAAGGC
>JALHFZ010000046.1:24367-27047 GCA_022837505.1 Synergistaceae bacterium
ACCCCCTTGCAGATGCCGAGCAGGGGCTGATTGCGCTTCAGGGCCGTCTTGATGGTCCGGAGCTGGAAGATGTCCGTGTCCCGGTAGACATATTCCAGCCCCCGGTGGGGCTCTTCTCCGTAGAGCAGCGGGTCGATGTCGTAGCCGCCGGAGATGAGCAGCCCATCCACTCCCTCCGTCTGCCGCTCCGCCACATCCTGCCCCCGCACGACCGGAAGGATGACGGGAATCGCCCCGGACCGCTCGAGGGCGGCGACATAATCGTTGTTCGCATAGCTTCTTTCAAGGCCCGGGGAGAAGCCCCCCTGTTCGATGAGCAGATTTCCCACGATGCCGATAACCGGTCGATGCATACCTTTTCCCTCCCGAAATAAAAAACTGATGTACCTCTGTATGGCCCCTTCCCCAGGGGGGAAAAGGCTAAAACTCAACCAGCTCCACCCGGCGGTTCTTCGCCGCAGGAGCGGGCATCCCCACCCCTGCCGGAGAGTCAGAATGGCTCTAGTATAAACCATGCCCCGGGAGAAGGGGAAAGGCCCACTTATCCGTAAACAGGCATCTTGGGAATTTTTCTGTTCCCGGGGGGTGCGTCCTGTAATGGGATTGAAAATTCCGGGAGAAAGAACGAAAATACGTATCAGATGGACTGCCGACGAGGAGGGAAGAATGTGTTGAACGTCAGAAATGTCATTTCAAAGGTAATCATGCTCTGCCTTTTTTCTTTATTTATCCCGCATTCCTGTGCGGGGGCATCACCGGAGGCATATCCCCATACGAAAGAAGCGGCGCGGGAGGCGGTCTGGAAAGCTGTCACATCGGGGCAGTGCAGCTCGGCTACCGTGGCAGTGATGGATGAGGGAAAGATAGTGTATTCAGAGGGGTTCGGTGCAGCGGAGAGAAAAACCGGCAGAGAAGTAGACAAATCCACCCGGTTCAATATCGGTTCTACAAGCAAAATGTTCGCCGCCGTCTCTGTGCTGCTCCTTGCGGACGAGGGGAAAATCTCCCTGGACGGACCGGTCGTTCACTACATTCCTGAATTTGTGATGAAGGATCCGAGATACAGGGACATCACGGTAAGGATGCTCTTCAACCACTCCTCCGGCCTGCCGGGCTCCTCCTTCCTTTTCGGCTATGAACCTGAGGGCGATCCTCACGGAATGCTCCTTGAAAGGCTCAGGGATGAAAATCTGAAACATGATCCCGGAGCGTACAGCATCTACTGCAACGACGGTTTTACCCTTGCTGAGATGATCGTTGAGAGGGTAACGGGGCAAAAATTCATGGACTTTCTTGAAGAAAAAGTATTCCTCCCCCTGGGCATGAAGGATACAAAAGCAAGCATAGGAGAGACCGGAGGTACTATCTCCCATTTCTATGATCCTCAGTCGGGGAAAAAATACCCCCCCGAGGTGATCCTTGTGTACGCCGCAGGAGGTCTTTCCTCCACTGCCGAGGATCTGTGCAGATTTGCGGACAGTTTTTGTCCGGGAGGGATAAATATACTTTCAAAGGAATCTCTCGGGGAGATACTGAAAAAACAGCCCACGCCCTTTTCGTCGAAGCTGCGCGGTCCGGCCATATTGGATTCCTTCGGATGGGATTACTCCTCCCTTCCTTCCTATGAGAGAAACGGCCTGAGGGTTTTTTCAAAGGGGGGCGGCACAGGGGCGTACTCTACCGGATTTCAGGTCCTGCCCGACAAGAGGATTGCCGTGGCGGTCAGCCTGTCGGGAAGGCTTAACGCCGACACGGTGTCAAGGCCCATACTGGACGCTCTTATGAAGGACAAGGGACTTCCCCTGCCGCCATCGGCGGAGAAGAAAAAACCGGTGGATCCCGAAGCCATCCCCCCGGAACTTTCTGATTTCCAGGGGATCTACGGAAACGGCAGCTCCTTCGTGCGCATACTCTTCGACAGGGATAAAAAAAGCATGGATATTTTCCCCTTGCTTCCGGATGAACCCGAGCCTTCGGAAGAAGGTATGGAAGTGCCGCTGATGTCGTTTGCATACAACAACGGCTCCTTTTACTCCTTTGAAAAGGATCTCCGGGGATATTTTCTACAGGACGGCGGCAGCTCCTTTTTCGTCGCGGAGAATGACCCCTTCTACTCTATGGATTTTCCTATGTTCCAGAGCATCGGAAAACCCGACAAAAATCAAAAGCTTTTCAGCGACGTCAGCGGAAAACGCTGGCTCATGCGGAATATGACGCCGCCTGCCCAGCTCTATAAAGATACTGCCATGGCCGTTTCCCATACCTACAGGGATCTGCCGGGATACCTGAGCTTCGGCAACCCTCTCAGGATAGACGGCAGCGATCACGGAACCTATGCCGCCCCTCTTTTCCGCGACCAGGGGGAGTTCTTTCTTTATGAAAGGGACGGAGTTCTGTGGGCCCGGTCCGGGATCTTCCTCTTTTCAGAGGCTGAAGGGGCAAGAAAAGTTGATGAGGGAAGAAATTCAGTAACGATCGGAGAAAAAGGGTACGCCGAATGGTACAGAATAGAAGAGGGGCATATCCTCGCCTTTGAAATACCCCCCAAAGGGCGTATTGTAGTGGTGACGGAGGAAGAAAACACAGTCGCCCTCTATGACAGCCTTGTGGACGAAGGAACGGTCTATGCCCCGGAAGGCACCTATGCCGTCTGCATAGGTCAGCCGGGGGATGTATTTAC
>JALHFZ010000047.1:0-13256 GCA_022837505.1 Synergistaceae bacterium
CTCTTCTCCCTCTGGGTCGCCCTCACCTTCACCCCCATGCTCGCCGCCCGGATCGGCAGTTCCTCCGGCCCCTCCCGGGGAAGCCGCCTGCTCACCGGCTGGTGGCAGTGGCTCTACGAGGGGTTCGAGGACCTTCATCATGTCCTTGTAAAGACCGCCGTGGGGCACCCCTGGCTCGCCCTGCTGCTCTTCGGGGGGCTTACCGCCGGTTCGGTGCTGATAACGAACCGCATCGGCTTTCAGTTTTTCCCCTCCTCCGACGAGGGGCAGGTCTCCATCTCCATGGAGACGTCGGCGTCGGCATCCCTGGCCATGACGGACCGGCTGGTGAGGCAGGTGGAGAACCACGTTCTTTCTCTGCCCCACGTCAAGGGGGTGGACGCCGTCATCGGCGGCGGAGGCTCCCGGTCAGGGCTCAACCGGGCCACCATGCGGATATACCTCGACGATGACCCCGACCGCCCGTCCAGCTTCGCCTTTGCCGCTCCCCTCCGTCCCCTTCTCGCCTCCCTTCCCGACCTCAAGGCAAGCGTCAGCGCCGGAGGGGGCAGGGGAGGAGTGAGGGGAAAGACCATCCAGGTGGTCGTCCGGGGGGACGAAACAGAGGTGCTGAACGACCTTGCCATGAAGGTCATGGGGGTCCTCCGGAGTGTGGAGGGGGTCGTGGACGTGGACCTCGACTGGCGCACGGGACGGCCGGAGATTCAGCTCATCCCCGACCGCCTTCGGATGGGTCGGCTCAATTTCAGCACGGAGAACCTCTCGGACATCCTGAGGGGGTACGTCACGGGGCTGAAGGCGGGGGTCTTCCGGGAGAGGGGCAAGGAATACGACATCCTCGTGAAGCTCCGCTCCGAGGAGGTCTCGAGCCCCTTCCAGCTTCCGGACCTCCCCTTTTCCACCTCCGCCGGGTTCGTCTCCCTCCGGGACCTCGCCATGATCGAGGATACCATGGGCCCCACCCAGATCCTCCGGAAGGACCGGCAGCGCTCCATCACCGTGGACGGAAACGTCTCGGGGACGACGGTGGGGGAGGCCTACCGGGAGATCCGCCCCCTCATAGCGGAAATCCCCCTTCCTCCGGGGTACCGCATCACCTACGCCGGAGAGATCCAGTCCATCCAGGACAACTTCGGCCCCCTCAACTTTGCCCTCGGGCTGGCGGTGCTCCTCACCTTTCTGCTCATCGCCGCCATCCTCGAGTCCTTCCTCTTCGCCTTCGTGATCATGCTTACCGTGCCTCTGTCCGTCATAGGCGTGGTCCCGGCGCTCATCCTGACGAAGACGCCCATGTCCATCTACGGCCTCATGGGGGTCATCATGCTCGTGGGGCTCGTGGTGAACAACGCCATCGTGATCATCGACTACGCCGAGATCGTCCGGAAGGAGGGAAAGAACCCCGCCGAAGCCATCATCGAGGCGTGCAGAGTGCGCCTCCGGCCGATCATCATGGCGGACGTCACCTCCATCATCGCCATGATCCCCCTCGCCATCGGAGCGGGTGAGGGAGGCTCCTTCCGATCCCCCATGGCCATCGTTGCCATCGGCGGCCTCGTTGCCGGAGGGGTGCTCGCCCTCCTCGCCATCCCCCCGGTCTACGAGCTTGTGTGGAAGGCGAAATCCCGTTTCGGCTTCATGAACTGAGTTCTTTTTCCGCCCTGTGACCATTGTTGCATTAAAAGAATCCCGCTGGTATTCTTGATTTCAAAGCTGGAAAGGGGATGGCATCATGCTCATTGGCGTTGACATAGGGACCGGCGGCACCAAGGCAGTCGTTCTCGACAGGAAGGGACGGATGCTCAGCCAGAGCTTCCGGGAATACGGCGTGATCACCCCCGCCCCCTCCTGGGCGGAGCAGTGGCCCGATGTGTGGCTCGAGGGGGTGGTGTGCACCCTCAAGGAGGCCCTGCATAAATCCGGGCTCGATAAAAAGGAGATTGCCGGCGTCGCCATCAGCGGACTCTACGGCGGCTCGGGCATCCCCGTGGACAGGGATATGGTCCCCCTCCGCCCCTGCATGATATGGATGGACCGCCGGGCACGGAAGCAGACCCGGTGGGTGAAGGACACCATCCCCCTCGAACAGATCTTCGGCATCACGGGAAACTATGTGGACAGCTACTACGGCTTCACGAAGATCATGTGGATGCGGGACAACGAGCCCGATCTGTGGAAAAGAACCGTCCAGTTCGTCACCCCCAAGGACTACGTCATTCATAAATTCACCGGCGTCCTCGCCACGGACTATTCCTCCGCCGGAAACATCGGCGGCGTCTTCGATATACGGAAGAAGACCTGGTCCCCCGAGATGTGCGAGGCCCTCGGCATCCCCATCTCCCTCTTTCCTGAGAAGATCACGAGCTCCCACTCCGTGGTGGGCGGACTGAACAAACTTTTCGCCGATGCCACAGGCCTGCTTGAGGGGACCCCCATCGTCGCCGGAGGGATCGACGCGCCGGTGGCCCAGTTCAGCTGCGGCGTCATTCATGAGGGGGAGCACGTGGCCATGATGGGCACGTCCACCTGCTGGGGAACCGTCCATGACGGAAAATACCTCTCCCCCGGCCTCATCAGCTTTCCCTACGTTGTCAACGACGACACGACCATCTACACCTTCGGCGGCGGCGCCACCTCGGGAGCGGTCATCCGCTGGTTCCGGGACGAGTTCGGCGGGTGCGAGAAGGCCGTGCAGAAGACCTCCGGACTTTCCGCCTATGCCCTCCTCGAGATGGAGGCCCGGGACCTGAAGGCGGGGAGCAATGGGCTCCTGGTGCTCCCCTATTTCATGGGCGACCGGTCGCCCATCTGGGACCCCGACGCCCGGGGGGCGATTCTGGGCCTCTCCCTCATGCACACCCGGGGGCACGTCTACCGGGCCTGCATGGAGGCGGCGGCCTATTCCCTCAGGCACAACATGGAGGAGGCCGTCGGGGCGGGGATAGCCCTGGACGACACCTGCTACATGGTGGGCGGCCCGTCGAAGAGCGATCTGTGGACCCATATCTTCGCCGACGTCACGGGGTTCAACATGAAGCGCCTCGCCCTCGACGTGGAGGCTCCCCTGGGGGACGCCTTCTTCGCGGGTCTCGCCACAGGTGTCTTCACCGACCCGGAGGAGATCAAATCATGGCTGACCTTCCGGGAGACGGCGGTGACGGACCGGCAGAATCACGAGATCTACTCCAGGTACTTCACTCTCTACAAAAGGCTCTACGGACAGACGAAGGAGATCATGGGCGAACTGGCGGAGATGCAGACTGCGGCCATGTAGACCGGGAGGTGTACCCATGTACGAACGAATTCGAAGGGAAGCCGCAGGGGCGAACCGCCTGCTTGCCGAATACGGCCTTGTGATCCTCGCCTGGGGGAACGGAAGCGCCATCGACCGGGAGGCCGCTGTCGTGGCCATCAAGCCCAGCGGGCTCCCCTGCGGCGAGGCGGCACCGGAGAACATGGTCATAGTGGACCTGGCGGGCAGGGTCGTCGAGGGGGAGCTCCGCCCCTCATCGGATACGGCCACCCACCTCGTCCTCTACCAGGCCTTTCCGGAGATCGGAGGGGTGGTCCATACCCATTCCTCTGCGGCCACCGCTTGGGCCCAGGCGGGCCGGGCGCTGCCTGTTCTCGGAACGACCCACGCCGACACCTTTTACGGCCCCGTCCCCTGCACCCCCCCTCTCACAGGGGAGGACGCGGGAGAGGACTATGAAAAAAGGACGGGGGAGATCATCCTGAGGACTTTTTCCGGCCTCTCCCCCTCGGCGGTTCCCGCCGCCCTCGTGGGCGGCCACGGCCCCTTCGCCTGGGGGAAGGATGCCCTGGCGGCCGCGGAGAATGCCCTCATCCTTGAGGAGGTGGCGAAGACCGCCGCCCTGACCCTCTCCATCGCACCCCTCACCCCGCCCCTCAACTCCTCCCTCCTCGACCGGCACTATTTCCGCAAACACGGAGCGAGGGCCACCTACGGCCAGAAAAGGGAGGGGTAAAACTCCTCCCTTCGGAAGAATTCCTCTTTTTTCCTGTCCCCCTCTTTTCCCTTCCTGAAGGGCGGAAAAGAGGGGGTGTTTTTTTCTGCCCCTTCCGGCATTGAGACCCTTTCCGTCTGTTCCGGCTGGTGGATTTTCCTCCGTTGCGGGAAATCCCTCGGCTGATCAAAGGGGGGAAAGGGCGGCGTTTTTCCGCTGATTTTTTTCTTGACACCCTCTCCCTTTAGTGATAAAAAATGTATGAGAGATTGTTCATTTCTTGGGCTTTTGCTCATTCCCAGAGAACGCTTCCGCCAGAGATCCATGGGACTTCCGAGAGGATGTTCAGAAAATGGTCAGTGTGGATTCCCAGCGCCTCATGGTAAAGATCGCCCGCAAATACTACGAGGAAGACCTCACCCAGGCGGAAATCGCCGCAGCCTGCGGCATCTCCCGCCAGAAGGTGCAGCGTCTTCTTGATCAGGGCAGAAAAGACGGTCTCATCCGCATCTTCATCCGACCCCCCCTTCATCTTCATGAAAAACTCGAAAGCTCCCTCGAAGGGCTCTACGGCCTTCGGGAGGCCGTCGTCGCCGACGTGGAACCCTCCATGAGCGGCGAAATGATACGGGCGGCCATCGGCCTGGCAGCCGCCGAATACCTCCTGAAAAATCTGCTGGACGGACTGAAGATCACCCTGAGCTGGGGGGAGACCCTTCTGGCCATGGCTAGATCCCTCTCCCGCCATACCAGCCAGCGGAAGATTAAAAATATAACCCTCATCCAGGGGCTCGGCTTCGTCTCCGACCCCACCATAGATACCCATTCCTACGAGATCGTCAACATCATGGCCGAGGCCCTCAGGGCGAAGAAATTCCTCCTGATGGCCCCGGGAATCGCCGCCGACGCCGAGGCCCGGGAGATGTTCCTCCGGGACCCGGGCGTCTCTGAAGTGCTGAATATGGCCGGAAGGGCGGACATCGCCTTTCTCGGAATAGGGACGGTGACCCCCGAGACCCTCATCATGAGGAAAAAGGACGGCATCTCACCGGAAGAACGGGAGATGCTCCGCTCCCGGGGGGCCGTGGGGGATGTGCTGCTCCGCTATTATGACGGCTCGGGGCGGCTGGTCCCCTCGGAGATCGACCGCCGGGTGGTGGGGCTCACCCTTGAGGAGATCTCCTCCATTCCGACGGTGGCCGCCCTGGCGGGCGGGCCGGGGAAGGCGGAGGCCATCGCCGGCGCCCTCGGGGGAAAACTTGTGAATGTGCTGATCACCGACCATCTCACCGCCAGGGAACTTATTGAACTCAAGGGAGAAGGAACTCAGCATTCAACCTGATCCTTTCCATTGTGGAAGGGGCCGGAAAAAAGAAAGAGGAGGTTTTTTCCTTGCAGCGTTTTGTGAACGATCCATCCATGGCAGTAGAGGATATGCTCGTCGGATTTCTGAAAAGCCACGGTGATCTTGTGGAGGGGACGGAGAACCCCAGGGTTCTCAAATCCCGTACTGCCCCGGTCAAAGGGCGGGTGGGAATCGTCACCGGCGGAGGATCCGGACACAAGCCCGCCTTCATCGGATACCTCGGGCGCAACCTGGTGGACGCCGTGGCCGTGGGTGAGATTTTCTCCTCTCCTACGGCAAAGGCCTTTTACGACGCCTTCGCTGCCGCTGACGGAGGAGCGGGGGTGGCCTGCCTCTACGGAAACTACGCGGGGGACAATATGAACGTGAAGATGGCCCGGGAGCTCGCCGAAGAGGACGGCATCCGGGTGATGACCGTTGTTGCCAACGACGATGTTCCCTCCGCACCGAAGGGGGAGGAGAAGAAGCGCCGGGGCGTGGCGGGGGAGATCTTCATGTGGAAGGCCGGAGGGGCGAAGGCGGCCCTCGGCGGTTCCCTCGAAGAGGTCATCGCGGCGGCACAGAAGGCCGTGGACAACACCCGCAGCGTGGGTGTGGGGCTCACCCCCTGCACAATCCCGGCGGTGGGGAAGCCGAATTTCGCCATCGAGCCGGGCACCATGGAAGTGGGGATCGGCCATCACGGCGAGCCGGGGATCGCAGTGACCGATCTGACCTCCGCCGACGAAGTGGCGAAGTCCATGGTGGACATCGTCCTTCCGGATCTTCCCTTCAAAGAGGGGGACGAGGTCGCGGTTCTCCTGTCGGGTCTCGGAGCCACCCCCGTAATGGAACTCTATATTCTCTACGGAAGGATGGCCGCCCTTCTGGAGGAAAAGGGGCTCACCATCCACCGGTCCTACGTGGGGAACTATTTCACCTCCCTCGAGATGATGGGGGCCACCCTCACCGTCATGAAGCTCGACGACGAACTGAAAGAGCTCATCGACTTCGAGGCGGAGAGCATGGGGCTCACCCAGTTCGGAAGATAGGGCATGAATTCCTTCGCGAACAGGGACGGCGCTGTGGTCGTCCGGGAGATGATCCGGGTCATCGGGGAGAACAGGGCCTATCTCAGCGAGATCGACGGCGCCATCGGCGACGGAGATCACGGAGTGAACATGGACAAGGGGTTTTCCCTCTGCCTCTCCCGGGTGGACTGGGAGACTGCCGACTTCACCACGGCCATGAAGACTCTGAGCAGGATTCTCCTTATGGAGATCGGCGGGTCCATGGGCCCGATCTACGGCACCTTCTTCGACCAGATCGCCAAGGGGGCGAAGGACAGGGAGCGGATCGACGGCTCCGCCTTCAGCGCCATGCTGGGGTCCGCCGCCTCTGAGATTGAAAAGCTCGGAGGAGCCGTTCGGGGGGACAAGACCCTCCTCGATTCCCTTCTGCCTGCGGTGGAGGCCTTCGATGCCTCCTTTGAGGAGACGGGGGATTTCGCAAAGGCCCTCACGGCTCTGCAGGCCGCGGCGGAGGAGGGAAGGGAGTCCACCAGGGACATGGTCGCCCGGGTGGGCCGGGCAAGCAGGCTCGGAGAGCGCTCGAGGGGCGTCCTCGACGCCGGAGCGACCTCGTGCTGCCTCCTGCTGAATTCCATGGCGGAGTCCGTCAAGGAGCTGCTGAAAGAGGAATAACGAACGGAAAGGGGCGTTCAGAAATGACTTCCATTGTTTTGGGATGCGACAGCGCGGCGGTCTCCCTGAAGGACGAAATTCTTGCCCTTCTGAAAATGGGCGGATCGGACGTGGAGGACCTCGGCGTTCAGGATACATCGGACGACACACCCTACCCTCTCGTGGCGGAACGGGTGGCCCGGAGCATCATCGACAGCGGCTATCTCAAGAAGGGAATTCTGATCTGCGGCACGGGGATCGGCATGGCCATCGCGGCCAACAAGTTCCCCGGAATTCATGCGGCCCAGGTGTCGGACGTCTATTCCGCCGAGCGGGCCTGTCTCAGCAACAACGCAAACGTCATCACCCTGGGGGCCCGGACCCTTGGGCCGGAACTGGCAAAACGGCTCGTCAGCGAATGGCTTCAGCTCAAGTTCGTGCCGGGCCGGTCGAGCGAGAAGATCGAGGCCATAAAAGAAATCGAAAGGCGGAATTTTCGCCATGAGTGAACCTATGGTTCCTCATCTCTTTATCCGGGGAGGTGTTATCCTTGGCTGAAAAGGCCGGGCAGTATCAAAAACAGCCCCTCTCCGTGCGGGCAAGGCCCTATCTCATCATCGCCCCGGCGCTGCTGCTGACGATCGGAATCCTCTACCCCTTCGTCACGGCCATCTACTACTCTCTGACAAACCTCTCCTTCCGGCGGCCGACCATGAAATTCATCGGCCTGGAAAACTGGATCAGCATGTTCAAAGACCCCACCTTCTGGCACGCCGTCTGGGTGACGGCGAAATACGCCTTCGTCACCACGGGGTCTGAGATGGTCCTCGGCCTGGGGATCGCCCTCCTCATCTGCAAAAAGGATAATTTTTTCAGCAGAATCCTCAAGGTCATTCTCGTCTTCCCCCTGATGGTCGCGCCGGTGATCGCCACCATCATCTGGCAGCTCATGACCAACACCTCCGTGGGGATCATCGAAAAATTTCTGAACCTCCTGGGGATCTACGGCTTCCCCTGGGCGTCCTCACCATCCACAGCCCTCTTCACGGCGGCCATGATCGATGTGTGGGTCTACACACCTTTCGTCATTGTCCTCGTGGTGGCGGGGATCAACTCCCTGCCGAAGTCCCCCTTCGAATCCGCCCAGATCGACGGCGGTTCGGCCTGGTTCACCTTCAAAAACCTGACCCTCCCCATGCTCAAGCCCTTTCTCTATATTGCCCTTATCTTTCGCCTCATGGCCTCCATGCAGGAATACGGCATCATCTTCGCCCTGACGAAGGGCGGCCCCGGCGATACCCTGATGAACCTGTCCCTGACGGCCTACAACAAGGGGTTCGCCTTTCTGAAATTCGGCGAGGCCATGCCCTATATCCTCTTCCTCTGGATAGTCATCTATATCATCAGCAAGAAGCTGGTCAGCAACTGGCTTATCGTCCAGCGCAAAGCTTCGGGAAGGTAGGAGAAGCATTATGAAAAACAGCCCCATGGAAGCCCTTGCCCGGAACAGCATGCTCATCCTGTGGACCATCTTCGCCCTGTTCCCCCTCTTCTGGATGCTCGTCATCTCCTTCAAGAGCGACGCCCAGATGTTCAACACCACCTTCGTCTTCGACCCCACCCTGGAGAACTACCAGGAGGTGCTGATAAAGACTGACTATTTCAAGTATTTCCTCGACAACATCATTGTCAGCGGCGGCGCGGTAATCGTCTCCATCCTCGTGGGAGTCCCCGCGGCCTATTCCCTGGCCCGGTTCAATTTCCGGGGAAAGGAGGACCTCGCCTTCACCATCCTCTCCTTCAAGTTCGCCCCGGAGATCCTCGTGGTGCTTCCCCTCTTTCTCATCTATCAGAAGATCGGCCTGTATGACACCTATATCGGACTGATCTGGGTCTACCAGCTCATCACCCTCCCCCTTCTCGTCTGGGTGCTCCGGGGGTATTTCGAGGATATCTCCGTGGAGGTGGAGCAGGCCGCCCAGCTCGACGGCTACAAGTGGTACCAGATCTTCTTCCGCATCCTTCTTCCCCTGGTCAAGCCCGGCCTGGTGGCCTCGGCCCTCCTCGCCTTCATCTTCGCCTGGAACAGCTTCACCTTTCCGCTGCTGCTGAGCGGCTTCAAGATCATGCCCGTCACTGTGGCCTCCCTCCGGTACATCGCCTCGGATACGGTCCACTACGGGCAGATGGCCGTCGCGGCCGTGGTGACCGCCACCCCCGAAGTGATCCTGGCCATCCTCATTCAGAAGCACCTCGTCCGGGGCCTGAGCTTCGGCGCGGTGAAGGGGTAGGGAGGCAGCCATGGCCCATATAGCCCTCGAGGGGATCAGCAAATCCTTCGGAAAAGTTCAGGCCCTCAGGAACATTGATCTGACCGTGCGGGACAGGGAGTTTTTCGTCCTCTTCGGCCCCGCCGGAGCGGGGAAGACCACCATACTGAAGACCGTGGCTGGGATCGAATTTCCCGATGCGGGGCTCGTGCGCTTCGACGACGAGGTGGTCAATCTCGTGGAGCCGGCCCTCAGAAACGTCTCAATGGTCTTCGAGAACTACGCCCTCTACCCCCATATGACCGTCTACGACAATATAGCCTCCCCCATGAGAAGCCCCCTCTACCGGAAGGACGAGGCCGTGATCAAACAGGAGGTGCAGAAGGTGGCGGACATGATGGGGATAGGCAGCCTCCTCGAGCGTCTCCCCTCCCAGCTCAGCAACGGCCAGAGGCAGCGGACGGCCCTCGGGAGGTGCCTCGTCCGCTCACCCCGGGTTTTCCTCATGGACGAACCCCTCGCCCACCTCGACGCGAAGCTCCGGCACCTCATGCGCACGGAGCTGAAGTCCATGCAGGCGGAGTTCGACACCACCACCATCTACGTGACCCACGACTACACGGAGGCCATGAGCCTCAGCGACCGGGTGGCCATCATCAACCTCGGGGAGATCGTCCAGATCGGAAGCAGCGACGAGATCTACTACACCCCCCGGAACGAGTTCGTGGCCAAGCTCGTGGGGGAGCCGGAGATCAACCTCGTGGACGTGGACCTCGTCAGCAGAGAGGGGACCCTCTGCGCCGTCTTCGCCGGAACGGACCGGTGCCTCCCCGTGAATGACGATGTGGCGGGGGTTCTCTCACACTCGACCATCCCGAAATGGCGCATGGGAATCCGGGGGCTGAACGTGGGGTACTGCTTCACCGAGGAGGAGAACTGCGTGGAGGGGAGCGTCTACAACCTTGAGCCCATAGGCAACAAGGCGATCCTCACTATCAAGGTGGGGGAGTCCCTCTTTCAAGCCGTGGCCCCGAACGATCTCAGGGCGGAGCTGGACAGCCCCATCTATCTGAAGCTCGATATGAACAATGCCCTCTTCTTCAACGGAGAAACGGGCGATTTCGTAGTTCGCCATAATCAGGCCGAACTCGTAAGGGGGCGGTAGCCGTGGCGAGGCTCACTCTGAAGAATGTCTTCAAACGGTACAGGAACAAAAAGAACGAGGCAGCCGACTACGCCGTGAACGATTTCTCCCTTTCCTGCGATGACGGCGAATTCGTGGGGATACTGGGCCCCTCCGGGTGCGGCAAGACCACAACCCTGAGGATGGTGGCCGGCCTCGAGGAGATCACCCGGGGGGATATCTACATCGGGGACACCCTCATCAACAACCTTCACCCCAAGGACAGGAATATCGGCCTTGCCTTCGAGGACTACGCCCTCTATCCGCCCCTGAACGTCTACGAGAACATTGCCTTCAACCTCTCGGCCAAGGGAGTGGCCAGAGAGGAGATCGACCGCAGAGTGCGGGAGATCGCCCCCCTTATGAAGGTGGACGATCTGCTTGAGATGAAGCCCGCGGGACTCTCGGGAGGGCAGAAGCAGCGGGTGAACATCGCCCGTGCCCTTGTCCGCAACCCCCTGGTTCTTCTGCTCGACGAGCCCCTTTCCCATCTCGACGGAAAGATGCGGCAGATCCTCCGGACGGAGATCAAGAGGATACACAACAAGATCAAGTGCACCACCGTCCTCGTCACCCATGACCAGCTCGAGGCCATGTCCCTGGCGGACAGGATCGCCATCATGAACGACGGAAAGCTTCAGCAGTTCGGCACCCCCCTCGAGGTCTACGACAACCCAGTGAACGTCTTCGTGGCGGGGTTCATCGGCGAGCCCCCCATGAACCTCATGAAGGTCTCGATCCTCGAGGAGTCGGGGAAGCTTTTCTTCCTCTTTCCGAAAAAGGGGATACGGGTGGCCGTCCCCTCCAGATACCGGTCGGCCCTTCGCTCCGGCATGGAGGTCACCCTCGGCGTGCGCCCCACGGACATTTTCATCAGTTCCGACGACGGAACGGGGTCTGAGGTCACCGTGGACGTCTTCGAGAACCTCGGTGACGAGAAGCGGATCAGCATCGACGTAGGGGAGGAGGACTTCCTCACCCTCATGACGGAGGACGAGCGGAGGTACAAAAAGGGAGAGAAAATTCATCTGAGGTTCCACGAGGAAAAAACCCATATCTTCGATCCGGAGACCGGGGACAGGATACAGGCGTAAGGAGAATCCTCTTTCCAAACTGAAAAAAGAAGGGAGAAAAAAGAATATGACCGATCTGCCGAAAAAAATGAAGGCCCTCGTAGCCCACGCGCCCCTTGACTACCGTATCGAAGAGGTGGACGTTCCGAGGGCGGGCAAGGGGGAGATCATCATCAAGGTAGAGGCCTGCGGCATCTGCGCCGGGGACACCAAGTCCTACCTCGGAGCGCCCCGCTTCTGGGGGGAGGAGGGGCGACCCTCCTACATAAAGGCTCCGGTCATTCCGGGGCACGAATTCATCGGCCACATCGTCGAGATCGGCCCCGAGGTGAAGGGTGATTTCGAAATCGGCGACCGGGTGACCTCCGACCAGATCGTCCCCTGCTGGAACTGCCGGTTCTGCAATACCGGCCGGTACTGGATGTGCCAGAAGCACGACGTCTACGGCTTCCAGCACAACGTCAACGGAGGAATGGCCGAGTACATGCGTCTTCCGAAGGAGGCCCTCGTCTACAAGATCCCCAAAGACCTCCCCATGGAGGCGGCGGTCCTCGTGGAGCCCTACGCCTGCTCGAAGCACTGCATCGACCGGGCGCAGATCGGAAACGAGGACGTGGTGGTCATCTCCGGAGTGGGGTGCCTCGGCCTCGGTATGATCGGCGCGGCGAAGCTGCGAAACCCCAAAACCCTCGTCGTCCTCGACGTGAACGATCATCGCCTGGAGCTGGCGAAGAAGTTCGGCGCCGACGTGGTCATGAACCCCATGAATGAGGACGTGGTGCAGAAGGTGAAGGACATGACCGACGGCTACGGCTGCGACATCTACATCGAGGCCTCGGGCAACCCCGCCTCGGTGCAGCAGGGGCTCGACATGATCCGCAAGCTCGGCCGCTTCGTGGAGTTCAGCGTCTTCGGCCACCCGGTGACGGTGGACTGGAGCATCATCAGCGACGAGAAAGAGCTTGACCTTCTCGGGGTGCATCTCAGCCCCTACTGCTTCGAGCCCGTCATCGAGTGGATTGCCGAGGGCAGGCTTCCCACCGAGGGGGTCGTCTCCCACAAACTTCCCCTTGACCAGTGGAAGGAAGGCTTCGATATGGCCCTCAAGGGCGAGGGGGCAGTGCGGGTGGTCCTCGTTCCCTAGAAGGCTGTAACACCACGATCTGAAGGGGGGTGCCCGTACCGGAGCTCACCGAAAAAGGAAACATGCGAGAAGGTGTCACTGGCGGAAAAGGAACCTGGCTGTACCTACCTATGAAGGAGGGACGAATGCTTTGAAGAAACTGACGCTTCTGTTCGTCGTCACTGCGCTCCTGTTCACTGCGGGCATCGCAGCCGCAGCGGACTTCAACTGGAAACAGGCGGAAGGAAAGACTATCAAGGTCCTGTTCAATCAGCACCCCTATGCCGAGGGCATCATCAAGAAACTTGCCGAGTTCGAAGCAGCCACGGGAATCAAGGTCGTCCATACAATGGTCCCCGAGGAGAACTACTTCGACAAGCTGACCACCTCTCTCAGCAGCAAATCGGGAGAGCCGGACGTCTACATGACCGGCGCCTACCAGTGCTGGGACTATGCCACCTCCGGCTACATGGTTGATCTGAACAAGTTCCTCAACGATCCGAAGATGACCGCCGCCGACTATGACTACGGCGATTTCTTCCCCGGCATCGTCGGCGCTCTCCGCTGGGACCTCGTTCCCGGCCACAAGGTGGGCACGGGCGGACAGTGGGCCCT
>JALHFZ010000047.1:13285-14256 GCA_022837505.1 Synergistaceae bacterium
AAGGGCACCTACGCCCTCGCGGTCCGGGGAACCCGCAACTGGGCCACGATCCATCCGGGCTACATGACCACCTTCGCCAATTACGGCGCCACCGACCTCGCCATTGAGGACGGCAAGCTCGTCTCGAAGGTCAACTCCCCCGAGGCCGTGGCCATGACCGACATGTGGGTTCAGCTGATCAAGGCCGGCGGCTCGCCGACATGGTCCTCCTACACGTGGTACCAGTGCGGTGCCGACCTCGGAGCCCGCAAGGCCGCCATGCTCTTCGACGCCGACTGCAACGGCTACTTCCAGTCTGTCCCCGGGGCATCCAGCCAGTCCGGCAAGATCGCCTTCGCGCCTCCCCCCCTTCCCGCAGGGAAGACGGAGATCAAATCCAACCTCTGGGTCTGGTCCCTCGGAATGAACAGCTCATCCCAGAACCAGGATGCCGCATGGCTCTTCCTGCAGTATTTCACCGGCAAGGACTTCCAGACCTGGTCCGTGACCGAGTGGAAATCCGTCGATCCCCCCAGAAAGTCCGTCTTCGATAACCCCAAGTTCCAGAAGATCATCGAGGCGACCCCCGGATTCAAGGAGACCTTCGAGGCCACCGTTCCCGGAACGACCATCTACTTCACGCCCAACCCCTACTTCTTCGAGCTGACCACAGAATGGGCGGCCACCCTTCAGGACCTCGTGGCGGGCAAGTACAAGTCCACCCAGGAAGGAATGGATATCCTCAAGGCCAAGATGGACAAGGCCCTTTCGGATGTGGAGGTAAAGTAGGCTGCAGCAGAACGTACCTGCGCGGAGGGGGTTCTCCCCTCCGCTTTTTTGAACTCTCGGGGAGGACGCCATGAAAAGACAGAATTTCGAGGAGAAGAACGACCGCATCCGCACGGCCTTCGATGATCTCAAACGCTGCCATCCGGAGCGGCTGAGAGAACCCCTGAAGCTCTCGTGGAGCAACTGGGGGTTCGGCAGGGAGA
>JALHFZ010000048.1:0-9506 GCA_022837505.1 Synergistaceae bacterium
GCGCAGTTCCTGTTGTACCAGCCGTATTTTCCGATGGCCGCCGTGGCGAGGCTGAAGGCGTCGGCGTAGTCGCCCTTCACCAGCACCACCGTCGCCCCGTAGACGAGAAGCTGGGCGACCTTTGCGGCCGGGGCCTTTTCGGGGACGAAGATGAAGCTCTTCCGTCCGCTCACGGCGGCGAATCCGGCGAGGGAACTGGCGGCGTTCCCCGTGGAGGCGCAGGCGATCACGGGCTGGTTGAGCTCCACCGCCCGGGCGACCCCCACGGCGCTTGCCCGGTCCTTGAGGGACCCCGTGGGGTTCCTCCCGTCATCCTTCACAGAAAACTCGGCGATTCCGTACTCTCCGGCGATGGCGGGGCAGTCATAGAGGGGGGTCCACCCCACGGAGAGGGAGGGGATGCTGTTCTCTTCCTCTATGGGGAGGATCTCCCGGTAGCGCCAGAGAGAGCCCTCTCTTTTCCCCAGGGTCTCAGGGGTCATGGTCCGGGCCGCCTCTTTATAGTCATAGAGCACATCCAGCGTGCCGTCGAGGCCGCAGGCAGGGCAGGTGTACTCAACTTCTCCCGGTGCATAGGGGGTGCCGCAGAGAACGCATCGCAGTTCTACAGGGTGGCCCATTCACTTTCTCTCCTTTTGCAGATGATAGGGGTTTTCTTCCGGATACTTTTCACTGCCCCCTGCCTTAAGAAGGGCTTCGCCCATGGCCGTATACCCCCGGCAGGCGGTCACGAGATCCTCTATTTCAATATATTCGTCGATGCCGTGGACCTGCTCCCTCTTCGACGGTCCGTAGATCACCGTGGGAATGTCCCGGACACCGGCGAAAAAGCACCCGTTGGTGCCGAACCCCGGACGGGAGGAGACTGACGAGGGGAGGCCGGCCTTCGAAAGAGCTCCTGAAAGGACGGTCAGAAGGGGGGAATGGGAGGGCAGAAACCAGGCCGGAGCGTAGTGGTTTCCCCGTATGGGAGAGCCGGTATAGCACCGGCTCTCCATGAGAGGAAAGGTGACGGCCGCCCGAAGGCCCGGAATGACCGGACAGGCTGCTTCGATGATGCTTTCGATCTGGCCGATCACTCCCTCGAGGGTTTCTCCTCCGAGGAGGCGCCGGTCGAAGACGGCGGTGCATTTTTCAGGGATGGCCCCGCTGTTTGACAGGGGGGTGGAATAGAGGCTTGTAAGAACAAGAATCCCCTTGCCGAGGAAAGGATCAGAGGGGGGGGTGAATTCCTTTTTTATGAAGGCAAGAAGGGATGCCATGGTTTCCGCGGCATTGAGGCCGAACTCGGGGTGGGAGGAGTGGGCCATCTTTCCGAAGATCTCGATCTGTATCTCTGCCCTCCCCCGCTGTCCCCGTTCGAGGAGAAGATCCGAAGCTTCACCCACGATGACGGAGGTCGGTTCCACGAAATCGCTGATCGCCCGGGCGGCCACATCCTCGAAGGTCTCCTGGTGCACCGCCGCTGCCACGGTCAGCTCCCCCCGGAGGTACTTCTCCCGGTCTGCCTTCAGAAAGGCTCCGGCAAGGATCATGGCGGCGAGGGCTCCCTTCTGGTCGGAGGTCCCCCTGCCGAAAATTCTGTTCTGTTCGATGAAGCCGCCGAAGGGGTACTGGGACCATTCCGCCGCATCTCCGGCGTCAACGTGGTCCATCTGGGCGGTGAGAAGAACCCTTTCGGGCCCGGGTGAGAAGACGATGCTTCCGAGGACGTTGCCGTAGAGATCGGTGGTGACGGAGTCGTATCCGAGGGAGCGCATGGTATCAGCCACAAAGCGGGCGACGGTGCCCTCCTGCCCCGAAGGACTCGGACGGCGGACCAGTTCGCGGCAGACTTGCATGAGGCTGTTTCTCCGGCTCTCCTCCAAGACATACGCCCCCCTCTTGTCCATCCAAGATACACCATATACTATTATTTTCAATAACCAAAAAATGATATAATTCATCAATAAAACTTATATCGAGGGAGGAATGATTTTGAATCTTCATCAGCTCCGGGTATTCTGTGCCGTGGTGGAGGAGGGGGCCTTCCGCCGGGCAGCGGAAAAGCTCTATCTTTCCCAGCCCTCCGTCAGCCAGCACATCGCATCCCTCGAAAAGGCCTACTCGGTCCATCTTTTTTTACGGAAGGGGAGGACGATCTCCCTGACATCCGAGGGGAGGGCTCTTTTCATCCTCGCCTCCGATCTTCTCAGGAGGGCCGACGAAATTCCCGAGCGGTTCCGGGATATGCAGACCCTCAGTTCGGGCAGGCTGGAGATGGGAGTCTCCCCTTTCGCGGGAGCCTGCATCCTCCCCGGAGCCCTCGCAGCCTTCCGACGGGCTTTCCCGGCAATCTCCCTTGCGGTCCGCTCGGGAAATGTCCAGGAGATCCTCGCCGATCTCAAGAAGGGGCGGGTCGAGCTGGTGCTCCTGGGACAGAGCTTTCTCACCCCCCGGGATTCGGCCTTCACCGGCCGCTCCCTGGGGGTGGACCCCCTTCTCTCCGTGGAATCTCCGGAAAATGGCCGAAAGAGGAAGGGGCCCCTGAAGCCATCAGAGGAAACCCTCATCCGGTTCAGCGGAAACTGCGCCCTCGCGGCCCACGTGGACGAATTTCTTCTGCGGAAGGGAATCCCCTTCGGGAGCGAGGTGGAGGTTGACGATATCGAGACGGCGAAAAAGCTTGCCGAGGAGGGGGTGGGCATGGCGATCACGAGCAGCCTCTCCGTGAGGGAGTCCCTCCGGGAGGGGCGTCTCTCCATCGCCCCCATGGAGGAAATGGACCCTCCTCCCTGGGAGATTCAGTGCGTCTATTCCGCTTCCGGCGGTCTTTCCTATCCCGGATGGGAGATGGTGAAAGTGCTGGAAGCCCACGGAAAAAAAATGCTGGAAGAGGGCGGTCCGCAGACCGCCCCCTGATCATTCCGTCAGAAGTTTTTCAAGAAGGGCCGTCTTCTCCCTGAAGTTCTCTATGGTCTTCTCAAGGGGGTCGGAGGTCGCCATGTCCACCCCTGCCTCCCGCAGGATGTCGAGGGACCAGGCGGAGCTTCCCCGGGAGAGAAAGCCCAGGTAGCGCCGGCGGGCCTCCTCCCCCTCCTCCCTCAGGGCCCGGGAGAGGGCCGCCGCGGCGGCAAAGCCCGTGACGTATTTATAGACGTAGAAGGCGGAATAGAAATGGGGAATGCGCCCCCACTCCACCTCGATCTCCCGGTCGACGGTCATGGCCGGCCCGTGATAGTCCCGGTTGAGGTCCATCCAGTATCCGCAGAGACGCTCCGCCGGCAGGGCCTCCCCCTCTTCGGCCAGGCGGTGGGTTTCCCTTTCGAACTCGGCGAACATGGTCTGGCGGAAGACCGTGGTCCGCACCTGGTCGAGATAGTGGTTCAGAAGAAAAATCCGCTCCTCCTTCGAGGCACGGTCAAGCAGGGATTCGAGGAGAAGGGCCTCGTTCGTCGTGGAGGCCACCTCGGCAAGGAAGATGGTGTAGTCGGCGTAAACCTGGGGCTGGTCCCTGTGGGAAAACCACGTGTGGAGGGAGTGCCCCATCTCGTGGGCCACGGTGAAGACATCCCGGAGAGAGCCGTTGAAGTTCAGCAGGACGTAGGGGTGGGTTCCGTAGCTCCCCCAGGAGTAGGCCCCCTTCCGTTTTCCCCGGTTTTCGTAGACATCCACCCACCCCGAGGCGAAGCCCTCCTTCAGGACCGAAAGGTATTCCTCCCCCAGGGGGGCCAGCCCCTCCGCCACCATCTCCTTCGCCTGCTCCCAGGTATAGGAGACCTCCGGCTCGTCCGCCAAAGGGACGTTGAGATCGTACATATGGAGTTCCTCCAGGGAGAGGGCTTTTTTCCGAAGGGCCATGTAGTCATGGAGGGCGCCGAGGTTCTTCCGTACTGTGGAGACCACCGAGGAATAGACCTCCGCGGGGATATTGTCTCCGTGGAGAGAGGCCTCAAGGGATGAGGGGTACTTCCTTGCCTTCGAGAAGAAAAGGTCGGATTTCACGCTCCCCGAATAGAGGGAGCCCAGGACGTTCCGGTATCTGCCGTAGGTGCCGTAGATTCCCGTGAAGGAGTCCTTCCGGACCCTCCGGTCCTTTGAACGGTTCAAAAGGAAGTACCGCTCCTCGGAAAGCTCCGTCTCCACTCCCTTTTCATCGAGGATGAAGGGGAAGGTCATATCCGCGTTGGTGAGCAGGGAGAAGGCGGTCTCCGCTGTACGGGCCACCTCCTGGGAGCGGGCGAGGAGCTCTTCCTCCTCCCGGGAGAGGACGTGCCCCTCCATGCGGAGGATCTCCTCGAAGGAATGCCTGTAGACCCCGAGGTCGGCAGAGGCGGCGAGGAACTCCTCCACCCGCCCGCGCCCTGCGGCGAGGACTTCGGGGCGGAAGAAGGAGAGGGCTGCGCCGAAGGAGGCGAGGAGGGTTCCCGCCCGGTCTGCCATCCCCTGGTAGAGGGGAAGGGCCGTGTCCTCGTGGCTCTTCATGGTGGCGTAGGCGTAGAGCTTCCCCATTTTCTCCCCGGCCTTTTCCTCGGCCCGGAGGAATTCAAGGAGCCTGGCAGGGGCGGAGAAAAGATCTCCCTGAAAGGAGGAAAAGGTCCCGATCTCCCCTTCAAGCTCGGAAAATGCCCTCTCCCAGGAGTCCGTATCCGGAAAGACGGCCCCCAGGTTCCAGAGATACCTTTCGGGGATGTCCTTCCGGAGGGGGGTTTCACCGGAGAGCAGGAAATCCTCCGGTTGATCGGAGTGCAGCAAAGAAAATACCATCAGTTGAAAACTCCTTTCCGTTGCGCCCTTCTCATGGGAAGAGCGGGTTGGCGGCAGGTGTGTCTGCCCCGGGGCAAACTACACTTCCCTTTCCCGGAGCGACCGGCCGTCCTTGAAGGCGTGCCCCACCACATCCCCCAGGCCGTAGTAGGCTCCATACTGTGGGGCGAAGACGAGGGGGCGGACCTTGAGGGGGTCGGGATACCCCGAGTCGTTCAGAGACTCCTCCAGGGCCCATGTCCTGACCACTTCTCCGACGAAGAGGACGTGGGATCCCAGATCGTGGGAATGGACCACCCGGCACTCCATGGACAGGGGAAACTCCTCGATCATGGGAGCATTCACTGCCTCCCCCCGCCGGGGAGTGAGCCCCGTGGCGATGAACTTGTTTTCATCCCTCCCCGAATAGATGCCGAAGTAGTCCGCCTGGGCCGCATGCTCCTCCGAGGGGATGTTCACCGTGAAGGCTCCGTGGGCGGTAATTCCCTCGAAACTGTAGCGGGATTTGCGGATACCCACAGAAATGCAGGGGGGCTCGGAGCAGCAGACCCCGCCCCAGGCCACGAACATCCCGCCCGGTACACCCTCGGGATCATAGACCCCTATGACGATGCAGGGGGCCGGATACAGGGGGGTGGAAAGAGAGATTGTCTTCTTCACAACAGATCACCTCCGTGATTTTTTCTTCCAGGAATTTACTATACCTCAGAAATAGCCCCCAGGGGAAATTAAAAAGAACCAGGGTGAAAAAATAGGGAAAAAGGGGTCCTGGGCCCTTTTTCTCCATTTATTTCTTTTTATTTTCCCCGGGGAAGATCCCCTGATCTTGCCAAATCAGTCTTTATGGTTATAATTATACAGGACAACTCAATAATAATTCTTATGGAGGTGAATATTATGGTACGCAGATATCTTTCTGTTCGGCCCATAGAGCCGAGTTATTCTCCCGTGGTTTTCACTCCCATGGAGAGAATGATGCGTGATATGTTCCGTATTTTCGGTGACGGACGCAGCGAGGGGTACTCCTCCGAAAACGAGGGAGGATTGTCCATACCCCGGGGCGATTTTTACCGGAAGGACGGCAAGGTGTGCGTCGAATTTGAACTTCCCGGGATCGATCCTTCGTCTGTAGAACTCAACGTCTACGAGGACAGGCTCACCCTGAAGGCGGAGAAAAAGGACGAGAAGACCGTGGATGAAAACGATTATTTCCGGTCTGAACGATACTACGGCACCGTATCCCGGTCAATTCAGTTCCCCACGGACGTGGACCCGGAGAGCGCCGAAGCTGAGTTCAAAAACGGAGTTCTCTCCATTGAGATCAAGGAGAAGGCCCAGAAAGAGCGAATGAAAAAAGTTGAGATCAGCGGGGGCAGGGAGACCGTGGATGTCAGGAACCTCCGGAGCCCCGGCGAAGAAAAAGGGGAATCCGGCGAAAAAACCCCTGAAAAGGGCAGAAAAAACGACAGGCAACAAGGGGAGGATAAACCCGGAGAGGAAAAGGAGAAAAAGGAAAGCCGGTAGCAATATCCTTTGAAGCATGTCCCCTCTGCATAGCGAAGAGAGGGTCGGGTGAACCCGACCCTCTCTTCGCTATGCAGAGGCTTCCCTTTCTTCAGATCGAGGCGCCCGTGGAAGACCCACCCTCCGCTCCCCTCTCAAGCTTAACTCCTTACCGCAGTGTGTACCCGATGTCTTTCAAATATTTCATTCATCTCGCCGGAGTACCGGCGGAAGACCTCAAGTATTTCCGGGCTGAAATGCCCCGGCTCCGTCCGGCCGTCCCCCTCCAGGAGAATGCGGACCGCAGCCTCGTGGGACATTTCCTCTTTGTAGACCCGGTGGGACCGGAGGGCATCGTAGATGTCCGCCAGGGCCACCACCTGCCCCTCCCAGGGGATGGCCTCGCCGGCCAGCCCGACAGGATAGCCGCTTCCGTCCCATTTTTCATGATGGGTAAGGCAGATGCTCCGGGCCATGTCAAGCCATTTTCCCCCGCCGATCAGCTCCGCTCCCCAGAGGGAGTGAGTCCGCACGGTCTCCCGCTCCTCCTCGGTAAGAGGGCCGGATTTTGCGAGTATCGACAGAGGAACCCGAAGCTTCCCTATATCGTGAAGGCGGGAGAAAATGGCGATGTCCTCCTGCTCTTCCGCAGATCGGCCGAGCCCCCGGGCAATCAGCCGGGAATAGGCCCCTATCCGGTCCATGTGGTCCGCCGTCTCGAGGTGATAGATCTCCGTGACGGACTGAAGTTTTTCCGCAAGGTAACGGTAGGATCTCTTGATCTCGCCGTGGGAGTCCTCCACCTCGAGCAAACCCGCAAGGGCGGAGGCCACGGGGAGGAGCGTCTCGAGCAGGTCGTCATTTCTGGGCACCCTCCGGTCGAAGGCCACCTCGAGGACCCCCTTCGGGTTGCCCAGGTGAAAGAGGGGTACTTCCACCTCCGTGACGACAAGGGGGTGAACTTCCCTGTAGTTCTTCTCAAGGGAGACATCCTCTATCCAGAGGGCCTCCCCCTCCTCAAAGGCCCGGCCGGCCACGGTGCCGGCCAGGGGAGTCTGAAACTCCGAGAGGTCGAGCCCGTCGTATCCGCAGAAGGCCATCATCTCAAGAATACCCGAAGAGGGGTGGGAGATGAGAACGCCGAAGGCCCCGGTACTCTTTCGGATGCTCTCCACGATGAGGGGAAGTTTTTTTCCCGCCTCCCCGGGGGTTGCCGTGGCCTCCATGACTTCGAGGGTGTTTCTCCAGATCTGCTGGCGTTTCGTAAGCTCCTCATTCGTCTCGCAGAGGTCTCTCTGGGTCTTCTTCCCCTCCTCTGTGAGGGCGTAAATCCTCTCTCCCTGCCGGGCAATGGTGTGGAGGGTGTTCTCCATGCTTGCGATAAGGCGGCGAAATTCGGGGACCCGGGTTGACTCCACTGCCTCTCCGATTTCTACCGCAATGGCCTGAATACTGTCAGCGGCCTCTCCGATATCCCAGTACGCCGGTATTTTCGCGCCGAGTCTGTCGAGGGTCGCGGAAAGGGATGAGAATGAGCGGGAAATCTCGAAGACCACGGGGACAAGGAGGACGAGGGCCAGGAGGATGGTGGTGAATCCTCCTAAAAAATGGAGCAGGGAGATGTCCCGGATGAACGCCCGGGGGGTGGAGTCGGGCAGGAGAATCCCCATGATGAGCCCCTCCCCGGCGGAAGAAGTGTACAGGGTCGCCCCCGCTCCCCGGAAGGAAAGGGGAAGGGGGCCTCTTTCGCCGGAGAGGAGAGCCCTTCCCGCAGCCGCCAGTTCGGGGGAGACATCGGCGGAGGGGGTGAGGATGCTCTCCGACATGGCCCATCCGGGGAGCGCTCCGGCGAGAAAATTTCCCTCCTTGTCCAGAAGAAAGGGGAGCCCCCCCCCGAAAAACGTTTTCTTCGAAAAATCCTCCGTGACGGCGGAGATATTCACATCGAACCCCGCCACCCCCAGGAGCTCCCCCCGGGATGAAAAGACGGGAGCGGCAACGCTGACGAGAAGGGCGCCGGTGATGAGATCTATGTAGGGCGCGGTGAGCACGGCCTCCCCCTTTCTGGCCGCTTCCGCGTACCATCCCCTCTTCTTCATGTCGTACTCCGGCGGGGCGGTCCATCCCGTGGCGTCGATGAACTGTCCGTCCTCGAACCCCATGAAGACGTTCTGCACCTCCCCGGAGAGGGCATGGTGAAGATACCGGGAGAAGAGCTCCCTGTAGCTTTCAGGAGTTCCGTCTTTCTGAAGGAAGGGCAGGGTTTCCGCGAGGAGGGTTGCCATGGATGTGAGTTTTGAGAAATACCGGGAAAGGACGAGGCCCTTTTCATTCACCAGCGCAAGGGCCTCCTTCTCCATCCTGGCGCGGACGCTCCGCCCGGTCAGAGAGTAGCTGCCGAAGGTGAGGACAAGGGTGATCAGGAGAAAGCCGCCCAGGAGAAGAAGCATTTTCCGTTGAATAGACATGCCTTTCCATTCTCACCCCTCTCGTGTAAAGTTTTTTAAAAAATTACCGGAACCATCCTTTGATGATCTCCTTGGCCTCGATCATCCCCCGGGCCCCGTACCGGGCGATCACGTAGAATGCAAGGGAATAGAGAAGAATTGCCCCCGCGCCGAAGAGCAGGGCCGCCCCGAGGGCCAGACCGTCCCTTTCGGTGAGGGCAACCCCCACGCAGAAGATGACCATGGCGGGAAGGGTGTTCGTCAGGGGAATGGGGAGGATCATCAGGCCGCTCATGACGAGCAGCAGAAGGGCACAGAAGCGCGTTCCCGTCCTTCCGGTGAGGGAGGTATAGCGGGGGCGGATAAACTTCTCGAGATAGGCGAAGAATTTCGCCCCTCCGGAGATCATGCCATCGGCGGTGCTTCTTTTTATCACCCTCCGGCGCGCCCACGAGGGGAGCCAGGGGGTTCTCCGCCCCGCCAGGATCTGCAGGCTCAGAAGAAAGAGAATGATGCCGAAGGGGGTGCTGTATCCCGGGGCGGGAAAGGGAAGGGCGCTCGGCAGTGAGAGAAGGATGAGGAGGATGCCGAACCCCCTCTTTCCCACAGCCGCCGAGAGTTCTCCGAGGGTGAGGTCCTCCCCCTCCCGAAGGACCAGCAGCTCCCTGATGTCTTCGGAAAGGGTCGATGGCGCGGAATCATGCATTTATAAAGTACTCCCCTTTTAACCTCTGAAATAAGAAGAAAGACAGAAGAAATGATAGCACACTGAAACTCCCCTTTGCTTCTGACCAACGTTGACGAAAATTC
>JALHFZ010000048.1:9569-23071 GCA_022837505.1 Synergistaceae bacterium
ATGAAAGGAGAGAGAACATGCAGCAATTTATGGAACCGGCAGACACCCTCGATCAGAAGACTGCAGACCAGGCCCGGGCAATTACCAGCCTCGGAGAGGAATTGGAGGCCATCAACTACTACAATCAGCGGATGGCCGTCGCTCCCGATGAAGAGCTGAGGAAGATCCTGGTCCACAACCGGGATGAGGAGATCGAGCACGCGGCAATGCTCATCGAATGGCTTCGGAGGAACATGGACAAATGGGATGAGGAACTGAGAACCTACCTCTTCACCACCGCATCCATCGTTGACGTAGAAGAAGCGGCCGTGGAAGGAACAGCAGATTCCCCCTCTTCCGAAGGTAGCCTTGGCATCGGAAGCCTGAGATAGGGCACGAAAAGGAGGCCATTACATGGAAATTCTTCGAAGATCAACAGCACCTGTGACGTCTGAAGCATGGCAGGAGATGGATGAACATGCGAAACGGATTCTCACGACCACCCTTTCTGCCCGGAAATTTGCAGATGTGGAAGGTCCTATGGGCTGGAAATATGCGGCCCATTCCCTCGGACGGCTCGAACTGGCTGTGAATCAGAATAATCAGGGCGTCCATTATGGAATCAACAAGATCCTTCCTCTTGTAGAAAGCCGCCGTAGCTTCGAGCTGAGCATCTGGGAGCTCGACAACATCAGCAGGGGGGCCAAAAATCCCGACCTTTCCGCTCTTGAGGAGGCTGCCAAAGAGATGGCTCTCTTCGAGGAAAAGGCTGTTTATTTCGGCTTGGAGGGTGCAGGGATCGAAGGGCTGACAAAGGCTGCTGAAAAGCAAAAGGTCACCCTCGCAGGAGAGGACGGAAACGGGATAGCCAACTCCGTTACCGAGGCCGTCCTCAGGCTCAACGACGGCGGCGTTGAAGGTCCCTACGCCCTCGTGGCGTCGCCGAAGCTCTGGAAAAGAATTTACGGTGAGTCCCGGGGCTACCCTCTTTTGAAACACGTTGAAAGGATCGTTGAAAAGGTCATTCTCTCAAGCCAGGATGCATCCTTTGTTCTTTCCCTCCGGGGAGGGGATTTCGAGCTCGTCCTCGGTCAGGATTTCTCCCTCGGTTTTGAGGAACACTGCGGAGACAAGGTACGCCTCTTCCTGGCCGAATCCTTTACCTTCCAGGTCAATACTCCCGAGGCCGTGGTCGCCCTCGGATAAGAAAAACCTCTTCAGACCGCAGGGGGGACCCATCTTCCCCCTGCTCCGGGGCCTCTTCTGAGGCCCTTTTTTAATGCTTTTTTCTTTTCCTTTTGTTCCTTTTATTCTCCTCTTTTCCCCCTTGTATTTCCTGCAGAAAAGCCTATAATCCGCTGTAAACAGGCCCCTTTTCTCAGGAGACAAAAAAGGGGATGGCCGTTCCCGCAGCACTGCGAGCACTGCAGATTCTTATTACGCTCTACCTCCAGGAGGAGATTATTCATGAGGGAAGAATACGGCCAGAAGCCGGATGTTCCGTTGTTCCCGGTACACCGCATCTCAGTGGTCTACAACCTGAAAAAGACCCCTGCCCCGTCCGAACCGGACGACAAGTACGAAGAGTATGACCCCATCTCCACGGTCCAATCCGTCGCGGACGCAGTCTCCTCCTTCGGCTTCCATGTTTCCCTCTGTGAACAGGATGATGATTTTTTCGACAGACTCAGGGAACAGGCTCCCTCCTTTGTGGTCAACCTCGCCGAAGGGCGGGGCAGCGCCAGGGGAAGGGAAGCCCAGGTCCCGAGCATACTCGAAAGCCTCGATATCCCCTTCTGGGGGTCCGACTCGGTCGCTCTGGCCCTTGCTCTTGACAAGCTTCACACCACCCGCACCCTCGCGGGGGAGGGGATACCCGTTCCCCTTTCGGCCTCCTTCCGGGGAGAAGACGATCTTGCCGAGATTCCGGCCCTTTTCGGAAAGGCTGACCGCTTCGTTATAAAGCCCCGGTTTGAGGGGTCCTCCAAGGGAATTTTCACCGACTCGGTGGCCCACGACGAAACCGAAATGGAAGAAAAGATACGGCGCCTCTGGTCCCGATACGGCCAGCCGGCCCTCGCCGAGGAATATCTTCCCGGAGATGAGATCACCGTGGGTGTGGTCGGATGGGAAAAACCGGAAGTCGCCGGGATGATGCGCATCTCCCCCCGCACCCCTGCGGAGGAATTCCTCTACTCCATCGAGGAAAAACGAAATTACATCGAGAGGATCCGCTACGAGGGGCCCGAAACCATCCTCCCCGCCCTCCGGAACTCCCTGGAGGAGAGCGCCCTCGCGGCCTTTTCTGCCCTTGAGCTGCGGGATCTGGCGCGGATCGACTTTCGCCTCGACGGCGGCGGCGTCGGCAGGATCATCGACGTGAACCCCCTGCCGGGGCTCTCCCCCGTCTACA
This sequence comes from Synergistaceae bacterium, assembly GCA_022837505.1. Lineage (GTDB taxonomy): Bacteria > Synergistota > Synergistia > Synergistales > Aminobacteriaceae > JALHFZ01. The sequence continues at coordinate 11,962 of JALHFZ010000048.1, forward strand.
GCGATCTTCCCATCCTCCACCGCCTCAGCGGCGGAAACTACGAAGAACTTCTCCGGTTCATTATGAAGAGCGCCTTCTCCCGATACGCCCTTGCCTTCCCTGTACCCATAGAGGAGGGCATCTCCTCGTGACATCCGCCGCCGCGGAACCTCCCGGAGCGGAAAAGCGGCCGGTCGTTCTGCTCCCCTTCGCGTCGGAGCCCGCATCCCGCCGTGACGTGGAGGACGTTCGCTCTGCCGTGGAGTTCGCCCGGGGCATCCTTGAAAAGGGGGGATTTTCCCCTCTCCCCTTTCCCCTGTCGCCGGAAGGGCTCTCCCGCCCTGCCTCCCTGGCCGGAGAGATCCTGGACAAAAACCCCCTGTGCGTCTTCAACCTCTTCGAGGGCTTCAGCCTCGACAGCGGTGCGGAGCACCGGTTCCGCAAACTGCTTGAAGACCTCGACCTCCCCTGCACGGGAAACCCAGCCTCGGTGCTGAGAATATGCCTTTCAAAGGAAGAGTGCGCGTCCCTTCTGAAAGCCAAGGGAATTCCCGTTCCACCCGGGGTTGCCCTTCTCCCCGGAGATGGCCCCGAACAGGCAGCCTCCCTCCCCTTCCCGATCTTTCTGAAGCCCCTCCATGAGGACGGAAGCGTGGGGGTTGACGCCCATTCCCTCGTACAGGATGAGCTCTCCCTGAAAGAGTCCCTGGCCCGGAAGCTTTCCTCCTTCCCCTCGGGAATCTACGCTGAAGTCTTTCTTCCCGGAAGGGAATATTCCGTCGCCTGCCTCGGCAGGTCCCCCTGCAGCGTCGCGGGGGTCTCCGTGATCGATTACGAAGGGGAGGGGGAAATCCTTCCCTTCCTGGACTACGGATCAAAATGGGAGGAGGACTCCCCGGGGTACTCTCTGTCCCCGAAAAAGGCCTCCGGACCGGCCGCAGCCAGGGCCGAGGAGCTGGCCCGGGCTGCGGGGAGCGCCCTGGGCTGCCGGGGAGGGTTCCGGGTGGACCTCCGGGAGAAGGAGGGGGAACTCTACGTCCTCGACGTGAACCCCAACCCCGACATGACTCCGGAAGGCGGTTTTCTCCGCCAGTGCAGAGAGAGCGGCCTGGGAGGAGAAGAGGTCATCCTTCTTCTTCTGCGCCAGGCCCTCGAAGACCATAAGGAAAGGGACGAGAGATGAAGATGATGGAGAGTACCCTGGCAGAGCGCTGCCTCGCTGCAGCCGCAAATACGGGGGCATTCAGCGGAGAAGAGCTTGCCGTTCTTGAGGACGTGCTCCTCGAGTGGACCCTGCACCCCGGCAGGGACTACATACTTCTCACAGAGGAGGAGGGCGGGGATCTGGCGGGATTTCTGATCTTCGGACCGACACCCATGACCAGTTTTGCCTTTGATCTCTACTGGATTGCCGTGGATCCGGCCTTTCAGAAAAAAGGGGTCGGCCGGAAGCTGGAGGAGCGGATGTGCTCCGCCCTTCTTGAACAATCCGATCGGGCGGTTATCCGTATTGAGACCGCCGGAAGGGATGACTACCTCGGCCAGCGATTTTTCTACCTCGCCCGGAAATACGGGGAGTGCGGACGCATTCCCGACTTCTACAGAGAAGGTGATGACCTTGTCCTCTACTGCAAGAGAATCGGAAAAGAGTCATAGCGTGCCTGAGACGGGAGGAGATGAAGGAAAACCTCCGTCTCTTCAGTCAGGAAGGGTCAGGCGAAATCCCGTCCCTCCCCTCCCCTTTCTCACCCCGGGGAAAAACTACCTCGAGGCCCTTCGGGAATCGGCGGGAGAGGAACTGTGGAACGACTGGCATTGGCAGATGAAATCCCGCATCACCACAGCCGATGAGCTGGGGCTTATTCTGCCCCTCTCGAAGAGCGAATCATCGACGCTGAGGAGGAGCCTGAATACCCTTCGCATGGCCATCACGCCCTATTACGCCTCCCTCATCGACGGAAGCGACCCGGACTGTCCCATCAGGAAGCAGGCCATTCCTTCCCTGAAGGAGACCTTTATCGCCCCCACCGACCTGGTGGATCCCCTTCATGAGGATGTGGACTCTCCCGCTCCGGGGCTGACCCACCGCTACCCCGACCGGTGCATTCTCCTCGTGACTGACCAGTGCGGCATGTACTGCCGGCACTGCACCCGCAGGCGCTTTGCCGGCCAGACAGACATGGCCCGCACTCCGGAGCAGATCCAAAAGTGCATCGAGTATATCGCGGCCACTCCTGAAATCCGGGATGTCCTCATCACAGGAGGAGACCCACTGACTCTTTCGGACGAATGCCTCGACGACATCCTGACGAAGATCCGGGCCATCCCCACCGTGGAGATCATCCGGCTCGGCACCCGCATCCCCGCCGTCCTCCCCATGAGGGTGACGGAGAAGCTCTGCGCCATGCTGAAGAAGCATCATCCTCTGTGGATCAACCTCCAATACAATCATCCGAAGGAGCTGACTCCCGAGACAGCCCGGGCCTGCGCCCTCCTGGCAGACGCGGGGATTCCCCTGGGGAACCAGTCCGTCCTGCTGAAGGGGGTCAACGACTGTCCCTATCTTTTCCGGGATCTCAACCAGAAACTGCTCAGGATGAGAGTTCGACCCTACTATATCTACCAGTGCGACCTCTCGAGGGGGATTGAGCATTTCCGCACCTCCATCGGCAAAGGGATGGAAATTATGGAATATCTGAGGGGACACACATCGGGGCTCGCCGTTCCCACCTTCGTGGTGGACGCACCCGGCGGCGGGGGAAAGATCCCCGTCATGCCGAACTACGTCCTCGGCCAGTCGGACCGGAAGACAATCCTGAGGAACTTCGAGGGGGTCATTACTGTCTACACGGAACCCGACGACAACCAGAGCCGGTGCGCCGGCAAATGCAGGGAGATATGCGAACGGTCGAAGAACCTTTCCTCCGGTGGCGTCCAGTCCCTCTTCGACGGGGATATTGCGGCCATCGAGCCGAAGGAACTGGCCCGGGAAAAACGGCGGAGAGGGTGGCTCGAAAAGGAAAGCTGAGGGGAGAGAATGGCAGAGGGACGGAAAAATCCAGCCCTTGAGGGTGGCCGGCATTGCTGATCGTCCTGCATGAGAAATCTGCTGTTGAATGGTGGTCTCCTGCGAAGAAGCCCCTGATAATACAGTCAGGGGCTTCCCTTTTTTGGGCTTTTTTCGAGGGATCAGAGAAAAATCCGTCCCTCCGGCTGTGCCCCTGAAAGGGGGTCTTTTGACCTATTTTTCCACATCCCGGAAGGGAGGGGTGAAGAGGATCGGTACGGAGAAAAGGGGAAGGACTGCCACGAGGGTAAGGGTGGCGTTGACTCCGTAGAGATCGCCGATTTTGCCGAAGGGGCCCATAAGCAGGTTACCCACCCCCCAGGAGAGGCCCATGACGATGGAGCTGGCCATCCCCCTCGAATTGGGGACCATCTCCTGGGCAATGGCTGCGCTGATGGGCATGGTGCCGTTGATGGCAGCCATCCCGATTACATAGCAGAGCACGGCGACCCATCCTCCCGCCGAACGGCCGAAAAAGAGAAAGGCGGAGGCGGCCAGCATTGCCCAGATGAGCACTTTTTTCTTGCCGAGGCGGTCGGCAATCCGTCCCATGAAGATCATGGAGAAGGTGCTTCCGAGCATGATGAGAAAAAGAACCGTTCCCACCTGGCCGATGTCCCCTCCTTCGCTCGCGAGGCGGATGGGGAAGAACATCCGTATTCCCTGGCTCGTGGCGTCCCGGATGGTGGATATGGCCCAGACGGGGTAGATTACGGCAAAGACCGACTTGATCGTGATAAAGAGGCCCTTCTGGGGGGAAAGGACATCCCCGCTCTCATGGGACAGGGAGGGCATGGTCCACCAGGTGAAGAGAGCCAGGAGCAGGACGGGGAACACCCCCACCACGGGCATGAGGCGGAAGCCCACCGTATTGGCAAGAAAGACCGCAAAGAGGGGGCTCAGGGTCACCCCTGCTGTGCCCGCCACGGCGAAGACGGCTAGGGAGACGGTAAGCCGTTCCCGGGGGACCACATGCCCCACCCCGCCGTGCCCCTGGGGGTGGAACATGGCGCTGCCGAGCCCCCACATCCCCACGAAGAACAGGGCCATGGCGTAGGAGGGGGCGAGGGGGATGAGGGTCGCTCCCAGGCAGGTGAGCACCGGCCCCCAGATGATCAGCCAGGGGTTGGATGACCGGTCGGAGAGATATCCGAGAAGGGGCTGAAAGATGATGTGGATCACCCCGAGAAGGGAGCTGAATAAACCGGCCTGGGTCATGGTAAGGCTCAGCCGCTCGATAAGGGTCGGTATGAAGGTGGGAAGAAAGGAAGCGTAGAGATCGTTGAAAAAATGCCCTGCGGAGAGCAGGGAGAGTTTAAATCCGGAGGTGCCGGACCGCAGGGGGGTGTGAATTTCTTTATGCATGGAAGAGGCTCACTCCTTGAGATCATTGTCTACACCAAATAATAGCACGAAAAAAGCCTTTTGTGACACGACATTCTGCAAAAAATAAAAAAGAAGAGGGGATTTCCCTCCATAGAAAGGGCACCCCCGAAGGCGGATCGAAATCCGCCTTCGGGGGTGCTGATAGAATCCCCGGGTATCACCTGTACTGCATTGGGGGCACTCCGGGGCACAGTCACGCCGCCTGGATCCACAATCGGGATATCTCCTCCGGATTCTGACCCGGCCCGGACTGGCGGCCGGATCCGTTCTTTTATACACAGATCATGGACTGCCCGCCGCCGCTGTCCGGGCTCCCTTCTTTCTTTCCGAAGAGGCACGGCACGGGGGCGTTTTTGTGCCCCCTCGATAAGGCCTCCTTACTTCCCGGCGTTCGGGAAAAAGAGCTGCTTTCCGAGGAGTTCAAAATCCCCGATGGCCTGCTGGGTTGAAGGGGACACCAGCCAGTCGATGTACTTCAGGGCGAGGTCATACCGGATGCTGCTCCACTTCACGGGGTTGACCGCCATGACGCTGTACTGGTTCTTGAGGGAGGCATCCCCTTCGACCGTGATGACGAGATCGGCCTGATCCTTCCGGGCATCCTGGTATTTTATGAAGGTTCCCCGGTCGGTGAAGACGTACCCCTTCCGCTCCCCCGCTATCATGAGGGTATCGAGCATCCCCTGCCCCGTCTGAATGTACCACTTCTCCCTGTCGGGCTCGGGCATCCCCGCCGCGGCCCAGAGACGGAGCTCCGCCATGTGGGTCCCCGATTTGTCCGCCCTGCTCGCGAAGGGAGCTCCCGAGAGGGCTATCTTCTTCAGGGCCTCGGCCACGGAGAGGCCTTTGACTTTCGCCGGATCAGAAGCGGGCCCCGCTATAATAAAGTCGTTGAACATCACCTGGCGGCGGTTCACCCCCGACCCTTCATCCACGAACTTTTTCTCCGCCTCCGGATCGTGGACGAGCACCACGTCCACGTCGCCGTTCCGCCCGTATTCCAGGGCCTTCCCTGTCCCGACGGAGACCCACTGGATCTCGATTCCCCTCTGCTCCAGCAGAAGAGGGGCAAGATAATCAAGGAGCCCCGTATTATCCGTACTGGTGGTGGTGGCCATGCGGAGAACCTCCGCTCCCCCGGCGGCCCCTGCGGCGGTGAAGCAGACCAGAACGCAGAGGACGATTAAACCAAGATACCTTCGAAGTTTCATGTACATTCCTCCCTTAGGGTATTTGGAACTCTTTTGAAAATCCCCGCCCCCCGAAGCCCTGCGGCAGGGTCGGAAGGACGGGTGTTCTCTGTCTTTCAGCGCACAGGGGCGGGGCCCCGGTTTCCAGTCGAACCCGATGGGGCCGCCGGAGGATGATCGTCACCCCCGGGGGCCGGGGACTCGATCTTCCCCCGTCTGAGGGTGACCCTTCGGGCGCAGAGGCCCTCGAGCCACTGAAGGTCATGGGAGGCTACAATGGGTACTGTTCCCCCTTTGCTCCAGGCGTTTTTCACTCCGTCGGCGATGAGGAGGGCGTTCTCCTCGTCCACGTTGGCGGTAGGCTCATCCAGGAGGAGCACCTTCGTCCGGAGCACAAGGCGGGATGCGATGGCGACCCGGCGGGACTCCCCTCCGGAGAGCTGGAACCACTCCCTTTTGGCGAAATCAGGAGGAAGGCCCACCATTTCGAGGGCCTCGGCGACCCGGTCCCTCAGGGAGCGGGTATCCCCCCTGGCCCGCAGGCCGTAGGCGATATTTTCAAAGACGGAGCGGCGTAGGAGGTAGGGGTCCTGGAGCAGAAGGGTGGCTTCCCGCCGAAGCCCCCTCTCCCGCCCTTCCGTATCGCCCCCGAGGAAACGGATGGTCCCCGACAGGGGCTTCAACAGAAAGGCAAGGGTCTTGAGGAGGGTGCTCTTGCCGCTTCCGTTGTGGCCGATGAACGCCGTGGGGCCGCCCGGGAAAATATCAAGCCGGTCGATGAGAAGGACCGGGTCCTCTCCGTAGGAGCAGGTCAGACCCCGGATCTCATAGAGAGGGTTTGCTGCCATGCTCATGCCTCGCTCCTCCTTCTCAGGAAGAGGAGGGACCAGTTGAGGATGAAGGAGAGGGCAAGGAGCAGCAGGCCGAGGGCAATCCCCGTGGAGAACTCCCCCTTTCCGGTCTCAAGGGTGATGGCAGTGGTGATGGTGCGGGTGTGCCACTTGATGTTTCCACCGATCATCATGGAGACGCCGACCTCGGCGGTGATCCGCCCGTAGGCCGTGACAGCGGCGAGGAGGATCTGGTGTCTGGTCTCCCAGAGGGTGGAGAGGATAAGCCGTTTTCCTCCGGCGCCGAGGGTGAGGAGGGTGAAACGGAGGCGGCTGTCCATGGACTCCACGGCGGAGGCGGTGAGGGCGGTGACGATGGGAAGGGCAAGGATCGTCTGCCCTATGGCCATCCCCGGGATGGTGAAGAGAAGACCGAATTGCCCCAGGGGGCCGCGGTTGGATATGAAGGCGTAGACAAAAAGGCCCACCACGACGGTGGGGATGGAGAGAAGGGTGTCCACCGTCACCCGGAGCAATTTTCTCCCCGGAAAGGTGCAGTAGCCGAGAAGAAAGCCGAAGGGGACGCCAAGGGCAAGGGTCACCAGCATGGAGAGGGCGGAGAGGCGGAGGGTCGTGAAGACGGCTGTCCAGACCTCCTCCTCCATGGAGAAGATCAGGGAGATTCCTTTGAAAAAGCCGTCGGCAAGGTAGTCCATATCCCTTCGTCTCCAGAAGAAAAAAAATGCCTCCCCCGCAAGGGCACAGTGCGGGAAAGGCGCGGAAAAAGCCGTCCTTCCCTCCTTGCCGGATCGGGAGGCGCCTCTGTTTCCGGAGGCACCCTGTCGGCCCTGGACCCGTGGGCTGTGCCTGTAGGCTCCAGGGCTCGGAGGGGATTCTTAAGGTGATATTGTACAGTCTTGAATTGGAGAAGGCAACCGGTGCAGCCCCCCTTTTTCCTTCATCGGGAAGGGGGCAGGGCGAAGACGGCGAGCCATACACAGGGAGGGTCCTTCGTCGTGGCGGCCACCCGGTGGCGGAGACGGGCGGGAAGAAAGATCCAGTCCCCTTCCCTCAGCGTCTCCAGGCTCCCGTCCTCAAATTCGAGGGTTCCCTCTCCGGAGAGCAGGACAACCCATTCGTCCTCCTCCTGGTCATACCAGAAGGAGGGAGGCGAGGAGAAGCCCGAAGAGACGATCCGTTCGACCCGGAATGACCCGGTGCGGCAGACTTCCTCCAGGGCCTCCCCTGACAGAGGAGGGGAGAGGGGAGAAAAATGCCCTCGTGACCGGGCCCTTTTCCTGACGGTCATCCCTCCTCTTTCATCCGGGCCCTTCTTCTGATCTCGTCCATGGCGGCCCGTTCGGAGTGGAACTCCCGCTGAAGTATCAGCCGCTTCTCCCTGTCCTTTTCGAGGAGCTCCCTGCACACCTGCTTATCGTAGAGGCGGGCCGACTTTTTCACCGTCTCGTGGTGGCGGTCCATTATGTCAAGGCGGTCGCGCTGCAGGGCTCCTCTGGCCTTTTCCACCCTTTTTTTGCCTTCCTCCGCCCGCGTGTCCCTTTCCGGGGGAATATCGGGAGGACGGGGTCGTGCCGTCTTCTCAGGATCTATTTTCATGATTCCCTCTCATCTCCCTCTTCCTGCGTCTCTTTCGACGGGCAGGAGGAACTGAGGACGAGCTCTCCGTTCTTCTCGTCCACGAGAATGACGCAGCCATCGGAGGCCTTCCCTGAGAGGATAAGCCGGGCGATGGGCGTCTCGAGCCTCCGAACGACAAAGCGCTTGAGGGGACGGGCCCCGTAGACCGGGTCGTACCCCTCCCGGGCGATGAACTCCGCTCCTGCTTCAGTGAGCTTCAGAGTGATGTTCCGCTCCTGCAGCCTCTGTGCCAGGGTCGCGGTCAGCAGCCTCACGATCCGGCCGATCTCCGAAGGGGTAAGGGGCTTGAAGAGGACCACGTCGTCCACCCTGTTCAGGAACTCCGGGCGGAAGGACCGGCGCAGCTCCTCCATCACATGTTCCCTTGCCTTCTCGGTAATCGTCCCTCCCGGGGTGATCCCATCGAGAAGCACCGGACCGCCGATATTGCTCGTCATGATGATCACAGTATTTTTAAAGTTTATCACATGCCCCTGGTTGTCGGTGATCCGACCGTCGTCGAGGATCTGCAGAAGGATGTTGAAGACGTCGGGGTGGGCCTTCTCTATCTCGTCGAAGAGGATGACAGAATAGGGGTGACGGCGCACCGCCTCGGTAAGTTGTCCCCCTTCCTCGTACCCCACATATCCGGGAGGGGCCCCCACCATCCTCGAGACGGAGTGCTTCTCCATGTATTCGGACATGTCGAGGCGCACCATGTTCTCCTCGCTGTCGAAGAGGGCCTCGGCGAGGGTCTTCGCCAGCTCCGTCTTGCCTACCCCCGTGGGGCCGAGGAAGATGAAGGAACCGATGGGACGCCTCGGGTCCTTGATCCCCGAGCGGGCCCTCAGCACTGCGTCCGCCACGAGCCCCACGGCCTCGTCCTGCCCCACGACCCGTTCGTGAAGAACGTCATCGAGCTTGAGCAGTTTCTCCCGCTCCCCTTCGAGCAGACGGGTTACGGGGATCCCCGTCCAGCGGCTCACAATCTCGGAGATCTCGTCCTCCGTCACTTCCTCCCGGAGGATTTTTTCCGTTCCGTGCCCGTCCTCGAGGGCTTTCTCCTTCCGGCGGAGCTCCTCCTCGAGCTGGGGGAGCTGCCCGTGCTTCAGCTCGGCAGCCCGGTTCAGATCGTATTGCCTCTCGGCCTTCTCTATATCCCGGTGCAGGGCATCGATCTTTTCCCGCAGCTCCCGAACTGCGCCGATTCCCCCTTTTTCAGCCTCATACTGGGCCCGAAGGCCCGACTGCTCCTCCCGGGCCTCCTGCAGTTCCTGCCTGAGGGCTTCAAGGCGATCTTTGCTTGCGGAGTCAGTCTCCTTCTTCAGGGCGGCCTCCTCGATCTCGAGCTGCATCACCCGCCGGGAGACGGCGTCGAGCTCCGCCGGGAGGGAGTCGATCTCCGTGCGGATCATGGCGCTCGCCTCGTCCACGAGGTCGATAGCCTTGTCGGGGAGGAACCGGTCGGTGATATAGCGGTTTGAGAGCACCGCCGCAGCCACGAGGGCGTTGTCCCGGATCTTCACGCCGTGGTGAACCTGGAAGCGGTCCTTCAGCCCCCGAAGGATGGAGATGGTGTCCTCCACGGTGGGCTGCTCGACGAGGACGGGCTGGAAGCGCCTCGCCAGGGCCGCGTCCTTTTCGATGTGCTTGCGGTATTCATCCACCGTGGTGGCGCCGATGCAGTGGAGTTCTCCCCGGGCGAGCATGGGTTTGAGCATGTTCCCCGCGTCGATGGCCCCCTCGGCCGCCCCGGCCCCCACGATGGTATGAAGCTCGTCAATGAAGAGGAGAATCCGTCCGTCGCTCTCCTTCACCTCGTTGAGGACGGCCTTGAGCCGCTCCTCAAACTCCCCCCGGAATTTCGCTCCCGCCAGGAGGGACCCCATATCGAGGGCGAAGATCGTGCGGTCCTTCAGCCCCTCGGGAACGTCCCCCCGGACGATCCGGGCGGCAAGCCCCTCCACGATGGCCGTCTTTCCCACCCCGGGGTCGCCGATGAGCACCGGGTTATTCTTGGTCTTCCGGCTCAGGATGCGGATGGTCCTGCGGATCTCCTCATCCCGGCCGATTACCGGATCGAGCTTCCCCGTCCGGGCCAGGGCGACGAGATCCTGACCGTATTTTTCGAGGGCTTCGTAGGTGCTCTCCGGATCTTCGCTCCGGACGCTCGCCCTTCCCCGGACCTCCGTGAGGGTCTCGAGAAACTTCTCCTCCGTGATGCCCGTGTCGCCTAATATTCTTCCTGCCCCGGTGGACCGCCCTTCCTCGAGAAACGCACCGAAGAGGTGCTCCACCGACACATACTCGTCCTTCAGGGCGCGGGCCCGCTCCTCGGCCTTCACCATAAGGCGGGAGAGCCGGGAAGAGATGTAGACTTTTCCGGGCTCGACTCCGGGGCCTGAGACCCGAACTCTTCGGGAGAGTTCTCCCTCAATGCGGGAGGCGAGGGATGCCGGATCCTTCTCCATGCGGGCGAGAAGCCGGGGTATAAGGCCGTCCTTCTGCCGCACCAGGGCGAGAAGAAGGTGTTCCCCGTCCACCTCCGTGTGGCCGTAGGATATGGCGATATTCTGGGCTTCCGAAAAGGCCTCCCGAGATTTTGTGGTAAGTTTTGCCGGACAGGAGATGCTGCCTGAGAGGATGTCCTGCCCCGGCTCAAAATTTAAGAAGAACAGGGGCATGTTATTCCATCAGATTATTATTTTTATCTCCTTTTGCTCTGCTGTCAATTATATACTTTTTCCCTGGGGATTACAGGAATTTTAAATTTTTTACAGTTTTTGCCGTTTTTAGACTGTACAGGGTGCACATAGAAGGTAAACTCAACAATAAAGGGAGGGGTGCATATGTTTTTTAAGAGAGTTGAAACGAAAAGCCTTGCCCATTATTCCTACATGGTCGGCGATGACGGCTCTATAGCGGTAATTGATCCCATGAGAGACGTGGGAGTTTATATGCATGAAGCCAGAAAAGCAGGAATGAAGATAGCCTGTATTTTTGAAACCCATAGAAACGAG
>JALHFZ010000049.1 GCA_022837505.1 Synergistaceae bacterium
AAGGCGTAGAGAGCAACCTAGTCATTGTTGGCAAACATGGATGGATGGTCGAAGAACTGATTCAAAAACTCCGCTCTCACCGGGAACTGAACCAGCGCCTTTTCTGGCTCGAAGGTATCAGCGATGAATATCTTGAGAAGGTCTACGAGACCTCCACATGTCTCATTTTCGCCTCAGAGGGGGAAGGCTTCGGCCTGCCTTTAATCGAAGCCGCCAAACATGGCCTTCCCATAATCGCCCGTGACATCCCCGTCTTCCGCGAAGTAGCCGGCGAACACGCATTCTACTTTTCTGGGACCAATGCAAGTGACCTCGCCGAGTCTGTAAAAGAGTGGATAAAGCTGTTCAATCAAAACACGCACCCAAAATCCGACACAATGCCATGGCTTACGTGGAGAGAGAGTGCGGAGCGGTTGAAGGAAATCATTATTCCAGAAAAGCCCTTACAACACTTGTAGGAGAAAATATGAATGAATAATAACGAGTGTATCTGACCAATCAGACAGGAACACCTCCTGATGGCCCATACACCAGATTTAAAGATAGCTCGAAAAGTGACTGGTCGCTTGACAGACACCGAGTGACGCATTATTTGAGACAATGCTGATTTATTATCGAATGGAGGGATGGCGTTGTCCCGCTTAGTCAGTAAAATTAAATTATTGAATGAGTTCGGTTTGAGCTTTCAGGTTGTAGCGGTAGCTTTTCTCCTTGCGCTTGTTGTTTTTACTTTGAATTTACCAGTAGTGGGTCCTACAATACAAGCAGACGAAGGATCATACTTGGCCAACGCATCTGCCATAGCAGGGCATCTGAATGACCTTGAAAATCAATATTTCGCAGGCTACTCGTTAATACTCTCTCCGGCTTTTTGGGGGAGGGGAGAACCTTCCAGTATATGGTTAAGAGTTAAACTCATTAACGCGTTTTTGTATTTTTTAACGGTTTTATTACTTTTTAAATTAGCCGGCATGTTAAAGCCGAATATGCGGTTGAAAGACAAATTTATCAGCGTTCTACCCGTTTCTCTGTATCCCATGTGGGTCTGCATGGCTGGTTATTCTTTTTCTGAAAATGCATTTGTGCCTGTTTTTTTATTGGTTTGTATTGCTTTTTTTTCCCTCTTTAAAGAAGAAAAGCTTGCATGGCTGTTGTTAGGGGTTTCAGCAGGGTTTCTTTTTTGGATACATCCTAAATCCGCACCGGTTATTCTTGCCGTATTGATTTGTAGCACATATATTGCTTACTTTAAAAAAGCATATTTAAGTTATTGCATTTTTTTATTATCTATTGTTCTTATGTTTTTCTTTTACAAAATGCTCTTCGAACCATGGTTGCACTCGCGTATGATAATAAGCGGTTTGTCTCATTCGCCTACTTATCCTTCTGTTTCAAGATTGCTTGCAGCATTTGCTTCGAAGGAACAGTCAGTGCATACTCTTTCAAAATTTGGAGGACATGTTTTTTATATTACCTTTGCTACTGTAGGATTAATATGGGTAGCATTCTACAACCTCTTTCAGAATACCTTCACCTCTTCGCTTCATGAACAGGAGTGGATGATCAAACAGCGTGCAACGTTGTTGTTTTTTTGTATCTCTTTTTGGGGAACTCTTTTCCTTTCGGTTTTTTTCCTTTCCGCTCCGGATGCTGTGAGACTTGATCATTGGATGTATGGACGTTATGTGGAAGGGGTTGTTGCCCCACTACTCCTCATAGGAATTTTGAACTACCCCAAGGGAAAGAGAGCCCTCTTCTTTGCGATATACATTGCTGCTTTAGGTGCTCTTTTTATGAGCGTCGGGTTTGTAAATTTTTTACATACTGCTCCTTTCAATGTTTCTGCTTTTTGGCAAGAGTTTTTTCTTAGAAGAATTGGAATTGGGGCTTGGCTGATTGCGGGCGTTATACCGATTTTTTTACTCTATTTCTTGCCGCGTAAAATGGGTATATTGTTAATGTGTTTATTATTTGTTTTTGCCGCTTTTCTTCAAATCAGATGGCATATTTCAGCCTCTTATGGTGCAAGCCGGAGATGGGAAGGCGCGTTGTTTGTGAGAAAATATTTTCCCAAAGGGGCTACGATAGGTTACGATGTAAAGAACTTGCGTGATTATAATGGCAATGTATATTGGTTTGATTTTGGATTTCAGTTATATGATTATGACTTGAAAAGGATTTCTTTAGATAACGAACGTCATATTGTTGAAGAAGTTTTTTTTACGTTCAACAATGGAAACACACACCTTCTTGGTAATTTTTTCCCTGCTGCCCTTAGCTCTCATGATGGACCTGTATTATGGCAAAAAAAGAGCAATAGAGAATCGATTTTGGAGTTTCCTGTAAGAGTACGTGAAAAATTGCCGATCTTGGCGTTTTTACTTCAAAACGGATGGCATGGATTAGAAAAAAATCATGTTTGGTCTGATAAAAAAGCTGAACTGTTGATACCGATCCCGGAACATTTCAGAGCCAAGGGGAGCGGCTTCATCGTTTTAACAGTCTCTGTATTTGCTGCTTCTCAACTAAGAGAGGGATTGTTGCTCTTCGCTGTTGAGGGAGGCGACGTGTTTACAGTTGCCATAAGAGATCACGAGGAGAGAAACATAAAATTACCTTTCAAGTCCAATAAAGAAGCTATAAGAATTGAGATAGAGGTACCCAATGCAATTTCTCCTGTGGAACTGAACGCTGGATCGGATAGGAGAACGCTCGGGATCGCATTGACCGCAATCGATATTGAAGAAGCTGTCGATACCGTTAATCCCCAACTTCTTATCGAAACAAAGATACCTCCTGAGTCATAATGATTCCTTTGCATAAAGCATGAGTTGAGATGGAATCAGGATAAAGCGGCAGGTCAATCGACAGACATCGTTTCGCGGAGAGGATGGATTGCATGAAGTTGATTATCCAGATCCCGTGTTTCAACGAAGAACACTCTCTTCCAATAGCATTGAAAGAACTCCCTCGCCACGTGGAAGGGTTCGATTCAGTCGAGTGGATGGTGATCAACGACGGCAGCACCGACCAAACGGTTGAAGTAGCCCGTTCTCTCGGTGTGGACCACATTGTTGGTTTTTCAAAGAATCAGGGGCTCGCAAAGGTTTTCACTCTGGGGCTCGAGTCGGCCCTTGCTCTCGGGGCGGATGTTATCGTGAACACCGATGCGGATAATCAGTACTGCGCCGCCGATATTCCGGCTCTTGTCACCCCTATTCTGGAGGGGCGGGCCGAAATCGTCATCGGTACGCGCCCGATTAATTCAATAGAACACTTTTCCTGGATGAAGAAAAAGCTGCAGAAGGTGGGGAGCTGGATGGTGCGCAAAGTCTCCGGGGCCGATGTTCCCGACGCACCAAGCGGTTTTCGGGCGATATCCCGTGAGGCTGCTCTTCGGCTGAATGTTTTTACGCCCTATACCTACACTCTTGAGACGATTATTCAGGCTGGACAGAAGAATATTCCGGTTGTCACAGTCCCGGTGCGGGTGAACGAGGTTCTTCGCCCTTCCCGTTTGGTCAAGAGCATTCCATCGTATATCAAAAAATCAATCGTCACCATGCTTCGAGTCTTTATCTTCTATCGTCCATTCAAATTCTTTATGACCTGGGGAGTATTTTTTTTCTCACTCGGTCTTGCGATCAGTTTCAGGTTCTTGTACTTTTACATCTTGGGACGAGGTTCCGGGCATGTACAGTCTCTTATCCTGGCTGGAGTACTTCTGGGAATCGGATTTCAGACCATTCTGGTGGCGTTTTTGGCGGATCTTTTTTCCGTGAACCGTCAACTGCTTGAGGATGTGCAGTACAAATTGAGAAAAAACACCTTTGACTGTATTAAAAGCATAAAGAAAGAGGATAAAGATCGTGCCTGATCAGGAGACAGAAGAGCTTTTTCTTCTTTTTTGCGTTGGCGCAGAATATGTGCTGCGCTTCCTTTTATTCGCGGACGCGTCCAACGGAGAGCATCAAGAGCTGTTGGATAAGAAACGCGTGGAATTTCTTTCAAAATCCGCAGTCTTGCACTTGATGCGCTTTACACGTTTTTTTGCGGGCATGAATCAACCAGCTCTTTTTCAAGTATGCGACTCAATGAAAAACGAGGTTTTTTTATGAAGGCTTCAGGGGGATTAACACAAAATAAGATTGTTATCGGTAATTCTTATAATAAATATGCAGCAAGAAATCCTTTAATAAAATTGCTTATGAATCATTTCCTTCGCACTCTTGATGAATTAATTGCTAAGACAAATCCACTAAACATTCACGAGGTTGGCTGTGGGGAAGGTTTTCTTGCGCTTCGATGGAGAAAACAAGGGCTTGATGTACGCGGCTCTGATTTTTCGAAAAAGATAATCGAAATTGCGCGAGACAATGCGGTATCACAGGGAGTGGAACCGGAGATCTTCAAGGTTCGAAGTATTTATGATTTGTCCCCTGAAGCAGATAGCGCGGAGCTGCTGGTATGTTGCGAAGTTTTGGAACATCTGGAAGATCCATTGGCAGCCCTGAAGGTCCTGAAGTCGCTTGCTCCGAAGTATGTACTTTTGAGCGTTCCGCAGGAACCTCTTTGGAGAATATTGAATGTTATGCGCGGAAAGTATTTGGGCGAATGGGGCAACACACCGGGGCATATACAACACTGGTCTCGCAAAGAGTTTATAACTTTTCTTCAGCCATTTCTCTCGATTGTAGAGGTACGGTCACCTCTGCCATGGACTATAGTTCTTTGCCGTACAAAAAATGCCGTCGCCTGATGTAAAGAATTTTTTACTAAAACGTTGTTTACACTGGATCGGCGGCGCTTTGGGAATTGCAGGTGTTTTTTTTGTTGTTCGCCGCCTTTTGAATGCTACGGAAAGCATTGGGATTGATCGTTTGCTCCAGATTCCTGTAGATAATTTGTTTTTTCTTATTATTATATATGCAGTATCGAACGTACTTTCAGCTTTGGCTTGGCGAGAACTGCTTTTGTATTCGGGTGAAACGGCTGTGGGGTACGCTCAATCTATCCGTATCTACGCGCTTTCTCAACTTGCGAAATATCTTCCCGGCAATGTCTTTCATCTTGCAGGGCGTCAAGCTCTAGGGATTTCCGCTGGTTTCTCAGGGAAAGCATTGCTGAAGTCAATTATCGGAGAGCTTGGGCTGCTCTCTTTTACCGCAACCTTTTTTGTTTTTTTAACCTTGCCTGCATACCCTCTAAAGATATCTCCAACGCTTGCGTTCTCTTTGTTCGGATTTTTTTTATGTTTGGCTCTGCTGCTTTTAAAGAGGTTTATGAATACCCGCGTGGTGCGTGGATTTATTCTCCAGTTGGTTTTTTTGGGTATTTACGGATATATTTTCATACGCTGTCTTGCTCTCTTCGGAACGAAGGTAACCTCTACTGATTTTCTTGTGACACTTGGTGTGTACGTCGTCTCATGGCTTGCAGGGTTCGTGACTCCCGGCGCTCCCGCCGGTCTTGGAGTCCGCGAGGCTGTCCTGCTTTTTTTTCTGAATGATCGTGTAGCGGAGTCGCCTCTTCTTTTAGCGACTATACTGGTAAGGATTATTTCTATTTCGGGAGATGTGCTTTTTTATGCGGGTGGAGTCCTCGGAGCCTTTTTGTGCAGACACTCCATGGAGGAGACGAAGAAGAAATAGAGCAGCATTTGTCTGACCATAAAAAAGGGCCCCTAGGGGCCCTTTTTATGGTCTTTTTTTTGTATTGAGCAAGTTTCACTCCCGGACGATATCGAAAACCGTCAGCTCCGGAGGGGTGAGAAACCGGATGGGAGGGCCCCAGGTCCCCGCTCCCTGGTTGACGTAGATTCTGCTCTCCCGCTTGGATCCTGCGAAGGCCTGGCCGCTCTCACCGGAGGGAAGGACGGCCCGAAGGCCTGACGCGTAGGAATAGACCATCCGGGTCGCCCAGTAGAAAGGCCAGATCTGGCCACCGTGGGTATGCCCTGAGAGCTGCAGATCGAAGAGGCCCGCCGAGGCCGGCCCGATACTCGGTTGGTGCTTCAGCAGCACCACATAACGGCTGGCCGGAAGGTTTTTCAAAATCTCCTCCTCCGGGCGGAGGGCGTAGCCGAAGCGGGACGCCGTCCGGTCGTCCACCCCCGCTATGACGATACCTCCGACCCGGAGGGCCTCGTTCCGCAGCACCCGCATCCCCGCACTCTTCATGAAGGCCAGGGCCTGGTCTACCCCGGCGTAGTATTCGTGGTTCCCCGTCACGGCGAAGATCCCCAGGGGAAGGCGAAGCTGCCGGAAGAGTTCCGCCTCTGCCTCGAAGAGCTGCATATCCCCGTCCACGAGGTCACCCGTTATGACAAGCATGTCCGGTTGAGCGGTCCGGACAGCATCGAGCATGGAAGCCAGGCGCTCCTCCTGGACGATCCATCCGAGGTGGATGTCCGAGAGCTGGGCGATTCTGACCCGGTCAATTCCCCCGGGGAGCTTCGCTGTGGGGAGGGTGAGATGAACGGTCTGGATATTCTGGGCGCCGTACCACCCCAGAATACAGATGGCAAGGGCACCCCCCACGGCAAGGGTCGACCGGAGGCCGGGGGAGGCGAGCAGGCCGCCGAAGCCGGAGGAGAAGAGAGAGTCCACAATCCAAAGCACTATCCTCAAAAGGTCGAGGGCAAGAAAAATCGAGAAGACGAGAAAGATAAAGGCCATCCACGTGTAGCCCATACAGGCCAGCACCTTGTGCAGCCGGGGCATCTCCCCCAGGTCGAGGATCCACAGCAGATGCGACCCTGCCACCATGGCAAGGGAGAGCAGGAAAAAGAGGAAGGTCCACCGCCAGCCGGGCCCCACGGCGCTCCGGAGGCGGAAGTAGACGAAGAGATGCAGCCCTCCGTAGACTGCAAGGTAGGCCGAGAGAAACAACAGGTAGTTCCGCTGCATTATGTATTGCCACCTTTCAAAACTTTTCTCCTTTCAACACATCCCTGTTCCGGAGAGCCGCGCCCCTTACAGGGGCGTCTTCTCCGCCGCAAGCTCCCGGAGGCCCTCTCCAAGGGAGACGCGGGGCTCGAATCCGAGAAGGCGCCGGGCCTTTTCGATGGACGAGGAGGAGTGGAGAATGTCCCCCTTCCGGAAGGGTTCGAAGACGGGGCGGGGATCCCGTGAGAGGACCCGGCCCAGAAGTTCCGCCAGGGAGAGAAGGTCGATGGCCTCTCCCCTGCCGATATTATAAACCTGATTGAGGGCCTCGGAGTTCTCCGTGACCCCGGCCAGAAGGTTGGCCTGGACAACGTCGGCCACGGAGCAGAAATCCCGCGTGTTGCTTCCGTCGCCGTAGATGGTGACCCTGCGCTCCCCCTTGAGGTCGCTCATCCACCGGGAGATCACCGCGGCGTAGGGCCCCTTGGGGTCCTGCCGGGGGCCGAAGATGTTGAAATAGCGGAACCCCACGGAGGGGACGCCGTAGAGGGAGGCATAGAGGGAAGCGTGCTCTTCGTTCATCCTCTTTGACAGGGCGTAGGGGGAGAGAAAGGGAAAAAGAGGATCGTCCTCATGTTTGGGAAGGCCGGGGAGGTCGCCGTAGACGGCGCTTGAGGAGGCGTAGACCACCCTGCCCCGCCCCTCCCTCCGCACGGCCTCGAGGATGTTGAGAAAGCCCGCGGCGTTGTTTTCGTGGGTTTCAGCCGGGTGCTCCACCGACCACGGCACGGATGCCCGGGCAGCATGGTGCAGCACCACCTCGGCCCCTTCGCAGGCCCTTTCGCAGTCGTCAGCCCTGCGGATATCCCCCTCGAAAAAGGCAAAGGAAGGGTGATCAAGGAAGGGGGCGATATTGTCACCTCCGGCGGCGGAGAAATTGTCGAGCCCCGCCACTCTCTGGCCGAGGGCGAGGAGGGTTTCCACAAGATGGGAGCCGATGAAGCCTGCCGCTCCGGTGACAAGCCAGTTCCGGGGGCGGGAGAGAAGAAGCTGCCGGGTACGTTCGTACGCTGTTGTCATGGAAGAAGTCCTTTCGTCCTGATCATGATTATTTCCTGCCGAGGGCCTTTCCTCCGGTCTTCATGCCGGCAAGGGCGATGACGCCCGAGAGGGCGAGACCGGGAAAGAGGGGGTCGATCCCCTTCAGAAAAAGAGCGCCGAAGAGTACCCCGGCCAGCCCTCCCGCGCCGGAGAGAAAACTGAACCGGGGAGAGAGTTCTCCCGGGCGGAAGACCGCCGCCAGGAGGGGGACGAGAATTCCCGCCCCCCGGATCCCCATGCCGACATACGCCCAGGAGAGGATCAGGGATTGTCCCGCTCCGAGGGCGATTGCCCCGCTGACGCCGACCAAAAGCAGGACGATCATGCGGCTCACCAGAAGGATGCGGGCATCATCGACGGCAGCGGCCCTCCGGGTCTTGAGGTAGATGTCCTGGGTGAGGTTGGTGGCCACGGAAAAGGTGATCCCCACGGAGGTGCCGAGGACCGTGATCATGATCCCCGACCATAGGAATCCCCCCAGCAGGGGGTGGAAGTAGGTCTGAATGAAGAAGGGCAGGGCCTGGGCGCCCTCCACCACGACGCCTGAATTCCGCATGGCCAGGCCGATCCATACCCCCAGAAGCCCCAGGGGCGGGGAGATCAGGGAGGTCAGGAGGAACCCCTTTTTGGCCGTAGCGTCGCTTGACGCCGCGTAGACCGCCTGGATGTAGATCTGTCCGCAGAGGACCCCCGCGAGAAGGGAGGCGAAGGCCCCGAGGTCCTTTCCCACCCCCCGGGCGAAGATGTTGAAGAAGGGGTCGAAGGGAAGGGAGGAGAGGAGAACGCCGGGAGTATGCCCCTGGAGAAGGGCCCTTCCGGCGCAGAGGATCATGACGGCGTAGAGAAAGAGGATCTTCGTCCAGCCGAGACGGCTGAAGCTCTTGATCCCTCCCCCCCAGGCGAAGGCCAGGATGAGACAAGCCAGCAGGAGGACGTTCCCCCAGAGGGGAAGGGGAAAGACCGAGCCGAGGAGGGCCGTTCCGGCGATAAACTGGGCGATGAGGGAGAGAAAGGAGCCCGCAGCCGAGGAGAACGCCCCCAGAAAGGCCATGGAAGGGCCGAAATGGCTGCCGAGAAACTGCGGAAGGGTTACGAGGCGGGTGCGCCTCAGGGGTTTGACGAACCACAGCCCCATGATGAGACAGCCGATCCCCCCTCCGAGGGTGAACCACCAGGCGGACAGCCCCCATGTATAGGCGAGCTGCACCGTCCCCACGGTGGACCCGCCCCCGACGAGGGCACCCAATATGACCCCGGAGACTCCTCCGGCGGTGGCCTTCCGCGAGGCCACGGAGTATTCGGAGGAAGTGGAGGCCGTGCCGGAGAAAAAGAGGCCGTAAAAGAAGAAGAGGGCCAGGATGGCGAGGGCGCTTCCGATGAAGAGGGGGGACACGTCAGAAGGTTCTCCGGGAGCAAATTTCCTGCCGGGAAGGGGTTGTTTCTATGAGAAAAAAGGCAACTCTCCGCAAAGTGGGGCTCTCCGGAATGGAGGGGGCACTCTTCCGGTTGTTCCTACAGGTCAGTTTCACAGGGCTCTCTCCCTTTCGTTCCGTTATGAAGGAAATACTACCATAGAAGGGGGCGGGAGAGAAAGGAAAAGAGGCGGGTTTCCTCAAGGGAAAACCCGCCTCTTGCAGATAAGGGATCCGTCAGTTTCCGGCGAAGACCGTCTTTCTTCCGGGGCGGGGGGCCTTCAGCACGAGAAAGCGCAGATCCTCCGTGCCGGTGTTGTACCAGCAGTGGGTTATGTTCATCGGGCTCTCCACCAGAGTGTCCTTCTCCGCCTCCTGCTTTTCATCCCCGATCTCCACCGTTCCCTTTCCCTCGAGGACGAAAAAGGCCACGTCCACGGGAGTCTTATGGGGTTTCAGCTGCTCCCCCGGCTTCAGGGTGATCACCGTGAGCACCGCACTCTCCGCGTCATATATATTCCTGGCGTCCACACCGTGGGGGTTCTTCATGACTTCCACTTCATCGAACTTTCTGAGTATCATTCTGCATTCCTCCTTATTTTGACAGAGCAAGTATTCTTCCGTCTTCATTCACTTCCGTGGAGCGCCCCTCCCCCGCCTCCTCCACCGTATGGCCATCCCGGATGTGGTAGATTCTGCGGAAGGTGGGGATGATCTTCTCGTCGTGGGTGACCACGATGATTGCCGTCTCGAACTGCTTCGCCATCTCGTTGAGTATGCGGATCACGGACATGGCCCGCTCGCTGTCCAGAGGGGCCGTGGGCTCGTCCGCCAGGATGACCGGCGGCTGGTTCGCCAGGGCCCGGGCGATGGAGATCCGCTGCTGCTCTCCCCCCGAGAGCTCCGAGGGCATGGCGTCCGCCCGGTGGATCACATCCAGGGCCTTGAGAAGCTCCCGTGCCCGCTCCCGGGCCTCGCTGTTGGGCTTCCCCGCCAGCATGGGGAGCAGGGCAACGTTGTCCGTGCCGTCGAGGAAGGGGATAAGATAGGGAGCCTGAAAGATGAACCCGATCTTGTCCCGGCGGAGGGTCCGCAGGTCCTTTATCTTCCACCCTCCGTCGTATATTACTTCGTCGCCGATGGTCATCTTTCCCGCCGTGGGCTCGATAACCGCCCCGAGGCACTTGAGGAGGGTGGACTTGCCCGACCCCGAGGGGCCGATGAGCCCCACCACCTCTCCGGGGGAGACCACCATGTCCACCCCCTTCAGGGCGTCCACGGCCGTCTCTCCCGACCCGTAGCGCTTCTTCAGCCCTTCCACCTTGATTCCCTTTCCTCCGGACATATCCGTCATCCTCCTATGGCCTCGGCCGGGTCGACCTTCAGGGCCACCCGGATGGCCAGAATGCTCGACAGGACGCACATGATCATCACCGCGATAAACCCCGTCACCGAGTCCCGCCCCTCAAGGAGCACATACTTGGGAAAGATGGGGACCCAGAGGGTGGCGGAGATCTTGCCGATCATGAACCCCAGCACTCCGAGGCCGAGAGCCTGCTGGAGGATCATCCCCACGATGGTGCGGTTTTTCGTTCCGATGAGCTTCAGCACGGCGATCTCCCGGATCTTTCCCATGGTGAGGGTGTAGATGATGAAGGCCACGATAGCGGCGCTGACGATGGCGAGGATGACGAGGAACATGCCTATCTGCCGGGACGAGGTGGCGATGAGCTTGCCGAGGAGGATCTCCTCCATCTGCACCCGGGTATAGACCTCGTGGCGCTTCCACCGGCGAATATGCTCCGCCGTCTCCTCCGGGTCCGCCCCGGGAGCGAGGCGCACGAGGACGGCGTTCACCGTGGAGTTTCCCGTCTGGGAGGCCAGCACGCTCTCAAGCAGCCCGGGGATGCCCGGCCGGTTGAGGGAGGGGTTGGCCGCCGTCCGCCGCCGCTGAGTCAGGATGGAGTCGTTATCCTTCAGGAACTGGGCCTCCTGGGCGTCCTTCAGGGGGATGAAGATCATGGGGTCCCCTCCGGAGGAGACCATCCGCCGGGTGATCCCCACGACCTGGTAGTTATTTCTGCGGATGCCGATGGAGTCGCCCAGACGGAACCCCGAGGCCTCGTCCGCCACGGCCTCGTAATGGCTCCGGGCGATATGCCTTCCCTCCACGAGATAGCGGGGCTGCCCCGGCTCGCCGAGGGTTCCCGGCTCCACTCCGACGATCATGGCCCGGACGTCCTCCTCCCCACGGCGCACCTGGGTTGTCAGGTAGGTGACGTTGGCGGCGGCGTCCACCCCCCTCATCCCCGCAACGCTCCGCCAGAGATCGTCGTAGATGCTCGACGACTCGGCATAGGGGCCGAGGGTGTCCTGCTGAACAACCCACAGATCCGCCCCGCTGTTGTCAAGGAGGACCTTGGCGTCGTCCACCATCCCCCGGTAGACTCCTCCCATGGTGAGGGTCACGCCGATCAGGAGGCCCAGGCCGAAGCCGGTGAGGACGAACTTTCCCCACCCGTGGAGGATGTCTCTCCCGGCCAGGCTGATCATTTTTTTGCCTCCAGGCTCTCCACGATCTTCACCCGGCTGCGGGGAGAGAGGGCTTTTTTCGTGTACTGAACGATCCTCTCCCCTTTTTCAAGGCTGGTCAGAACCTGGACGAACCCCTCGAGATCCCGCCGTCCCGTCTTCACCGGGCGGAAGGAGATGGATCCGTCTTCGAGGATCCACACCCCGAGCTCTCCGTCCAGCCGCTGAAGGGAGGCATCGGGGACCACCGCCGTCTCGGGAAGGGGCGGGAGGATCACCGTGACTTCCGCAAGCTCGCCGAGAGGGGGCAGCACGTCCGGAACACTATCAAAGACCGCCTTGGCGAGCAGCTCCTCCGTGACGGCATCCGCCAGAGGCTCCACCCGCAGGATACTCCCCGGAAAAGCCTGATCCCCCCGGGAGCGGAGGGTGATGGAGGCGGGGAGGGCCGCGGCGAGCCCCGAGGCCATGGCCTGGTCGAACCGGACGGAAATCCACAGCTTCTTCCGGTCGATGACCTCCACCACCGCCTGGCCGGCCACCACGGTCGTCCCCGGCTCAACGTTCCGGGCGGTCACGAGGCCGTCCGCCGGAGAGACGAGGAGGAGGTTATCCTTCTGGCGCTGCAATCCCTTGCGGTCCTCCCGGGCCCTCGCAAGATCGGCCCGGAGGGCATCCCGTTCGGCCCGGGCGGAGTTCACAAGGGCCGCCGTGGCCTGGGCCTCCTGGCGTTTCGCCTGGGCGGCGTCGAGGCTGTACTTCCCCCTCGCGGCGACCTCGGCGATGCGTGCTTCAGCCGCCTGGAGGGAGGCTTCGAGCCTCCGAATGGCCGAGTCCTGGGCGGCGAGGCGCTGCTCCCAGTCCACCGGGTCCATGGCTCCGAGGATCTGTCCTTCCTCCACGAGGTCCCCCACCCGGACGGAAAGCTCCTTCACCCGTCCCGGGATGGTGGGGCCTATCCGGTAGGAGGCCTGGGAGTCCACCGTGCCTATTCCGTAGAGAGCCGGGGTCAGGGAGCGGAATTCCGCTGCCGTCTCCGTCACCTCAACGGGGGCAAGGGGTCCCGAGCGCATCATGAAATAGAAGAAGAACCCCGCAAGCACAAGAAAACCGGTGAGAAGAAAAATCGTCTTTCCCTTTCCTGCCAGGCCCTTCATATCCCCTCCCTCCTCTCAACGCCCCGCCGGAAGATGGAGAAGACCTCAGGGGCGTTCAGGATGATGTCCCGATGATCCTCCGCCACCTGGGACTGAAGGACAAGCCCCTGAATGGCGCCGATGAACAGGGCGGCCGCGCAGGGGGAGTCGAGGGCGGGGTCGACCTCGTCCACCTTTTTCCCCTCCTCAAGAAGGGAGACGATCCGCTGATGGTACCTTCCAAGAAGGGAGTGGACGAGGCTCCGCACAGGGCTTTCCTCTGTACGCTGAAACTCGCTGAAGAGAAGGCGGGGGGCGCCAGGATGCTCCGAGGCGAAGGCGATATGGGCAAGAAAAATCGCTTCTAGGGCGTCCATAGGGGAAGAGGCATCCGCCGCGGCCTTTTCGAGCCGGGCGAAGAGCTTCTTCCCCACCCAGTCGAGAACGGCCTTCCAGATGGCGTCCTTCGTGGAAAAATGCCGGAAGAGGGCCCCTTGAGTAAGGTCCATCCTCTCGGCGATGGCCGCGGTGGTGATGTCCGAGGGCTTTCCCTCGGCGGCCAGAGAGAGCACCGTCTCGACGATGACCGTTTTCCGCTCTTCGGCGGGAAGATTTTTACTGGTTCGTGCCATGGTAATTCCCCCTTCGAAATGCCTTCACAACAAAGATAGTAATTACTCACTATCTTATGGATGAAATTCTCTTTTGTCAAGGGGGGTACCTATGAAAAAACAGGGAAGAAGCCTTCGCCCCTTCCCTGTTTTTCCTTTTTTTTTCAAAAACCGCCCATTTAAAATACGGCGTAGTCGGCGTCCCTCGGGTCTGCCACGAACATATGCCCCGGAAGGTGGGTGATGCAGAAGGGGGGCTTCACGGCCATGATGGCGGCCTGGGGGGTGCAGCCGCAGGCCCAGAAG
>JALHFZ010000050.1:0-10852 GCA_022837505.1 Synergistaceae bacterium
TGGCTCCGGCTGATCTTGTCCCCCTTGGTGAAGGCCACGAAAAGGGGTACCTTCATGGAGCGGATCCACTCCTGAAGGGCCCGGTCGTTTTCAAGGAGCCCGTGGCGGAAATCCACGAGGTGGAGGATCAGGACCAGGTTTTTTCTTCTGGAGATATAGTTTTCAATGAGAGAGGACCATTTGTTCCTCTCTCCCTTGCTTCGGGAGGCGTATCCGTAGCCGGGCAGGTCTACAAGGCGGAAGGGCACGGGAACACCCTCCACGAGGAAGAAATTGACGCTCCTGGTCTTGCCCGGGGCGGCCGCGACCCGAGCGAGGCGGACGCCCGTGAGGCGGTTGATGAGGCTTGATTTTCCCACGTTGGACCGCCCAGCCACGGCGATCTCGGGCAGGGAGGGGGGAGGAAACTGGTCAGGGAGGTAGGCCGTAGCCTCGGTGCGGACTTTCCACCCTTCAGGCATCAGGATTCTGTCCTTTCCAGGGCGAAGGAGAAGACGTCGGAAACTTCCTCCACGTATTTGAAGGAAAGCCCTTCCTTCGTCCAGTCGACGATCTCCTCCACGTCGGGGCGGTTTGCTCCGGGAAGGAGGATGTTGTGTATCCCCTGACGCTTTGCCGCGAGGATTTTATCCCGGATCCCCCCTACGGGAAGGACCTTCCCCTGGAGGGATATCTCTCCCGTCATGGCGATATCCGGCAGGACGGGGGTGTTCCTGACGGCCGAGAGGATGGCCACGGCCATGGTGATCCCCGCCGAGGGGCCGTCCTTGGGGATTGCCCCTTCGGGGACATGGAGGTGAAGGTCGATCCCCTTCCAGTCCACATCTCCGATGCCGAGGGTCTCGCTGTTGGACCGCAGATATCCGATGGCGGTCTGGGCGGACTCTTGCATGACCGAGCCGAGGTTCCCCGTGAGGGTCACCTCTCCCTTCCCCTTCATGGTGACGGCCTCGATCACGAGAACGTCCCCTCCCGTCTCCGTCCAGGCGAGGCCCACGACGGTCCCCACTTCCTTTGTCTTCGGAAGGCGGATATCGTAGAGTTTCGGCGGGCCGAGGTAGTCCTTCAGGTCCCTGGGGCCTATGGAGTAGGTCTCCTCGGGGTTCTCTCCTCCGTCCACGATCTTCCGGGCGACCTTTCTGCAGACTGAGGCCAGTTCCCGCTCAAGTCCCCGGACGCCCGCTTCCCTCGTGTAGTCGCTTATGATCTTCTCAAGGGCTTTCGGCGTAATTCTGACCTGCTTCGGAGACAGGCCGTGCTCCCTCAGTATCCTTGGGAGGAGATGTCTCCGGGCGATCTTGATCTTCTCCTGCCAGACATACCCGGGGATCTTGATGACCTCCATGCGGTCGAGGAGGGGGCGGGGAATCGTATGGGTCACGTTGGCGGTGGTGATGAAGATCACTTCACTGAGATCAAAGGGCACCTCGATGAAGTGGTCCGTGAAGGCATTGTTCTGCTCCGGATCGAGGACCTCGAGGAGGGCCGCCGCCGGGTCGCCCCGAAAATCCTGCCCCATCTTGTCGATCTCGTCCATGAGGAGGACGGGGTTCCGTACCCCCGACTGGCGGATTTTCTGAATGATCCGGCCAGGCATGGCGCCGACGTAGGTTCGCCGGTGTCCCCGTATCTCCGCCTCGTCCCGCATTCCTCCTAAAGACATATTGACGAACTTCCGGTTCAGTGCCCGGGCGATGGATTTTCCAAGGGAGGTCTTCCCCACCCCCGGAGGTCCCACGAAACAGAGGACCTGGGCCTTCATCTTTCCGGAGGCCAGTTTTCTGACGGCGAGAAATTCAAGGATCCGCTCCTTCACCTTTTCAAGACCGTAATGATCGTCGTCGAGGACCTTCTCAGCCCTGTGGATATCGAGTATGTCGGGAGAAAGGACCTTCCAGGGGAGGGTTATGAGCCAGTCGATATAGGTCCTCACCACCGTGGCCTCCGCCGACATGACGGGCATCTTCGAAAGGCGGTCCAGCTCGTGGAGGGCCTTGGCCTCCGATGCCTCGGGCATGGAGGCTTTTTCGATCCTCTCCCGCAGCTCCTCGATCTCCGAGGGGGCGTCGCTGTGGCCGAGCTCTCCCTGGATGATCTTGAGCTGCTCCCGGAGGTAGTATTCCTTGTGCCCCCGCTCCACCTCCTGGCGGACCTTGTCCTGGATGTCCTGCTCGAGCTGGAGGATGTCGATCTCCTCAATGAGGATCTTCAGAAGGAACTTGAGGCTCTTCTCCAGGTTGACCATCTCGAGAAGCTTCTGTTTCGCCTCGACCTTGATAAAGAGATGAGAGCTTACGAGATCGGAGATCTGCCGGGGGTCGTCCACATTCATAATCGTGATGAGCACTTCGGCGGGGATCCGGGGGTGGAGGGTTACATATTTTTCGAACTGCTCCAGGACGCTCCGCTTGAGGGGCTCAAGGTTCGGGGAGGAATGCTCCTCCCATTCGAGGGGAAGGACGTCCGCCTCGAGGGTTTCCTTGCCGGGGAGATAGTCTTTCACGGTGACCCGCTCCACCGCCTCGATAAGTACCTTGGTGGTCCCGTCGGGAATGCGGACCATCTGAAGAATAGTGCACAGGTTCCCCGTTGTGTAGAGGTCCTCGGGAAGAGGATCGTCCACCTGCATGTCCTTCTGGGTAGCCACCAGGATTGTCTTGTCCTGAAGCATGGCCATCTCGATGGCCTTGAGGGAGCGGGGCCTTCCGACGAACAAGGGGGCTATGATGCCCGGAAAGACGACGATATCCCGGATGGGAAGGACGAAACAGCGTCGGGGGGAATCCATCGATCAGGCCACCTCCTCAGTGGTTTTTCTTTCGTCGAGGATCGGCAGGGTCCCTTTTTCCACCATCTCCTCCGTGATGACCACCTCGGAGAGGTCGGCCGCCCGGGAAGGAACTTCATACATGAGCTCCATCATGAGGTTTTCGAGGATTGTCCGAAGTCCCCGGGCCCCGGTGTTCTTTTCATTGGCCTTTTCGGCGATCTTCCTGATGGCTCCCTTGGAAAATTCGAGGGAGACTCCCTCCATGGCGAAGGACTTCCGGTACTGGCGGACCAGGGCGTTTTTCGGCTCCACGAGGATGCGGACAAGGGCGTCCGCATCAAGCTCCTGAAGGGGTACCAGGACGGGAAGGCGCCCGGCGAGTTCGGGGATGAAGCCGAAGGACATGAGGTCTTCCGGCTGGATGTGCTTCATGATCTCGAACCGTTTTGCGTCGCGTTTTCCGGGGATCTCCCCTCCGAAGCCGATCATCTTTTTATTGACTCTCCGGCCGATGGTCTCCTCGATTCCGTCGAAGGCTCCTCCGCAGATAAAGAGGATATTCGTCGTATCGAGCTGGATGAAATCCTGATAGGGGTGTTTCCGCCCCCCCTTGGGAGGGACATTGGAAAGGGTTCCCTCGAGGATCTTGAGAAGGGCCTGCTGCACTCCCTCGCCGGAGACATCCCGGGTGATCGAGGCGGATTCCGATTTTCTGGAGATTTTGTCGATCTCATCGATATAGATGATCCCCCGCTCGGCGGCCTTCACGTCGTAATCGGCGGCCTGAAGGAGCTTGACCAGGACGTTCTCCACGTCCTCCCCCACGTAGCCTGCTTCAGTGAGGGTAGTCGCGTCGGCGATGGCGAAGGGGACCTTGAGCTTCTTCGCGAGGGTCTGGGCGAGGAGGGTTTTTCCGCACCCCGTGGGGCCGAGAAGAAGAACGTTGCTCTTCGAGAGCTCCACGTCCGATTCCTCGAGATTGCTCGTGATCCTCTTGAAATGATTGTAGACGGCCACGGAGAGGCTTTTCTTCGCCCAATCCTGGCCGATGACATACTGATCGAGATAGGCCTTGATCTCCCTGGGCTTCGGCACCTCCGAAAGGGGGATGAAGGTGTCCTTTTTCCCCGGGGCCTCCGGTTTTTCTTCGTTCAGTATAAGGGTGCACAGGTGAACGCACTCATCGCAGATCCCCACTCCCGGACCGGCGATGAGCTTCTGGACCTCATCCTGGGCCTTTCCGCAGAAAGAGCAGCGGGAGTTTTTTCCCTTGCCGCCTTTTCCTTTATCATCAAATTTAAACATGTGAATTATAATCCTCCCTTGAGGGTTTCCCTGGGGATGCACAAAGAAGGGAGCGCCTTCCGACACTCCCTTGCCGTCACTTCGGAAAGCTTCGCCCGGGAAAGGATATCTATCTCGAGCTGATGACCTTGTCGATGAGTCCGTACTTCACGGCCTCATCGGGAGACATGAAATGGTCCCTCTCAGTATCGGTCTTTATCTTCTTCTTCGTCTGTCCCGTATGTTTCACAAGTATATCATTCAGGCGGTCCCTGAGCTTCAGTATTTCCCGGGCGTGGATCTCCACCTCCGTGGCCTGTCCCTGGGTTCCTCCCAGGGGCTGGTGGATCATGATCCGGGCGTTGGGAAGGCTGAGACGCTTCCCCGGGGCTCCCCCAGCAAGCAGAAGGGCGCCCATGCTCGCCGCCTGGCCGATGCAGATGGTGGAAACCGGGCACTTGATGTACTGCATGGTATCGTATATGGCCAGTCCCGCGGAGACATAGCCGCCGGGGCTGTTGATGTACAGGTGAATATCCTTCTCGGGATCCTCGCTTTCAAGAAAGAGAAGCTGGGCCACCACTATGTTTCCCGTATGTTCGTCGATGCCCTCTCCGAGGAAGATTATCCGGTCCTTCAGAAGACGGCTGTAGATGTCATAGGTTCTCTCGCCTCTGCCTGTCTGTTCCACTACATAGGGAATAAGCACTGCAGCAGGCCTCCTTTCAAGTCTATTCCGCAGAAGGTACGACCTGCGGTTTCTCCGTATCGTTGATCTGTATGATGTCCATCAGGGCCTTCACGGTTTTTTTGTATTTGATGCTGTTCGCCGTCTCGATGAGGCGTTTTTCGTCCTTGAAGAGGCTGTTCACCAGGCGGTCAGCGTCGATCTGGTAGGTGGCGGCCAGCTTTGACATCTCCACGGCGAAATCTTCCCGTTCCACCGTGATGCCGAGTTTCTCGGCGATCTTGTCAAGGACAAGGGAACGGCGGACGATCCCCTCTGCCTGCTTTCTGATGTTCTCCCCGTATTCCTCCTGTGTTGTCCCTGCTTCTTCAAGGAATTCCTCGAGGGTCATATTCTTCGATTTTTCTATTCTTTCTGCGTCTTCCTTTTTCATGGCCTCAGCCTGACGGGCGATGAGACTCTCGGGGACATCAAGCTGCGCCAGCTCCGTTACCTTCTCCACTGCGCTGTACTCAGCCTGGGACTGGTTTTCAGCGGTCACCCTCTCAAGGATCCGTTTTTTCACTTCCTCCCGGAAGGCCGCGGAGTCCTCGCACTCCTGCTGCAGAATTTTCTTGAAGAATTCGGAGTTCATCTCGGGGGGAATCTTTTCCTTCACGTCCTTGACGGTCATCTCATACCGGATGGATTTTCCAGCGAGGTTCTGCTCGGGATAGTCCTCCTGTATATCCACATCCACAGGGACGACATCTCCGATATTTTTGCCCACAAGGGCGTCCAGGATCTCCCGGCGGATGTTTCCGTCGACGAGATCGAGGGGGGCGGTATCAGGCCCGTGGCGCTCTTCCTCCGTCTCTTCGGAGGCGGGGACGACGGTGTAGTATTCGATGTCCACCACGTCCTTCCCCTCGATCGGGCGGTCCGTCACCGGGGAGAGGGCTGCGTTCCTCGTTCGGATCTCTTCAATGGTTTCATCAACGGTCTTTTCGTCCACCTGGGGGATAGTCCGGTCGACGGTTATTTCAGAGAGCTCGGGAAGCACCACCTCGGGGGTAGTCTCGAAGGTAAGGGTAATTTCAACGGGAGCTCCCTCTTCCATCTTATCGATCTTTACATCCGGCTCGCCGATAAGGTCCATCTCGTAATCCTTTACAATGGAGTCGATGGCCTCGGGGAGCATGGTCTCCAGGGCCTCGGCGTACAATGCCTGCTTGCCGAAGCGCATTTCGAGAATCTTCCGGGGGGTGTGCCCCTTGCGAAATCCCGGGACGGAGACTTTCGATGAAAGCTCGTTGACGGCTTTCTGCACGTTTTTGGCGAATTCTTTTTCTTCAAACTCAGCCTTGATGGTGACGATGTTTTTTTCCTGGGAAATCAGTTCGGATCTCATAGAGATGCAACCCCTTTCAGTACATGTTTCGTACTGGCTTGATATTCTCTTCAGATATGCGGCTATGTATTGTACACGGAAAAAAGAGAGAATGCAAAGGCGTAAAAACGCCTCTGCCCGATCTCTCCGTAATTTTCTGAGACAGCATTCTGACAACATGAAAAAGAAGCAGCGGTTTTATCCGCTGCTTCGAAGGGTTCATGGTGTAGAGAAAGGACTAGATCTTTTCGACGTCTACAGCCTGATCTCCCTTGGAGCCCTGGGTCACCTGGAAGGATACCCGCTGGCCTTCGTCAAGAGTCTTGAATCCGTCGCCACCGATGGCACTGTAGTGTACAAACACGTCTCTGCCGTCATCGGCGGTAAGAAATCCATAGCCCTTTGTCGCGTTGAACCATTTCACTGTTCCTTGAGTTGTCAAATTGTTTCCTCCTAAAATTGGTTGCTATTGCTGACGGCGCCTGTCAACCTGAGTATAATAGGCCGAATGTGTTCCCTTGTCAAGGGCCGTTTCCCCCCTTGTTGTTAACCTGTGATAACTTCACCCCTGCAACGGGGATCCCCGGTCATTGAGGGAGAGGAGAAATCGCCTGACGTACTTGCCCGTGACGGCCTTCCTGAAGGAGGCGGATTTCCGGGGAGAGACCTCCCGGGAGGCCTGTTCCCCTCCAAGGTCGGGAAGTTCCGGGGAGATTTTCCGCCCCTGAAGAAAGGCCTCCGTTTCGGTCATCCTGGCGGGAAAGGGGGACATGCTGCCTGAGGCGAGGCGGATGGATTTGATTTCTTCGCCATCGAGCTCCGCTGCGCAGGCCACGCTGATCCGGGAGAGGGTGAGGGCTGCCCGTCCGCCCCTTTTGAAGAAAGCCTGAAAGGGGGGGACATTCTTCAGTGGAAGGACTACGGCAAGGATCATCTCGCTCTCCTCTAGGGTGGTTGTCCGGTATCCCGTGGAGAAATTCTCCACGGGGATCCGCCGCTTTCCCTTTTTTCCCTCCGCGAGCACCGAGGCGCCCAATACAAGCAGGGGCACCGGAAGGTCTGCGGCGCCCGAGGCGGAGGCGAGATTTCCTCCAAGGGTCGCCCTGTTCTGTACGGCCGGGGCGCCGCTCAGCCGTGCCGCCTCCGTGAGGGCGGGAAAGGTCCTCTGAAGAAAGGGGTCTTTCCATATGCCTGTGTCCGTCATAAGAGAGCCGATAAAGAGCTCGTCACCGGAGATCGCCGATTCTCTCAGACTGTCGATCCGGGAGAGGTCGGCGATCCGCCTCCAGGATGTTTTGCCGTTTTTCAGGTCAGGGAAAAAATCCGTCCCTCCGCTGAGAAAGGTGATCTCCCTTCCGTAGCGGCTCCGAAGGGCGAGGGCCTCCTCCACCGTGGAGGGGGAAAAGAAGCGGTCCTTTTCAGAGGGGGAGAATTCAGGCGGCGGGAGGATGTCCCTTTTTTCCTTCTTCCCCAGGCCTTCGCCGTACCCAAGGGAGGCGGCTTTTTCCACGGCATTGTAGATTTTCTCGTACCCCGTGCACCGGCAGAGGTTCCCCGAAAGGGCGAAGCGGATCTGTTCCCGGTCCGGATGGGGAATTTCGGCGAGGAGGGCCCGGGATGCCATGATCATCCCCGGAATGCAAAAGCCGCACTGCACTGCCCCCTCCTCGGCGAAGGCGCTCTGAAGGAGGTCGGGATCCTTCGAGCTTCCGAGCCCCTCGATGGTGAGAACCTCCCGGCCGTGAACCTGAAGAGCCGGGACCATGCACGAGTTGACGAGCTCTCCGTCGATCAAAACAGCGCATGCCCCGCACTCCCCTTCTCCGCACCCCTCCTTTGTGCCCGTCAGCTCCTCCTCAGTTCTGAGGATGTCGAGAAGGCGGTCGAGGGGGTGTACCTCCCGGGAGACAAAAAGACCGTTCAGAAAGAAACGGATATTCATCTGCCTGCCTCCGGGGGAGACGGGGGAAGAAGGGAGGAGAGATATTCCCCCGTAAGAGGAATGGCTGTCGGAAAGACGTCCGCTGCCTGGCTCACCGCTGCGGCGAGGGCGGGTGCCGTGGAGTCCATGGGAAGTTCGCCCAGCCCCTTCGCCCCGAAGGGCCCCTCCGGAAAGGGGGACTCGAGGATATGAACGTGCATCTTCGGCGTATCGAGGGTCGTGGGGATGAGATACTGGTTCAGGTGAGCCGTTGCGGGTTTTCCGTCCTTCATCAGGTACTCCTCAAGATAGGCGTATCCGAGGGCCTGAAGGGTTCCTCCTTCAATCTGGCCTGATGCCATCCCGGGGGATATGGCCCGGCCGATCTCGGCGGCAGCCCAGACATTCTTCGGTGATATTTCGAGGGAATCCATGTTCACTTCCACCTCCACCACATTGGCTATCCATCCGTAGGCTTTGTAGGCGTCTCCCCGGAATTCCTCCTCGTTCCAGCAGAATCCCTCGGGGGGGGAATACTCCTTCGTGAGGAGGAACCCCTCCTCTCCTCCGGCCTCTCTGGCCAGGGTGAAGAAGGAGACGCTTCTCTCTCCGCCATCCGTAAAGGCCCCCCTCTCCAGCCGGAGGGTTTTCCCCCTGTATTCCGGAAGAAGGGCAGCCTTTGCGGCTATGAGGTCTCCGAGGGCAAGACAGGCTTCCTGGATGGTCTTTCCCACGTACATGGTGGTACGGGAGGCCACGGTGGGGCCGCTGTTCGGGACTTCCGCCGTATCGGGAGGAATGTGGCGGACCTCCTCCAGTCTCAGCCCCAGGGTCTGGGCGGCGATCATGGGGAGGACGGTGGAGGCCCCCTGCCCCATCTCCACGCTGCTCACGAGAAGGTCAACCCGATCGGTCCCCGGGGGGATCCGGAGGCTCACCTTGCCGGCGATGGACTCCTCGCCGCTTCCGGTGAACCCTCCTCCGTGGAGGCAGAGGGAGAGGCCGATCCCCCTCTTGACGGGTGAGGACGCACTGTTTGTCCTTTCGAATTGCTTCCGTTTCGCTTCGTAATCCGACACCTCCAGGGCCTTTTCAAGGACGAGCCCTGCGGAAGCCCCGTCCGGGGGGATTTGGCCGTAGGGGAAGGCCTCACCGGGCTTCAGGACATTTTTCCTACGGATCTCCGAGGGGCTCATGCCCAGTTCAGAGGCGATCTTGTCCATATGGCGCTCGAGGGCGAAGGCGCTCTGGGGGACGCCGAAGCCCCGGAAGGCGCCATTGGGGGGGGTATTCGTGGCCACGGCCCGGGCGCGGACGGATACGTTCGGCATGAAATAGCACCCTGTGGCGTGGAGGATGGACCGGGAGAGGACCACATTGCTCATGGTGGTGAAGGCTCCGCCGTCGAGGAGGATGTCGATCTCCGCACCGAGTATCCGCCCCTCCGATGTAAGGGCCGTCCTGTGGCGGACGACGGAGGGGTGGCGCTTGGGGGTGCAGAGAAGGTCCTCCTTCCGGTCGAAGATCATCCTCACGGGGCGGCCGGACTTCCGCGCGCAGAGGGCGGCGTGGAGGGCGAGCACGGATGGATAATCCTCTTTCCCTCCGAAGGCCCCTCCGGTGACGGTCTGCCGCACCCGGACTTTTTCCTCCGGCAGGGCGAGCCCCTTCATGAGGGCATTTTGTACGTAGTAGGGGCACTGCATGGATCCGAGGACTTCCACGGACCCGTCGGGACCGGGGATGGCGATCATCCCCTGGGTTTCGAGATAGACGTGCTCCTGATACCCCGTCCGGTAGGTACCCTCAACGATCCTGTCCGCTTCCGAGAAGGCCCGCTGAGGAACCCCCGATTCCACCCGGTACTCCTGGAGGATATTGTCCGTCCCCCAGATGATCTCCCTCCCCTCGAGGGCCT
This sequence comes from Synergistaceae bacterium, assembly GCA_022837505.1. Lineage (GTDB taxonomy): Bacteria > Synergistota > Synergistia > Synergistales > Aminobacteriaceae > JALHFZ01. The sequence goes on from JALHFZ010000050.1 coordinate 9,951, forward strand.
CCTCGACGGCAAGAAGGGGGGGGAGTTCCTCGGCGTCAATAGTGAAGGCTGCGAGAGCCTCTTCAAGGGTTTTCCTGTCAGGGGCGGCGATGAGGGCCACTGCCTGAGTCGCAAAGGAGATGTCCTCCTCCGGGAGGGCGGGATAGTCCTCCCGGATCATGGCGACGGCGTTGATCCCCGGAATATCCTCAGGGGTCACCACCGCCACCCGGGTCCAGTCGAAGGAGGGGTCCCTGACGAATCCCCGGATTTTCCCCCGGGGGATTGAGGAGCGGACGGCCCCTCCGTACCAGAACCCCTGGAGCGGAAGGTCGTCGAGGTAGAGGGCCTCTCCGCAGGCCTTCTCGAGGGCGTCCACCCGAAGGGGGGAGGTTCCGACGAGAGGCATAGTATCCCCGTTTCTTCCTTCCTTCTCTGTCATTACGGCCTGTCCTTTCGGTATTTCCGGAGATTGCGGACGTATTCCCCCCGGAGGGAATCCGGAGAGGAGATGCCCCTCTCCTCAAGCCAGAGAAGCATCTCGCCCGATACTTTTCCGTAGATCTCCGACCCCTTCGTGATGGCCGCCGTGCATATCTGGACGAGGGATGCCCCGGCCTGGAAAAATTTCACGGCGTCCCGCCCCGAGGAGATCCCCCCGACACCGATGACGGGCTTTGGCTGAGCAGAGGCGATCTGGTAGACCGTCCGGAGGGCGAGGGGAAGGATGGGGGGGCCCGAGAGCCACCCCTGCCCGTAGGATGATCCCAGAGGGGGGACGGGGTTTTCAGGGTCAAAATCAAGCACTGGGCCGAGGGAGTTGATGGCTACGAAGGCGTCCACAAATTCCGAGGCCCTGACTGCAAGCTCCTCAAGATCGGGGGTATTGGGGGAGATCTTCATCCATATGGGGACAGAGACGG
>JALHFZ010000050.1:10870-23552 GCA_022837505.1 Synergistaceae bacterium
CATCCATATGGGGACGGAGACGGTCTCCCGGAGGGCCCGGGCTACGGCCAGGAGGGGGTCGACGGACTTCCCCGTGTAATGGGTGGAAAATTCGAAGGCATCGGGCTGAATCTCCCGCTCGAGCAAAGCCCCCAGATATCTCATATCCTCCGGAGAGTAGCCGATGGACAGTATCAGGGGGATGCCTGATTCTTTGACCTTCCGGTACCCCTCGAAATACTCCTCCACGGGGATCTCCGCCCAGGTCTCGCAGTTGATCAGCCCTCCGCAGGGACCCTTCCGTATGGTCGGCCGGGGGTCCGTGGCAGGAAGGCGGGAGACCGTCTTGGAGACGATCCCTCCCGCTCCTCCCCGCACAGCCTCCATCAGTTTCGCCCCTGTTCCCACGTTGGGTCCGGCGGCGGTGAGGACGGGGTTGGGAAAGGGTATGCCGTTCACTCTCACGGTCATATCGGTCATGAAGATCCTCCTTTCCTTTGAAGAGGAAAGCGATTTGCCAGGCTTTGGGCCGCCGAGCGGGCCTCCAGGCGGAGGATGTCCAGATCGGCATAGGGAAATTCCCCTCTGTACCAGAGGATCTTTCCGTTCACCGCAGTGAGGAAGGCCCGTCCGCCCCTGGCGCCGAAGAGAAGATGTCCCAGGATATTGCCCTCGTTCAGGGGTGAAAGGGGGACATAGTCCGGTACGGCGATGTCCGCCGGCGCCCCGGGATAAAAACCGAAACGCGCCGGAAGGTATTGTTCAAGACGCTCACCGGGAAGAGAAAAGAACATCCGCTCCATCCGGGCGAAATCCTCCTTGTTTCCCCTTCCCAGAAGATAATAGGACCGGAGGGCGGAGATCATGTCGCCGGACATGCCGTCCGTGCCGAGAAGGTGATCGGGGAGACAGTCCCGCTGAGGGGTGCCGACCCGGTTGTTTGCGTTTGACTCGGGGTTGAGGACTATAGCGGGGCGAACTTTGTCAAGAAGGGCATATTCCTCAGGGGCGAGATTGACGCAGTGAATGAGGAAGCTCTTTCCGTCGAGGAGGCCGAAGGCGTTCAGACGGTCCGCGGGGCCCCTGTAGCCAGCCCTGCGGCAGAAGAGAAAATCCTCCACGGACTCGCCGCAGTGGATATGAATGGGCATCTCCGCCGGCTTGCGTTCCGCCACAAGGGCGAGGGATTCATCCGAAAGTGTGAAGTTCGCATGGAGGCCCATCATCCCCGAGAGAAAGGGGTCCCCCCTGTGCTTCTCCCAAAAGGCGATATTTTCCTCCACTTGGCGGTTTCGGGCCTCTGCCCCCTGCCGGTCGGAGGTCTCGAGGCAGAGGACTCCCCTGCACCCCGCCCGGTTCAGGGCCTCGGCGGCGATGTCCAGGCTCCCCCGGTCGAGATTCATGGAGGCATGGTGATCGAAGATGGTGGTCACTCCGTAGGATAGGGAGTCGAGGGCCCCCATCAAAACTGAATAGTAGAGGATCTCTTCGTTCACGGCCCGGTCAAGGGGCCACCAGAGATTTTCAAGGATGTCCGGAAAGGTCTCCGTCGGGCCGAGGGGGGCAAAACCGGGTGAAAAGGTGGAATAGAGATGGTGATGAAAGTTGACCATTCCGGGAAGGATAAGCCTTCCCTTCACATCGATGAAGGGAAGATCTCCCTTCATCATGCTGCCGGAGGGGCCGATCTCCCTGATAACCCCCTCTTCCACCCGGAGGGCGCCGTCGGAGAGGAAAAGTCCCTTTCCGTCCGCCACTGCCCCGCCGCCGAGAATGTAGCCCTTTTCTCTCTTCTTTCCGATCATTCTTTTGATTGAAGGGCCCGAAGGACTTTCTCGGGGGTCAGGGGAAGCTCCCTCATCCGAACGCCCACAGCGTCGTAGATCGCATTGGCGATGGCCGGGGCCGGGCCGTTGATCCCGATCTCCGAGATGGACTTCGCTCCGTAGGGGCCCGAGGGCTCCGAGGAGGGGACGATAATCGTCTTCATAACGGGAAGGTCGAGGATCCCCGGGATCTTATAGTCCCAGAAGCCGTTGTTTGTCATCCTTCCCCGGGAGTCGAAGAGGTATTCCTCCGTAAGGGCGTACCCGATGCCGCTCAGCGCCGCCCCCTCGATCTGTCCTTCCGTGAGGGTGGGGTTCACCGGCTGCCCGCAGTCCCCAGCGGAGACAAAGGAGACGACCCGCACCTTTCCCGTCTCCCTGTCCACGTCAACCTCAGCAAACTGGGCCATGAAGGGGGCGGGGGATTCCGAGCCGCAGAAGGAGGCCGATCCCTGGATCTGGAACTGGTTCCGGGTGTAGAGGGAATGGCAGGCTATCCGGGAATAGGAGACTTCCCTTCCGCTCGCTTCGTGGAGCACCCGCCCTCCCTGCTCCACGGTAAGATCCTCTTCCGGAACATCGAGCATGGAGGCGGCCACGGAGAGAATCCGGGAGCGGACCTCAAGGGCGCAGCGAAGAACTGCCTGGCCGGAGACATAGGTTGTGGATGATGCGTAGGCCCCCACGTCGAAGGGGGTGAGGTCCGTGTCGGAGGAGAGGATGATGATCTTCTCAAGAGGGACGGCGAGGGCCTCGCCGGCGATCTGGCTCAGGATCGTGTCGGACCCCGTGCCGATATCCGTCGCCCCCACGAGGAGGTTGAAGGAGCCGTCGTCGTTCATCTTCATGGAGGCACTCGCCATGTCGACCTTGGGGATCCCCGACCCCTGCATGGTCACGGCGGCCCCGACCCCCTTCACCCAGGGTCCTGAGGTGATCCTCTTCCCCCGGAGACGAGCCCACCCTATGGCCTCCGCACCCCTGTCGATGCACTCGTCGAGCTTGCAGGAGCGGATGATCTGGCTTACCCCCTCGGTCCCCTCGCCGATGGCCTTGAAGACCTCGGAGGTCTCCCCCTCCTGAATATGCCGGGACTTTACAAAATCAAGGAAATCTACCCCGAGGGTCCGGGCGATGCCGTCCATGTGCTGGTTGAAGGCGAAATACCCCTGAGTCGCCCCGTACCCCCGGTAGGCCCCTCCAACGGGGAGGGTCGTGTATACGGCCCGTCCGACGAAGGAGACGTTGGGGATTTTATTGAAGAGGGGCAGCACCTTCGACCCGGCGTTGGAGAGGACGGTCAGGGCATGGGCTCCGTAGGCTCCGGTGTTCATCAGGTCATCCAGGGCGATGGCGGTGATGCTGCCGTCCTTCTTCACACCCGTCCTCATATGCACCCGGAAGGGGTGGCGGGTTCTGCCGGTGGTGAAGACCTCGGAACGGTCGAGTTCCGCCTTGACGCTGCGCTTCCATTTCCACGCCGCAAGAGCCGCGTAGGGCTCGAGGAGGACTTCCTGTTTTCCGCCGAATCCGCCGCCGATCCTGGGTTTTATCACCCTGATGCGGTGAAGGGGTATGCCCGCGGCCTGGCTGACGATACGCCGGGCGTGGAAGGGGACCTGGGTGCTCGAGTAGAGCACGAGCCGTCCTTTTTCGTCGAAGAAGGCCGTGGTGCAGTGGGGTTCCATGGCGCAGTGGTTGGCGTAATGGGTCCTGTAGGTCTCATCAGCGATGAAATCCGCCTCGGCGAACCCCTTTTCCACATCCCCGAAGGAAAAAAGAACCTCTCCGGCGACATTCTCCTCCGGGCGGTAGGGCACGGGAAGGGGGGCGTATTCCTCCCCGTCGTGAAGGCGGGGTGAGGCCGGATCTCCGGACTGCTCAGGGTCGAAGAGGGGAGGAAGGGGCTCATACTCCACCTTCACCGCTGCCGCCGCTGCCCTGGCCTGAATGACCGACTCGGCGAGGACGCAGCCGACGATATCCCCGTGGTACCGGACCCGGGAGTTGAAAAGGCGGGTGTCGTAGGGGGAGGGTTCCGGAAAACCCTGCCCGGCGGTTGTAAAAAGACCGGACCGGGTGTTGCCCGAATGGAAGATATCCACTACCCCGTCCATGGCGCGGGCAGGGGTGTCGTCGATGGCCAGAATATTTCCATGGGCCAGGGGAGAATAGAAAAATGCGAGATGGAGGGGGTTTTCCACGGAAAAATCGGCGGTGTATTTCCCCCGACCGCAGGCAAGGGCAAGGGAGTCAATTTTTTTTACGGACTTTCCCACAAGGGAGCGTTCATTCGTCATGGGCCGCCATCCTCCCCGCGGCGAGGCGCACCGCTTCTATTATCTTGACGTACCCCGTGCACCGGCAGGAATTGCCGTCGAGGCCGCGGCGGATCTCCTCATCGGAGGGGTTCGGGTTCTTCTGAAGAAGGGCGTAGCTTGAGAGGATCATGGCGGGGGTACAGAAGCCGCACTGAACCGCTCCGGTCTCGACGAAGGCCTGCTGAAGGGGGTGGGGGTCGTGAATCGTGCCGAGGCCTGCCACGGTGGTAATATCCCGTCCCTCCGCCGAGGCGGTGAAAACCTGGCATGAGTTGACGAGGACCCCCTCGAGAAGGACCGCGCAGCAGCCGCACCCTCCCTCCTTGCACCCCCGGTGGACCTCTGTATGCCCCGCCTCCCGGATCGAATCGAGGAGGACGTCATCGTCGTGGTATGTCCACTCTTCCCTCCGGCCGTTTACAGAAAAAATTCCCTTTCTCATCTCCGCTCCTCCTGAAGTAAGACTGTCTCCAAGCACCGTTTCACCTGCACCGCCGCAACGGCGGAAAGATACTCCGGCGATCCCGAGGGCTTCCTTCCGAAGGGTACAGAGGCCATGGACAGGACGTCGACCGATGAGAGATGGAAGACATCCCTTCCTGTGAGGGCTTCTTCGAGGGCCTTCAGACGGACAACCCGGTCAAGCCCTCCTGAAAGGGCGATTCTCACCGTGTCGACTGTCTTTCCGTTTATTCTCGCGAGGACCGATACGGTAAAGGATGGGTAATCAAACCCGACCCTTGTCTCCCGGTAGTAGCATGAGATCCAGTCGGCGGCATCGGGGAAGAAAAGGGATGTGATCAGGGTCTCCCTTTGAAGGGAATGGTCTCTGATCCAGGCAAAGACATCATAGCTTCCGCCGTTCTTCCCCTCGGCACGTATCTCTCCGTTCAGAACTGCCATGGGGCCCAGGAGGTCGGACCAGAGGGGGAAGAGGGAGGCGCTTCCCCCAAGGGTGATCCGATTGCGGAGAGGAGTCGACGTAGCATGTCCGAGGGATTCGATGAGCAGATTGCCCGGAAGGATGTTCCTCAGCCCGTCGGCCACGGAGGCATAGGTTTCGTTCGCTCCTATTTCCAAATTCCCCGAGTCGATCCGGAGGTATTTCAGAGGCAGCCTCGCCGTATCCACAAGGGCTGAGACCGAGGAGAGTCCCCGGTTTGCGAGGCTCGTCCCCCCGCTGTGGGGAACGGTTTTTCCCCCCTTCAGCAGTGTCAGGGCTTCCTCGATTGAATCAGGAAAATACCACTGAAGCTTCTTCATGTTTTTCCCCCTTTGCCGGTCCTTAATTCTCTGGTGACTGTACTTTACATCATGGAAGAGGCGGTGTCCATACGGCTTTGCCCTCTCCCGCCAGCTCCAGGACAGGAGCGCCGGCCAGGCGTTCCACCCGCCTTTGAATCCGCAGGGCCCGGGCGAACCGGCGGCGTATGGCCTTCTGAGCCGAGAGGTCTCCGCCGAAGCGCCGGAGCATGATTTTTTTTCTTTTTTCAAGGGGAGTAAAATAAATATCCCATATCAGCTTGTCCGCAAGGAAGAGGAGGGATGCCTCGGGAGATGGGAAGGGGGGAAGGTCCTTATGCCCTTCCGCTGTCTTCGCGACCTCCGGAAATCCCGAGATGGACAGCAGGGCGGACCCTGCCCGAACATGGTCCGGTTCAGTTTTACAGAGGTCGTGCAGCAGGGAGGCCCTGTGAAGCAGCTCCATATCTGGGCGATACACTTCCGGCAGGGCAAAGGCGAGGTTCAGGGAGAGGGATGCTACTTTTTCCGAATGGGCCTTGACTCTCTCCGGTGTTCCCGCAAGATCAAAAAGGGCGCGGCATTCCTTCCGGGAGGGGATGGAGAGCCTTCGGGAGCGACGGAGGATTTTTTCGTAATCCCCGGGGGTATCCATGTCCATAAGTATGCCCCCGTCGGCCACGGGAAGGTCTTCAGCCCATTCGTTCCGGGATTCAAGAAATCTGCGAAGCCCCCCCTCCCCGCCGTAGGAAAGAATGGACGGGATGAAGGATGTCCCTATGAGAGGAGGGTGACCTCTTTTTGTAAGAAAAACGGGGTAGACGATGCGGTCAAGAGCGCCCCTCCTGAGCAGAAGGGAGAGGGTGGAGGGGCGGACGAGGGGGATATCTGCGGGAAGAAGAAAGAAAAATCCGGCCCGGAACGAAAGGGAGGCGACTCCGGCCTGGATGGAGGTGAACATCCCCTGAGAAAACCGTGAATTGAAGACGGATCTTCCTCCGAGGCGGGCGACCGCCTCTTCTGTCTCCCCTCTTCTATGCCCCGTCACCACGATAATCTCCTCGACTCCAGACTCCCTGAGGGAGGAAAAAATCCTCTGGAGAGGAGTTCTCCCCCGGATTTTCCGAAGGGGCTTGAAAAAACCCATGCGCCGGGAATATCCGGCGGCAAGAACGACCGCCGCAGCCTGTTTCAATGACATTTGGGATCTAAATGGATGCCGGCTGAAGCTGTCTGAAGATCCTGGCCATTTCCGTATAGTGGCCCAACACCGAATTTCTATAGGACGCGAGGGGACGTCCCCGATATTTGTCTAGCCCCTTGTCCACGTCTCCCCCGCTCTTCTTGATCTTGGCAGAGAGAATGGTTGCTCCCAGACGGATATTGTTTTCAGGGATGAGGAGGTCTTTCGGCGAACGGACCGGAAGGGATTTGACTATCCACGGTTTGTTTGCCTTCCAATTGATCTGCATCAGGCCGTAGTTCCCCTTGCTCACAGCCTTTTCTTTCACGGTGGATTCTTTCACAAGAACAGAGGCCACAAGGAAAGGATCAAGATCATATCTTGCCGAGTATTCCTCGATGAGTTTTGCGTAGTGCTGAATGTTTGGGGCGGAGACGCGGGGGTTTTTGCGGGTGAAATAGGTTTCGATGGTTTTCAGTCTGTTGCGCTGATCCCTCCTGGTGCGGTAGCGCTGCATGAAGCGGAATTCGGGGCTTGAGGAAAAGGGGGCCGCCCAGGCGATCCTTTCAGTGGAGGAGAAAAAAAGCAACGTCAGTACCAGTAAAATAGATGACAGTGTGCGAATTTTCATTAAAAAGCTCCTTCCTGCGGGGTATATTACCCGCCGAACAGGGTGAAAAATTTATGGGCAGTATAGCAATTCTCCCATTTTTCGGCTATTGTAGCATAAGAAGATTTAAAATTCCGGGCAGAAAAAGCCCGACAGGGGGTGCAATAACAATGAATACCGTACTTGAAACGATAAAAAACCGAAGAAGCATCCGAAGCTACCTTCCCGAACAGATATCCGGGGATGAACTGGAAACCGTGCTTGAAGCCGCCTTGTGGGCTCCCAGCGGACACAACACCCAACCCTGGCATTTCCTTGTTATCCAGGACAAAAAGAAAATCGACGACATGAGTTCGAAAACCATAAGCCTGATGAAAAAGTCTCCCGTCGATTGGATTCAGAAACTGGCCTCCCGGGAGGGGTATCATCTTTTCCATAATGCACCCACAGTAATAGTCATCTCGGGGAGAAAATCTGCGGATCCTCTGCTTTTCCCCCTCGCCGACTGCTCGGCGGCGATTCAGAACCTGCTTCTTGCTGCCGAATCACTGAACATCGGAACCTGCTGGATCGGGCTGTCCAAGTTTCTCTTCGACGTTCCGGAGGAAGTGAAGACCCTCAGCCTCCCCGAGGGGTATCACCCCGTCTACTCAGTAGCCCTGGGGTACAAAAAAGAACAGCTCCGTCCCACTGCACCGGCCAGAAAAGAAGGGACCGTCGGGTGGTATAGAGCCTGAAATCTGGTGCGAGAGGGGGGATTTGAACCCCCACGCCCTGAGGGCACCAGATCCTAAGTCTGGCGTGTCTGCCCTTCCACCACTCTCGCAAGGGTGGAATAATATCATCATTCCGTTGATTTTGAAAGAGAGAAGCTGCTGAATTTTAAGGTGAAGATATGAAATCCGCCCTCCGGTTCATCCCCTTGGAGGCATTTGAAAGAGGCAACGGGTGAGACGAAAAAGTAGAAACTTCATCGCACTGCTGTTTCTCCTGGGGTTCGGCTCTGTCATTTTCGTGCTGTCCAACCGTGCAGCTATTTTCGAAGCTGTGCGTCTGGCGGTGTCGGAGGGACATTCTTTCCGATATATATTAGATGACTTTCTGGGCAAACTTCCTGATATCCTCATGAAATACTCCACCAGCCTTATATGGGCCTATGGAATTTTTATCGCCGGAGTGATCCTTCTGGAAGAACGGAACCCCGACCGCACGATCCGATGGCTTCTCGTCCTCATTCTTCTCCCGGGCATCGGCTTTCTTCTCTACGTTTTCTTAGGTCCGGATATACGGATCCGCAAGAATTTCAGGCGGCTCAAGAAGAGAAAACCTCGGCCCCTTGAGGTTGGCCCCCTCCTTTCGCGAATAAGAAAAATGAAGGAAGTTGAAGATTCCGCGGTGAAAACCACCATGCTGTTGTTCAAGAATTCCCGGGCTCTTCCGACCCAGGGGAACCGGGTCGTCATGCTTCTGAACGGTTCGGAGACCTATATCAGCATGAAAAAAGCCCTCTGGGAGGCCCGGTCGTATATTTACTTCGAATTCTATGCCGTGCACAACGACAAGATCGGAAACGACATCAAGGAAATTCTCATCGCGAAGGCGAAAGAGGGCCTGACCGTCAAATTTATCTACGACAGTGTGGGAAGCTGGAAGCTCGGCAAAAAGTACGTTAAGGAGCTCAAGGACGCAGGAGTTTATGTTCACTCCTTCCTCCCCGTCTCATTCCCCATGCTGAGGAGAGACCTCAACTACAGGAATCACCGCAAAATCGTCGTAGTTGACGGCACCGTGGGGTTCATGGGAGGACTCAACATCGGCGACAACTATATCTTCGGAGAGCCCGGCCTGGGTTTCTGGAGGGATACCCACTTGAAAATCGAGGGGCCCGCCGTAGGATGTCTTGAGGATATTTTCAACGCGGACTGCCTCTTCTGCGACAGAAATCACGTTCCGATCCCCCGGCCGGATGAATATCCCACCCCCGGCAGGACCACCATGCAGATTGTTCCCAGCGGGCCCGATTCGAACTGGCAATCCATTCACCAGGGGTATTTTTCTCTCATCACGAACGCAAAAAAATTCGTCCTCGTGACGACCCCCTATCTCGTACCGGGGGAATCCCTCGTCACAGCCCTCACAGTGGCGTCCCTCAGCGGATTGGATGTCAGGATGATCATTCCGGAAAAGGGGGATAACAAGCTCGCCCACTGGGCCACCCTTTCAAGCGTTGAAGAACTCCTGAAGGCCGGAGTGAAGGTCTACAGCTACCAGCGGGGGTTCATTCACTCGAAAATACTCATGGCTGACGATTCCATCGTCTCTGTGGGGACGGCCAACCTCGATGCACGAAGCCTCGAGATCAATTTTGAAGTCCAGGCCTTCATCTACGACCGGTCGGTCGGAAAGGACTTCATCAAAGCCTTCCGAAGCGATCTCAAGCACTCCCGGCAATTCCGCCTCCATGAATGGCTCAAAAGGCCCCTCCGGCGCAAAATGCTCGAAAAAGCGAGCCGCCTGTGGTCCACCCAGCTGTGATGCGTCTTTTTAAAAATCAATGAAATTCCGGAGGGGTGTTTTTTTCCGTTCCCTTAATTTCAACAAAGATTCTTTTTCAGATTGTCAATTTTCTTCCTCAGCAGCGGATAGAGGCGTAAAGCAAGGGACATGTCAAATCTGTGTTCCGGGTCCGAATAGTCGAATCCTATGCGCTCTTTAATTATCCCCATTCGATATTTCACGGTATTGTAATGAAATTTCAGAACCTCGGAAGAAGTGCGCACATTCCAGTTTGATTTATCCATTACCATCAACGTCTCGAGCAGCGCATCAGAAAAAGAATCGTTAAAATTTAAAAGATCACCTAAAACTCTGCCACAGAAATAAAGGGCCTCTTCTCTTTCTGAAAGCAGGGCTACAAGACTCATCCCCCGCATCTCATCCCATATAAGCACTGTATTTTTGCTTCCAGTAAAATCTGATGTTCGAAGGGTTAGAAGAGCCTCTTCATAGCTTTTTGAAAGGAAGGACAGATTATTCTTAATTCCCCCTGCGGCCAGAATAAAAGAGGGATTCAACTGGCCTGAAATCTCCGTCTGCAGGATAAGGGAAATTTCCTTGAGAATGTTGCTGAATCTTTCCGGAATATTCTTTTCGTTTGATGAAAAAGGAATAATAAAAACGATATGGTTTGATAAAACTGTAAAAACGGATCTCGGGAAAAAAGAGGAGATCTTGTTCCCGGAAAGGGTAAAAAAGGCATGGCGTTCTCTATCTGAAAATATGCTGTTTTCAGCCAGAGAGAGGACGAGGACTGCAGCGGAAGCATCATCTGTCCATTTCCAACTTTTCGTGATAGCCTTTATTTCGGAAATCCCGTTGCATTTGTTGTAAAGCAAGTCCTTTATGCCTTCTTTTTTTTCATCGCTTTCCGGAGAAAGGGATGAAAAAGCTTTCTCAAGACATAAAGCGACCGCTACTGCCCCATTTTCGAAGACGACCGACTCTTCATGAGTCAGCAAATCTGCAGAGTCGGGAGGTAAATCCAGAAAGAGAATCCCTGGCTTTACATTTCCTATGGCGACCTCCTTATTTAAAAATAAACGCCGGAGTTCCTGGAATGGGAAGGTCTTTGCGCTCTCCACGAAGGTTGGAGAGGAAGAAGAGATGAATGATTTTCCGCCGACGGAATTCCGGAAAGCACAGTCGCGGCCGAGAGCCGACGAAACTATCTCGAGCACGGAGGGGATGCCTTCGTGCTCCATTATTGCATGGGCAAAGGGTAAAAATGACTTTACCCCGGGATTTGAATTCATAGCTCTCTCCTCTTTGCCATCGTATCTCCACCGATACCTCTGTCCGGGAATCAGGGCTGCATCGTAAAAGGTGTCAATTCGCAGGGAAGTCTGCTTCCAACAGCTGTGAATTATTTCGTCACAGCAGCGGCGCATTCCTTAAAAGGGGGATTCCTGGCTTCACCCCAGTAATATGGAGTTACCCTATTATCCTATGTCATACTTGGTTCTTGGCATCTCCTTTGTCCTTTAAAATCTCTGATTTCCATACTCCGATGGATGCAATGAAAGTTTTGGAAATCAGGGATCAGGTCGGATCAGCGTGTTTTTATAAAATCGATGAAAACCCGTGCCATTCTTTCCACTGAACTCAGTTCAACAAACTCTTCAGTCTGATGTACAAAATCTTCATCGCCAGGTCCCAGTATAACGAAGGGGACGCCAAGGGCCGGAACAAGTATGGAAGCATCAGTGAAATAGTTAATCCCTGTTTTTTTCCATAGGATTTCATTTTGAGCATAAATTTGCTCGAGGCTTTCAAGCAATGGAGAGTGAGAATGCATCCCCACTGGAGGACGATTAGCCATGATTTCCATGGTGCAGTCGAGGATGACATCCCCCCGCTTCATCCGTGCAATGATTTTATCGATTTCTTCGATGAACTCGTCGTGGTCTACATGGGGTAAAGTACGGATATCGAGAACGCCCTCCACATGCTCCGGAATAACAGACGGCATATCCCCTCCCTTAATGGAAGTGATGACGCAGGTTGAATTCCCGAGAAGGGAGTGGCTTTTTCCATTTTTCAAAAGAGATGATATCTTTTCATACAACTGGAAGAAGGAATAGATAGTATTGCTCCCCTTTTCCGGCATGGCCGCATGGGAACTTTTGCCGTACATGGAAAGTCGAATCCATAAAGCGCCCTTTTCAGACAATCCGATCTTTTCGTTTGTGGGTTTTACTAAAAGCAATTCCTCAATACCCTTCAGGTATCCTCCTCCTATGAGAGTTTTGGCCCCGGTTCCGCCAGCTTCTTCATCGGCTGTAAAGCAGTAGAGAACATCTACCGGTGGTTTTGTGCCGCTATCTTGTATCGCTATAGCCGAAAGGAGCATCGAAGTAAGCCCCCCTTTCATATCTGAAGCCCCTCTTCCATAGACTCGCTCTCCATCGAATTCTGCGCCGAAGGGAGCTTTTGTCCAGAGAGAGCGATCGCCTACCGGCATGGTGTCCAGATGTCCGGCAAGGGCCACTTTTCTGCTCCTGTCTTCTCCAGGCATTATAAGAATAAGAGAAGCTCTGTTTTCTCCGTGGTCAATAACTATCTTTTCCAGATGATCATCGGGAAAGAGAGAAAGTATATACCCGATGATATTTTTTTCATCTCCATAGGGCTGTGGAGTTTGTATCCGTATAAGCTGCTGAAGTATATCCAGGCTGATCCTCGATTGAAAGGGGGATGACATTACTCTACCACCTTTGTTTGAAGAGATTTCAATTCAATATCTTCACAGTTGAGATTATAATGTCGCACATGTCAGTGTCTGTGTTGGAAAATATATAATTTGTACTGATGGCGTTTTTGTCGATGATAATTATATCCCCTGGATAGAGAGAGGCAGTTTCGCTGTCTTTTTGAAAGTTCAGCTTCCCCTTGAGACAAAAAATTATCTCAAACATTTTTCTAAGAGGATCGGTGCTTATTTTCGGATAAACAATACTCCCTT
>JALHFZ010000051.1 GCA_022837505.1 Synergistaceae bacterium
CATCCTGGGACTTGTCCCCTCCCCTCCGGGGATCGTCACCAGCGGCGAAATCCTCTTTTCCGGACAGGACCTCCTCGCCCTTTCCGAAAAGGAGATGAAGAAAATACGGGGCAACCGGATTTCCATGATCTTTCAGGACCCCATGACCTCTCTGAACCCCGTGGTGACCGTAGGAGTGCAGATCTCCGAGGCCCTCGTGGCCCATCAGAACCTCTCGGAGGAAGATGCCAGGAAAAAAGCCATGGAGATGCTCGAAAAAGTGCAGATCCCCGGGGCCCGCTTCCGGGAATACCCCCACGAGTTCAGCGGGGGCATGCGCCAGAGGGTGGTCATCGCCATGGCCCTCGCCTGCAACCCCGCCCTCATCATCGCCGACGAGCCCACCACAGCCCTCGACGTGACCATCCAGGCCCAGGTCCTCGAGCTCATGCGGACCCTGAAGGAGGAGTTCTCCACCGCCATGATCATGATCACCCACGATCTCGGCGTTGTGGGGGAGGTCTGCGACCACGTGGCGGTCATGTACGCCGGGCGGATTGTGGAGACGGGCACGCTGCAGCAGATCTTCGGCGATGGGAAGCACCCCTACACCATCGGGCTTTTCCGGTGCATCCCCGATATCGAGGAGGAGGCCGGCACCATCAACCCCATCGAGGGGCTCATGCCCGAACCCCTCGACCTGCCCCGGGGGTGCGCCTTTCACCCCCGCTGCCCCCGGTGCATGGACGTGTGCCGCACAGTTATTCCCTCCGTATGGGAAGAAGACGGCCATAAGGTGATGTGCCATCTCTACGGAACCGGAGGTGGAATCCGTGGCTGATCTCATCCGGGCAGAAAACCTGGTCAAGCATTTTTCCGTCGCCGCGGGAAAGGTCCACGCCGTGGACGGAATCGACCTGTCCATCCGGGAGGGGGAAACCCTCGGGCTTGTGGGAGAGTCGGGGTGCGGCAAGTCCACCACCGGCCGCCTCCTGATCCGGCTCATCGAGGCTACCTCGGGAAGAATTCTCTACCGGGGAGAGGACATCGCCTCCATGGACAGGAAGAAGCTTCACAATATCCGCAAGGAAGTGCAGATCATCTTCCAGGACCCTTTCTCCTCCCTCGACCCCCGGAAGAGCATCGGCGAAACCGTGGGCAAACCCCTCGAGATCTTCGGCCTGGGGAATAAAAAAGAGCGGGAGGAGCAGGTGGCGGGAGGAGCAGGTGGATATCCTCATGGAGAAGGTCGGGCTGAGCCCCCGGCTCTACTACAAATACCCCCACGAGCTCGACGGCGGACGGCGCCAGCGGGTGGGGATCGCCCGGGCCCTCTCCCTCTCCCCCCGGTTCATCGTCTGCGACGAACCCGTCTCGGCCCTGGATGTCTCCATACAGGCCCAGATACTGAACCTTCTGCAGGAGCTTCAGAAGACCATGAAGCTCACCTATCTCTTCGTCTCCCACGACCTCTCGGTGGTGAAGCACATCAGCGACCGCATCGCCGTGATGTACCTCGGCAAGATCGTGGAGTCCGCCCCCGCGGCGGAGCTCTTCCGGGAGACCCTGCACCCCTACTCGAAGGCCCTGCTCGCGGCGGTGCCTATCCCCAAGCTCAACCGGAAGCGGGAGAAGTTCATCCTCAGCGGCAGCGTTCCCAGCCCCATCAACCCCCCCTCGGGGTGCCGCTTCCACACCCGCTGCCCCTGGAAGACCGACATCTGCACCCAGGCGGAACCCCGGCTCTACGACCGGGGAGGGGAGCACCTCGTGGCCTGCCACCTGGTGAAGTGACGAAAGGAGGAATATCATGACCGTACAGTTTGATCCCCACTATTACCCCTATCCATCGAAAAGAAACATGGCCTATGCCTCCAGGGGGATGGTCTGCGCATCCCACCCCCTGGCGGCCCAGGCGGGGCTCGAGATATTGAAGAAGGGGGGGAACGCCGTTGACGCCGCCATTGCCACCGCCGCCGCCCTGACGGTGGTGGAGCCCACGGCCAACGGCATCGGCAGCGATGCCTTCGCCCTCCTCTGGAAGGAGGGGAGGCTGCTGGGGTACAACGCCAGCGGCCCCGCCCCCAGGGCCCTCTCCCTTGACCTGGCGGAGAGCAAGGGGTGGACGGCCCCCTCGGCGGGAGGGCATCTTCCCTCCTGCGGATGGGCACCGGCCACCGTTCCAGGCGCCCCCGCCGCATGGGCGGAGCTCACGGAGAAGCACGGACGGCTCTCCCTGGAGGAGAACCTCGCCCCGGCAGTCTTCCTCGCCCGGAACGGCCACGCCGTCTCGGTGACCACCGCCCACCACTGGAACCTCGCCTTCGAGAAATATCTGAAGGAGCAGGGGGAGGAGTTCCGCCCCTGGTTCGACACCTTCGCTCCCTCAGGGCGCACCCCCCGGGCCGGGGAGGTCTGGAGCTCCGAAGGGCATGCCCATACCCTCGAACTCATCGGCTCGACCAAGGCCCGGGCCTTCTACGAAGGGGAGATCGCCGACAGGATCCTCGCCGCCGCCCGGAGGACGGGAGGGTATTTCACCGCTTCGGACCTCGGAAACTTCAGGCCTGAATGGGTGGAGCCCCTCGGGGTAAACTACAAGGGGTACGACGTCTGGGAGATCCCCCCCAACGGCCAGGGGATCGTGGCCCTGATCGCCCTCTCCGTCCTTCGGGGGTTCGAATTCTCCTCCCATGACGACCCTCTGGTCATCCACCGGCAGATCGAGGCCATCAAGATGGGCTTCGCCGACGCCCACCGCTACGTGGCCGATACTCGATTCGCCTCCGTACCGACACAGGAGCTTCTCGCCAGAGAGTACGCCGATTCCCGACGCGCCGAGCTGAAGGAGCGGGCGGAGGACCGCCGGGCGGGCAGCCCCCTTCCGGGAGGGACGGTCTATCTGGCCGCCGCCGACGGCGAGGGGAATATGATCTCCTACATTCAGAGCAACTACATGGGGTTCGGCTGCGGTGTGGTCATCCCCGATACGGGCATCGCTTTGAACAACCGGGGGCACTGCTTCTCCCTCACGGCCGGGCACCCCAATGTCCTCGAACCGGGGAAGCGCCCCTACAACACCATCATCCCTGCCTTCCTCACGAAGGAGGGCAAGCCCGTGGGTCCCTTCGGCGTCATGGGAGGGTTCATGCAGCCCCAGGGGCATGTCCAGATGGTCATGAACACCGTGGACTTCGAAATGAACCCCCAGCAGGCCCTGGACGCCCCCCGCTGGCAGTGGATGGGGGGAATGAACGTCTCCGTGGAGCCGGGCTTCTCTCCCGCCGTCGCCCAGAGCCTCCACCGGAAGGGGCACGCCGTGAAGTTCGAGCTCGAGTCGAACTCCTTCGGCAGGGGAGAAATCATCTGGAAAACTCCCGAGGGCACCCTGGCGGGAGGTACGGAATCCCGCACCGACGGCTGCGTCGCCGTCTGGTAGGGGGTTTTTGCTCTCCCACGAGGAGATCGAGCATGAATCCTGGTTCTCCGAATTTCTGGGAGAAGGCCCTTCGGGGCATTTCATGAGAAGGGGAGAAACATCCCCCTGCGTGCGCCCCTTCATGCCGTCAGTCTGAGGTCAATTTACGCGGAAGAGGGGCCCGGCGTGAGCCGGGCCCCTCTTTTTAAAAGTTTTTTTCAGTCTCCCGCCGGTGAGAAGAGGGATCGTCTTCCGAAAGCTATGGCAAGCATGTCCGTAAGAATGGCTTGACCGATCTCTCTTCGTCCCGCCCCCGGGCCGATGATGGTGATGTTCAGCAGAGTGTCCGCATGCCCTTTTCCGTCCCGTCCGAAGAATGAATTGCAGAGATATCCAGCCCCTTGTCTGTCTTCGAGGTGTGGTACCATAGTTCCAATCTTTTTTGGAGATCAGCAGGGCAGGAAAGGGAGAAAAGGAGAGTGTTTTCATGGATAGAGAAAAGCTTGGGGAGTACAGAAAGAGAATCGATGGCATTGACGGAGAGATAGCTCGTCTCGTCGCCGAGAGGGCGGAGACGGCCCGGGAGATCGGCCGGGCGAAGGGGGGCTCACCGGTCTACGACCCCGCCAGGGAGAATGCTGTCCTCACCCGTGCCCGGGCATGTTGTCCCGGTGAGGACGGAGACGGGGTGGAGCGGATTTTTCGAGAACTCATCTCCCTGTGCCGGAGCGTGCAGTTTCCCCCCCGGGTGGCCTTTCTCGGGCCCGAGGGGTCCTTCTCCCATGAGGGGGTGCTGGCGGCCTTCGGAGGTTCCGTGGAGCTTCTCCCCTGCCCGTCCTTTCCCGAGGTCTTCCGGAGTGTGGAGAAGGGGTCGGCCTCCTTTGGAATTCTTCCGGCGGAGAACTCCATCGAGGGGACGGTCCTTCCGACCATGGACGCCTTCGTCACGGCGGAGAAGGACATCTCCATCCAGAACGAAGTCTCCCTTCCGGTGCATCATGTTTTGGCCTCGGCGGGATCATCCCTGAAGGAGATAGGGGAGGTGCTCTCCCACCCCCAGGCCCTCGGGCAGTGCCGGGAGTGGCTTCAGAGAAACCTCCCCCTGGCGGAGCAGATCCCCATGGGGAGCACAAGCGCCGCCGCCCTGGCCTCAGTCGGCCGGCCGGAACGAGCGGCAGTCTGCAGCACCCTGGCCGCGAAGAACAATGGATTGAATGTTTTGGGAGAAAAAATTCAGGACCGGGGAGGAAACACCACCCGCTTCTGGGTGGTCGGGCGGGGGAAGGCCGCGCCGGGAGAGCGGAACAAGACATCCTTCCTTTTCAACGTGGAACATCGGCCGGGGCATCTCTTCTCCGCCCTTCAGCCCCTGTACGACAACGGTCTGAACCTCACCCACATCCAGTCCAGGCCGCTGTCGGGAAGCTCCTTCGAATATTATTTCTTCATCGACGTGGAGGGGCACATAGAGGACGAACCCGTCAGACGAGCGCTGGAGACCATGGCCGGGAGGACGGTATTTCTTCGGGTTCTCGGCTCCTATCCGTGCCGCTGAGGGAAGATCCTTCCCGAAGATCCCTCAGGATGCGGTCCGCCACGGAGGAGATGGTGAATTCGTCCGTGGCGACCCGGATATGGCAGAGGGCATAGGCTCCGCGCCTCTTCTCCATGAGGGCGGGGACGTTCCCTTTTTCGAGAAGAGGGCGGGGGCGCGTCTCGCCCCTTGCCCGGGCGAGGACCGTCTCGGGGCGGACGTCGAGGATGACGAGCCGGGCATGGCTGAGGATCATATTCCGGAGCTCCTCGTTCACCAGGGCTCCTCCCCCCAGGGAGACCACCTGCATTTTTCCCTTCAGGGCATCCGTCACGGCGGAATACTCCAGAGCCCGGAAGGCCGGCTCCCCCAGATGCTGGAAGATCTGGCCCACGGGCATCCCCGCCCGCTCTTCGATCATGTCGTCCGTGTCGATGAAGGTCCACCCCAGACGGGCGGACAGGCTCTTTCCCACGCTCGTCTTGCCCGAGCACATGAACCCTCCGAGGAAGATGCTTTTCTCAGTCATGGATATTCCACCTCTCTGCCTCTCGCGAGTATGCTCTGAACCTCTCCATAAGATCCTTCATCCGATCGCTTCCGAACTGCTCAGCCACGGCCGACCCGACGATCCAGGCCGTCATGGCCTCCGCCACCACGCAGGCGGCTGGGACGGCGCAGACATCGCTCCGTTCGCTGTGGGCCGGGGAGGCTTTCCCAACCCTCGTATCGTAGGAGGGAAGGCCCTGCTTCATGGTGGGGATGGGCTTCATGGCGGCCCGAATCAGAACGTCCCCTCCGGTGGTCATCCCCCCCTCGATCCCTCCGCACCGGTTTGTTTTTCGTGTCCAGCGGCCCTCCTCAACGGAGATGCCGTCGTGGACGAGCCTTCCTGGATGATCGGCGCTCTTGAAGCCGAGGCCGAATTCCACCCCCTTGATCCCCGGAACGGACAGAATGCCCTGGGCGAGCTTTCCGTCGAGCCGCCCGTCCCATTCGGTGAAGGTCCCGATCCCCGCAGGAAGGCCCGTCACGGAGAGAACGAAGGTCCCGCCCAGGCTGTTCCCCTCTGCAGCCGCCGAAGTAATCCGCTCCTTCAGTGCGGAGGCGTCCTCTTCCCGGGCGATCCCCATGTCCGAGGCGACAGCATGGCGCCACTCTTCCTCGGTCTCGGGCAGAGAGGCGAAGACCCCGCCGATGGATTCCACCGCGCTCCGGACGGTCACGCCGAGCTCTTCGAGGACCCGTGCGGCGAGGGCGCCCGCCAGGGTGCGGGGGGCGGTGGTCCGGGCGCTTGCCCGTTCGAGGACGTTCCGCATATCTTTATGGTCGAACTTGATCCCTCCGGCCAGATCGGCGTGCCCCGGACGGGGGGCCGAGAGGGTTTTCATCTCCTCCCCTTCCGCCGTCAGGGTCCAGGGGTCCATGACCGGGCTCCATTTCTCCCACTCGGAGTTCCCCACGGAGATGCCCACGGGCCCTCCGGTGGTCACCCCTCCCCGGACTCCTCCCCACAGGGTCAGCTCGTCCCCCTCGAGGGCCATTCTGCTCCCCCGGCCGAAGCCCCTCCGCCGGCGGGCGAGCAGGTCGGTCAGATGGTCCCGGGTGATTGTGAGCCCTGAGGGAAGGCCGTCCACGATCACGAGCAGGCCCCGGCCGTGGGATTCGCCGCTCGTGAGAAACCGCCAGCTCATGGGAGGACGGACGCTCCGGAGAGCTCTTCGAGGGTGGAGAAGAAGGCGGGGTAGGAGATCCCCACGCACTCGGGGTCCTCGATTTCCACGGGGGACGAGGCGGCCAGCCCCGCGACGGAGAGGGCCATGGCGATCCGGTGGTCCCCGAAAGCTGACACCCTTCCTCCCGTCAGCTTCGACGGCCCGGCGATCCGGAGGCCGTCCTCCAGTTCCGTGATCTTCACCCCCAGGGCGGAGAGCCCCTTCGCCATGGCGAGAATCCGGTCGCACTCCTTGAATCGGAGCTCCATGGCGCCCCGGATCTCGGTGACCCCCTCGGCCATGGCGGCCGCCACGGCGAGGACGGGCAGTTCGTCGATGAGCAGGGGGATCTCCTCCCCCGAGACCTCTGTTCCCCGAAGGCGGCTCGAATGGACCGTCAGGGTCCCCGTGGGTTCCCCTCCCCGAAGGCCGGTCTTCTCAACGGTGAAGGTGAGCCCCATCCGCTCGAGGACCTGAAGCAGCCCGGTGCGGGTGGGGTTGAGGCCGACCCCCGGCAGGGTGACGGAGGAATCGGGAAGGATGGCCGCGGCGATGATCCAGAAGGCCGCGGAGGAGAAGTCGCCGGGGATGGTCCATTCCCCTCCCCGGGGTTTTTTCGAGGGGGCGATGGTGATGGACCGGCCGTCGAGGTAGAGGGGGATGCCGAGATGGGCGAGCATGCGTTCGGTGTGATCTCTGGTGGGAAGGGGCTCGATAACGGTGGTGGGTTCATCGGCGGAAAGGCCGGCAAGAAGGAGGGCGGTCTTCACCTGGGCGCTCGCGGTCTCGAGGGAATGGGTCGCCCCGGTGAGGGAAGAGCCGGAGACCTCAAGGGGAAGGGCAGTTCCGGAGATACGGGCTCCCATGGCCCGGAGGGGTTTCACCACCCGCATCATGGGGCGCTTCGACAGAAACTGGTCTCCGGCGAGGATGGCGGTGACCCCCTTTGTTCCGGCGAGGAGGCCGCAGAGGGTGCGGGCGGTGGTGCCGGAATTTCCCGCGTCGAGAGGTCCCGCGGGGGAACTGAACCCGGAGGACGCTATGGAAAGGGTGGTTCCCGAGAGGGAGACGGACGCCCCCAGCTGCTCAAGACAGGTGAGGGTGGAGGCGCAGTCCGCACCGCCGCAGAAATTATGGACCCTGACCCCTTCGGTCGAAAGGGCTCCCAGGAGGGCCGCCCTGTGGGAGATGGATTTGTCGCCGGGAAGGTGGACCGTCCCCTGAATTTTTTTTGCTGGAGTAATTTTCTTCATTGCCTTCACGCTCCCTTTCGAATGGAAAATAAAAAAAAGACCGGATCTCGGCTGGAATCCGAGATCCGGTCTTTGCTTTTTTGAGATTTTTCGCCCCGGGAGGGGCTTTTGTTCTGGTGAGAGCCCTCTATCCCCCGGCGGTATACGAAGCAAGCCGTCTATCGGTTTCCAGAACAAAATTGACCAGGGGATAATAATAATATCCCTGGCCGCTGCTAAAGGCGAATTCGTAAAAACAGGAGGCGTTCGCTCTGGAAATCATGAAATAGACCTGCTCCTTTCGTTCAAAGTTGAAAAGGACAATACTCCCTTTCTTTTTTCCTGTCAAGGGGGAAAATTTAATCATTTAAAATAACATGACGGGGACTTATGAATGTTTCCCCCCTTCGGGAGAGGGGCTATACTTAACCGGCAGGGTGCGAAAGGAGGAGGAAAAAATGGAAGGGAGAATTCACGGCGTTGCCGTGGAATGCGTCACAGGAGACATAGCCCATCAGCGGGATGTGGATGCGGTGGTCAACGCAGCAAACGCCGCCCTCCTGCCCGGCGGAGGAGTGGCGGGGGCGATCCACCGGGCAGCCGGCCCCGGCCTCGCGGAGGAGTGCCGCCCTCTCGCCCCGATCCGTCCCGGAGAGGCGGTAATCACCGGAGGGCACAATCTGCCGAACCAATACGTCATCCACTGCCTCGGTCCGGTCTATGGAAGGGATCACCCCGAGGCGGAGCTTTTGGCCGACTGCTACCGCAACGCCCTCCGCCTGGCGGAGGAAGAGGAGATCTCCTCCATTGCCTTCCCCGCCATCTCTGCGGGGATATTCGGCTACCCCCTGGAGGAGGCGGCCCGGGTGGCCCTGAAGACGGTGCTGGAGGAGATCCCGAAGCTCTCCTCGGTGAAGCGCATCCGGTTTGTCCTCTTCTCGGCAAAGACTCTCGCAGTCTTCGAGAAAGTTCTCGGCGAGCCCATGATCAGGTGACCTTCCGTGTCCCCTCTTTTACTGCCAGGAAAGGGCGAATCGTGTCATCACGGCTGCCCCTATCCACAGGACATCCTCGTTGACGTCGAATTTCGGATGGTGGTGGGGGTAGTCCCGGTCGTCTCCGTAGGTTGCCGGAAGGAAGAAGAAGGAGCCGGGGACCTTTTCCAGGAAGAAGGCCATATCCTCACCCCCCATGGTGGGTTCCTCCACCTCCCGGACTTTCTCCTCTCCGAGAACGTCCTCCATGGCGGCCTTCATCTTCTCGGTCATCCCCTTGTCGTTGATGACAGGGGGAGGGCCGTAGGTGAAGTCCACCGTGGCGGTTCCCCGAAGGACTTTGGCAGTGTCCTCGCAGATCCGGGTGACCCGCTCTGTCAGGTGCGCCCGGACTTCCGGGGAGAAGGAGCGGAAGGTGCCGCCGATGGTGCATTCCGATGGGATGATGTTCCGCATGGTGCCCCCAGAGATGGTCCCCACGGTGACCACCGCTGAATCGAGGGGGCTCGTCTCCCGGCTCACTATCTGCTGGAGGAGGTTCACCGCCTGGCAGGCCATGGCCACGGGGTCGACCGTGAGGTGAGGGGTCGCTCCGTGTCCTCCCCGGCCGTGGAAGGTGACGGTGAACCAGTCCGATGCGGCCATGAGGGCTCCGAAGCGGTACCCTGCCTCCCCTGAGCGGAACCCCTTCCAGAGGCTCCCGGTGTGAAGGCCGATGATGCCGTCGAGGGCGGGGTTCTCGAGAACGCCGTCCTCTATCATGGCGGGTGCTCCCCTGCCGTCCTCCTCCGCCGGCTGGAAGATGAGCTTCACCGTGCCGGAAAGTTCCTCCCGGAGGCCGAGCAAAAGCTTCGCCGTCCCCAGGAGGATGGCCGCATGGGCGTCGTGCCCGCAGGAATGCATGTTGCCGTTCGTCGACGCGAAGGGAAGGCCCGTATCTTCCGTCATATTCAGGCCGTCGTAATCGGCCCGGATACCGAGCACCTTTCCGGGCTTCTTGCCCCTGATGTGGGCGACGATCCCCCGCCGTCCCTCTCCGTAAAGAATTTCATCTACGCCCAGAGCCTGAAGCTCTTCGAGGATGAACTTCTCGGTCTTCGGGGTATTCAGGCCGATCTCGGGGATCTGGTGAAGGGCCCGCCTCCACCGGACTATCTGGCCGTTCATCTCCTGTGCTTTTTTCTTCAGGTCAATCACGGAAACCATCTCCCTTTGCTCCGAAAAATATGGAAGCTCAACGGGATGGATGATATCATGGACGAATCCTATTTCAAAATATCCCCGGGCAAGGCCCCTACTTCAGACAGGCAGAGAGTGCCGAATCACCATGCAACCATATAAAGGGAGGAAAGAAAATGACACACAGATTCGATACGCAATGCGTTCACTGCGGGACCCATCCGGATCCCCAGACCGGGGCCCTGTCCACGCCCATCTACCAGACGTCCACCTTTGCCTTTAAAAATGCAGATGAGGGAGCGCGGCGGTTCAAGGGGGAGGAGAAGGGGTACATCTACACCCGTCTCGGCAATCCGAATTTCACCGCCGTGGAAGACAAGATTGCCTGTCTCGAGGGAGGGGAAGCCGCCGCCGTGGCCGCCTCCGGCATGGGGGCCATCGCCTCGGTTCTCTGGACGGCCCTCTCCTCGGGGGATCATGTCCTCGCCGCAAAAACTCTGTACGGCTGCACCCATTCCCTGCTCAACCACCAGTTCCCCCGGTTCGGCATCGAGACCACCTTCATGGATCTCACCGATCTTTCCGCCGTCAGGGCGGCGATGAAGCCCAACACCAGGGTTATCTACTGCGAATCCATCTCGAACCCCACCATGGCTATTGCGGATATCGCCGGCCTGGCGGAGATCGCCCGGGAAAAGAATGCCCTTCTCGTTGTGGACAATACCTACTGCTCCCCCGTGGTGACCCGTCCTCTGGAACTGGGCGCCCACGTGGTGGTCCACTCCGCCACGAAATACCTCAACGGCCACGGAGACGTCATCGCCGGGGTCGCCGTGGGAAGTGCTGAGTTCATCGGAAGAGTCAAAATGGAAGGGCTGAAAGATCTCACCGGCGCCACCCTCTCCCCCTTCGACGCCTACCTCCTGCTCAGGGGAATGAAGACCCTCCATCTTCGGGTTCCCCGCCACTGCGAGAATGCCCTGAAGGTGGCCCGCTTCCTTGAAGGGCGCCCGGAGGTGGCCGAGGTGCGGTACCCCGGTCTTGACGGTTTCCCCCAGAAGGAACTGGCGGACCGGCAGATGAAGTACTACGGCGCCATGATCGCCATGGAGCTTACGGGAGGGTATGAGGCGGGGAAGAAGTTCATCGAGTCCACCCGGCTCTGGACCCTTGCGGTAAGCCTCGGCGACGCCGAATCCCTCATTCAGCATCCGGCGTCCATGACCCACTCGGCCCTCTGCGATGAAGAGCAGGCGGCGGCGGGGATCTCCAAGGGGCTGATCCGCATGTCCGTCGGGCTTGAAGACCCCGACGATCTCATCGACGACCTGAAGGAGGCCTTCGCCGCCCTTTGAGCTCCTCTGTGCAGCAGCTTCCGTCCTTGACAGCCTGCCGGCTTTGACGGTACTCTGGCAATTGCCGGGAAATCCGGCAAGATTCAGGGACGGAGGCATTTTTTATGAAGGATATCTTCTACACTATTTCAGACGAAGTCTTCTCTTCTTTTCCCGAATATGTCCGGGGGGTGGTCGTGCTCCGGGACGGGCGGAACGGACCTTCTCCCGATGAGCTGGTCGCCCTGCTGCGGGACGCCGAGGCATCCCTCAGGAAGACCCTGGGGGAGGGCAACCCGGCGGAGCATCCCCGCATAGCCTCTTGGCGGGAGGCCTTCCGAAAGACGGGCGTGAAGCCCGCGGAGTTCCGCTCCTCCATCGAGGCCATGGCCAGAAGAGTGGTGAAGGGGCAGCAGATCCCCTCCATCAACGCCCTGGTGGATATCGGCAACGTCATCTCCCTCCGGCATATCATCCCCGCCGGAGGGCATTCCCTCGACGACGTGACGGAGGACCTCACCCTCAGGCCCGCCACGGGGGAGGAGACCTTCGTCCCCTTCGGCGGAGGAGGGGAGACGGAACACCCCCTGCCGGGGGAGATCATCTTCGCGGAGGGTAAGGTGGTGCTCACCAGGCGGTGGAGCTGGCGGCAGGGGGAACGCACCCTCACCCTGCCCGAGACGAAGTCGATCGAGTTCAACCTGGACGGCCTCCCCCCCGTGGACGCCCCCCTCGTGGAGGAAATCTGCATGGAAGTGAGGGAACTGGCGGAGCGCTTCTGCGGCGGAACCACCCGCCATGAGCTTCTCACGGCGGAGAACCGGCGGATGAAGCTGTCATAGACGGAAGCTGTTGATGAAAATCCTGTCGCCACCACTGAGAAGAAAGGCTGCCGGCCGGTAGAAAAAGTGACGGCCGCTACCTCTCTTTACGATAGTGACGGAAATAAACAGAGTGAATAATAAAAGATTCTTGGGGATAACACTGTTGTCCTGAGTGGGCTGTATATGCGTCGCGCCTGCCGGGAGTTTTTAAGGCAGTTATTTTGGACAGGAGTGTTCTTCGTGATCAAATGCACCGCAAGAATAATCAACCTTGTGTTCGGCCTTTTCCTGTATGCTCTGGGAGCAGCCGTAACGATGAAGGCAAACCTGGGATACGCACCCTGGGATGTCTTTCACCAGGGAATAGCCCAGACTATAGGGATGAGCATAGGAAGGGTCAGCATCCTCGCAGGCCTTGTGATATGTGTGCTGGCCATACTCCTCGGGGAGAAATTCGGGATAGGGACCATCCTGAACATGCTCCTGATCGGCCTTTTTCTGGACTGGATACTCCAGATGGATGCGCTGCCCAGGATGGAAAATTTTTTCTCCGGCCTTTTGATGATGGCAGCAGGTCTTTTTATAATAGCCTTGGGTTCCTATTTTTATATCAACGCCGGCTTCGGCGCCGGTCCCAGGGATAGCCTGATGGTCGCAGTGAAGAGGAAAACCGGCCTTGCCGCGGGGATTTCCAGGACCGTGATTGAGGGATCAGCCGTTCTCATAGGGTGGCTGCTTGGCGGACCTTTAGGGCTTGGGACGGTGATTGCCGCATTCGGTATCGGTTTGTGCATCCAGATAGTCTTTTCCCTCTTCAGGTTTGATCCAACCCGGGTCCGTCATGAAACAGCGGGCACAACCTTTCAGAAGCTCAAATCCAGTTTCTGAGGTTTTTTCACCTTTTCCAGGTCGCCTGAGGGGATATTGAAAGTCGGGAAAAAGATATTTCAGTACAGCCTAGAAGAGCTTGCTCCCGATCCTGGTATCCACAGCGGGAGACACGAAGGTCGCCTCGCCGCTCTCCCCTTTGGGATACTGCACGCCCAGCACGAGAACTTCCGAGACGGCGCCGTCCATCTCCTTCGGAGGGAAATTCAGCACTCCCAGGACGAGGCGGCCTTGAACTTCATCCACAGGGTGTTGGGTGAAGCGGCCGTAGCTGACCCTTTTTCCGAACTTGCCGAAGTCGATGACCATCCTGTAGGTGGGTTTGCGGGTGCCTGTTTCAAGCTGGACTTCCGTCACTCTCCCCACCCGTATGTCCAGCTTTTCGAAGGACTCCTCGAACGATACAGTCGGTTTCAATTCCGTTGCCATGGCGGACCTCCAGGGTTTATTGATTTCGGGAGCTATTCAGCCCGGACAGCTTTCCTTCCCATTGTACTGTACTCGGGTAAAATTCAGAGCATGAGAGCTACCCTATCTTCATCTTCGGAGGTAAAAAAATGACGAAAACTATTTTCGAACTGGATACGCCGGCTCTTGTTGTGGATATAGGCGGATGCCTTCAAGGTAAAGCTCCGCCCTCACACAAAGACCCACCGCACTCCCGCCCTTGCGAAGCTTCAGATTGAAAGGGGAGCGAAGGGCATTGCCGTGGCGAAGCTGGGGGAGGCGGAGGTTATGTATGAAGAGGGGATCAGGGATATTTTCATCCCCAACGAGATTGTGGGGCCCATCAAGCTAGAAAGGCTCCGGAAACTCAACAACAGAGATATTCTTCTCTCCGTAGCCGTCGATCACCCCGATCATGTAAAAATGCTTTCAGAGGTTTTTTCCTCTCCGGGCAATAAGAAGATGAATGTCTTTATCGACGTCTGTACAGGGTATCCGAGAACGGGCGTTCAGCCGGGGAAGGACGCCCTTGATCTGGCCCGAATGATCGCTGATTCTCCGGGGCTTCACTTGAAAGGGATCTTCACCCATGACGGCCATAGCTACAAGGCGGCAGACGCCCGTGAGGTCAGGGAGATCTTCAGAAAGAGTCAGGAGGATATGCTTGAAACCGCCGAGCTTATGAGAGGAGCAGGCATTCCGGTGGAGGAGATAAGTGTCGGCTCCACTCCTTCGCTTCTCTTATGCGATGAAATTCTGGAGGGGATAACGGAGATACGGCCGGGGTCATACATTTTTATGGATGCCGATCAGGCTTCCGTCGCGGGGACCTATGAGCATTGCGCCCAGACGGTTCTGGCCACGGTCATCAGCCGTCCGACGGAGGAGAGGGTCGTCATCGATGCCGGCACAAAAACCCTCACCGCCTGTCAGAGCCTCAGCGGCATCGCGAGTTCGAAGGGGCACGGGCGCCTGAAGGAACATCCTGAGATCTTTCTGAACAGGATAGCTGAAGAGCACGGCTCCTTCGATATTCCCGGGGGGTCGGGCCTTTCCTATCGTATCGGCGACAGGATAGAGATCATCTCAAACCATGCCTGCCCGACCTCCAATCTCTTCCGCAGCATCTACGGGGTGAAAAAGGGGGAGGTCGTCGCTGAGTGGCCTGTCCTTGCACAGTCCAGATCGCAGTAAGAACATTTTCTACACCGGACCGGGGGAAAATCCCAGCGCAGCTCCGGAACCGGCAGTCTGTTTTGCCGCAACCCCCGGTGATTTTCAGAGGATTTTAGTAATCACTCCCCTTCGCGGGGTGTCCCGGGGTGTGTCTCCTGCTTTCCGCTCTCGGTGAAGTCCTGAAAGTAGAGGGCCAGGAGCAGCTGAAGGCATTCGCGAAAATCCCAGGGGGAGAGATTGGTCTCTTCCCGTATTTTTTTGAGCCGGTAGGTGAGGGAGTTCCGGTGAAGGGACAGCCTGTCCGCAACCGCTCCCGAGTGGAAGGGGTCGGCGCACCACGCCCGGAAGGTGGCTGCCAGTTCGGCGAAGTCGGGCCGTTTTCGAAGGCCACCGAGGACCCGCTCGGCGAACTCCTCCCGTTTTTTCCCCTGTATTGAGGCCAGAAGAGATTCCACCAC
>JALHFZ010000052.1 GCA_022837505.1 Synergistaceae bacterium
ATATTGGCTTTTTCACCCGCAAATTTTTTAAAAAAAAAGCCCCGAGTTCCAACACTCTGGAATCAAGGCTGTATTTTTTAGTTTCAGCATGCATATCGACGAGGTGACGTTCCCGAAGGGAGCGCAAAATTTTATATACCGTGCTTTTGTTAATCCCTGTAGCGCGGCTTATTTCTGTCAGTCCCATTTCAGGGCTTTGAGTATTTACCCATACGAAAAGTATGTTAAGGACATTTTCTGCTGAATTCAAAAGCTCCAAAAGGCTTCACCCCTATGGTTATATATAGCAACTAATATTTCTATAGAGCAACCTAATTATATTTTGTCCTTTCAAAATGTCAAGCATCATAGGGTGAAAAATTGCAGATAAACTGATCCCCGGGGTTTTTTCTGTAAACGCTCCCTCAGCAACCGAGCTGTTTCGTTTGTAGAGCAGGAATTTTGATCCCTCTTTCGGCAAAATACGATAAAAAAGTATATACTAGTCTGATACATATGGGACAGGCAGGTGCATGAAGGCTATGAAGGGAATCGGGGCGTCACCGGGCATCGTCGTCGGCAGAGTCATCATCCACTGGAAAGAGCAGATCGATATTCTCCGGGAATATGTGGAGGAACCGGACCGTGAAATCGACCGTTTCCGGACGGCCGTCGAATTCGCCCTGGAACAGGTGCGGGAGACCTACTCAAGAGTGCTCGAAAAGATGGGTCCCGATGAGGCCGAAGTCTTCCATGGCCACAAACTCATGCTGAAAGACCCCGACTTCATCGGCCGGATCGAGGATCTCATCCGCGATGAAGGGGTCAACGCCGAATGGGCGGTGAAGCAGGTCGCCGACGGCCTCATTCAGATCTTCGAAAACCTGGATACGGATTATATGAAATCCCGGTCCGACGATGTAAAGAATATCTCCGAACGGCTCATCAAGCTTCTGCTTCAGGTGGGGGGGATGGACCTCTCGAACCTCCGGGAGGAGGCGATCATCGCCGCCCGGGAGTTCACCCCGTCGGATATGTCCCAGATCGACCGGGAAAAAACCCTTGCGGTGATCGCCGAGATGGGGGGAAAGACCTCCCACGGGGCGATCATCGCCCGGAACCTTGAGATTCCCGCGGTTTTCGGAATACCCCATCTCCTCGATGAACTGGAAAACGGAGACCTGATCATCGTGGACGGCGATACGGGGACTGTGATCATCAACCCCGACGGCGAAACGATCGATAAATACCGGGAGATGAAAGTCCGGTACGAATGCTTCAAAAAGAGCCTCTCGGAGATCCGGGGACAGAAATCCGTCACCCTGGACGGCGTGGAGGTAGAGCTTGCGGCGAACGTCGCCTCCCCAAGGGACCTCGACGAAGTCTTCCGGAATGACGGGGAGGCCATCGGCCTCTACCGGACTGAATTTCTCTATCTGGACAGCACCTACCTCCCCCCCGAGGACGTGCAGTTCGAGGCCTACCGGGACGTGGTGGCGGCCATGGAAGGGCGGCCGGTGATCATCCGCACCCTTGACATCGGCGGGGATAAAAATCTCGATTATCTCGCCATCCCCGGAGAGGAAAACCCCGCCCTGGGCTATCGGGCCATCCGCCTCTGCCTCGACCGGCAGGATATCTTCAAGGTGCAGCTCCGGGCCATTCTGAGGGCGAGCGCCTTCGGCACCGTCCGGCTGCTCTTTCCCATGATCTCGAGCCTCGAGGAGCTGCGGGAGGCAAAAAAAATCCTCCGGGAGACTCAGGAGGAGCTCCGCCGGAGGGAAATCCCCTTCGACGAAAAAATGCAGACCGGGATCATGGTGGAGGTGCCCTCGGCGGCCATCCTCTCCGACCATTTCGCGAAGGAAGTGGACTATTTCACCATCGGCACGAACGACCTCATCCAGTACACCACCGCCGTCGACCGGGGGAACGAAAAGCTGGCCCACCTCTACTCCCAGTACAACCCGGCGGTCCTCCGGCTGATCAAGACTGTCATCGACAACGGCAAAAGAGCCGGAATATGGGTGGGGATGTGCGGCGAATCGGCGGGAGACCCCCGGCTGATCCCCATTCTCCTCGGCATGGGGCTCTCGGAGTTCAGCATGAACCCCTCGTCCATCCTTCAGGCCCGGTGGATTATCCGCAGCCTCAACAAGGGCGAACTGGAAGGTGCGGCTGAGACGGCCCTCTCTTTCGGAACCGCCGAAGAGGTGGAGGAGTATTGTTCGAATCTGCTCCAGTCCCTCTCCCTCTGCCGGTGAACGGGAGGACGGCTGAGGGAAATGAGCAGGGATAGCTCCGGCAGTTCCGTTCTCCTCCCCGAACTTCTCCGTCCTCTTTTCTGGGACGCCGAGTGGAAAAACGTTGATTTCGAGGAGAATCTCGACTTCATCGTCGAACGGGTCCTCAGCCTGGGGAATGAGGAGCAGCTCTCCTGGCTGAGGAAAAACATCCCCTGCGAAACCATCCGGCGGGTAGTCATGAAGAGCCGCCGCATCAGCAGAAAAACGGCCCGGTGCTGGCAGAATTACTTCGGCCTGAAGGAGGAGGAAATGGAATGTTTTGGCATGTTCTCGACAAACCCAGACAATCTCTTCTGAAGCGCCTCTGCAAAAATCCCCCCCTGGAAGGGGCCTATCTTGCCGGCGGCACGGCCCTGGCCCTTCTCTACGGACACCGGGAGTCGGAGGATTTCGACTGGTTCCTGCCCGAGAACTTCGATCCGGGATACCTCGCCTTCCGACTGAAGGACTTCGGCACCGTCACCGTGGCCGAGACCCACTCAGGGACCTTCCACGGCTGGATCGACGGCATCCGGGTCACGTGGCTCCGCTACCCCAACCCCCTGATCGAACCCCTACTGGAGGCCCACGATCTGCCTGGGTTCTTCCTCTCGGGCCCTCTGGATACGGGGCTCATGAAGTGGGCTGCCCTGGCGGACCGGGGAGCCCGGAAGGATTTTCTCGACCTCTACGAACTGAGCCTCCAGGGGGTCTCCCTCCATGACCTCTTCTATCTGCTGCCCGGAAAATTTCCCGGCTCCCGCCTCAATCTCTACCATATGGTGAAAAGCCTGAGCTTCTTCGACGACGCTGAGGGCGACCCCTGGCCCGTAATGCTCCGGGAGGTGAGCTGGAGCGCCCTGCAGCGCTATTTCCTCACATCCCAGAGAAAGCTGATGGATATTCTTCCCGGATAGACAGCCCACACTTCTTTATAGTCTTTATTTTTAATATTGAACGGCAAGCAAAAACCCTTGACAGTCCGTAAACAATATGGTTAATAGTAGGATAGAGTATTGTCCGCTTTCGGGGTCATTATGTCGGTGCGAATTGGGGTAAGTTCATGAAGAACATCTCCGTCACGCAGCTCAAGTCAGGAATGGTCCTGTCGGGAGATCTCATCGCTCCCAACGGGCGCTTCATACTGCCCCGGGGAGCCTGCCTGACGGCCAAGAGCATCATGAGCCTCAAGATATGGGGCATCGCCGAAGTGCCCGTGGCGGATGCTCCCGAACTGCAGCCCCCGGGAGAAGACCTTCTTTTCGGCTCCGAGGTGACCGAGGAGGCCCGGGAGATCGTCCTCGACACCCTCTGCGGCATAAAGCCCTCCGCGCCCTTCATGAAGGAGATCTTCCGCCTCGGCGTCAATGAAACAGCCCGGGGACTTGCCAGGGGGAAGCTTTCATACCTTGAGCAGCCCTCTTCCCTCGAACTCCCCTTTCACCCCTCCGGCGGGGAGGAAAGGGCGACCCTCAGTGAAATTGTCGAGACCGAGGCGAACCTCGCCACCTTTCCGGATGTCTATTTCCGCATATGCGAGGCCCTTCAGTCCCCCAAAAGCTCCATAACCCACATAGCGGATCTTATCAGCAAAGACACAAGCCTTTCGGCCACCCTTTTAAAAATCGCAAACAGCGGCATCTACGGCGTCCCCTACAGGATCGAATCAATACCCCGGGCGGCGGCCCTCATCGGTGGCCGGGCCCTCTCCGTTCTGGCCCTTGGGGTCTCCGCCGTTCAGGTCTTCAACCATATCCCCGTCGACTGGGTGAATATGGAGTCCTTCTGGCGCCACTCCGTAGGGGTGGCCGTGGTGGCCCAGATACTGGCATCCCTGAAAAACGCGGGGATCATAGAGCAGCTTTTCGTCGCCGGCATTCTCCACGATGTGGGACGGCTTGTTCTGTTCCGCCATATTCCCTTCACCATGGCAAGAATAATGAAGACGGCGGCGGAACGGAAAATCCCCCTTGTGGAGGCTGAGCGGAAGGAGCTCGGCTTCGACCATGCTGAACTGGGGGGGAGCCTCGTGGAAAAGTGGTGCTTTCCCCGTTCCCTTACCCAGCTCGTGAAAAATCACCATAATACCGCCGAGGGGATCAACTCCTTTCCTGCGGCCATCCTCTCCACCGCGGACGTCCTCGCGACGGTGACCCGCATCGGCAACGGAGGGTCATGGCACGTCCGCCCTCTGCCCGACGGAGTGTGGAGGATCCTCGACATAGCCCCCTCCGCCCTCGAGATGATAGTGCGGCAGACGACCCGGCAGACAACAGAAATATACAGCCTTTTCAGAGGCGGTGACGGAGTTCATGGAAAAACAGTTTCTCACCCTTGAAAAACTTCAGACCAGAATACTCTCCCTGGAGGAAGAGCGGATCGCGGTGAACAACGCCCTCGATATCGCCCTGAAGATCAACGATCTTCCTCCGGATACGGCGGCGGATTCCTCCGTGGAGTCCGTCCTCGCCGTATGCTACGAGCGGACCGAAAAGCTCATACGGTTCAAGGGGGGAGGGTTTTACCTCTTCAACGAGGTCGATGCTAGCTTTTACGCCGCCTATACCACCACCCCCGCCATCGAGGCCCAGATCGACAAGGACCTTCCCACCCTCATCGACGACGGAACCCTCGCCTGGGTTATCCAGACCGAGCGGGCCGTCACGGTCAAGCTCTCCTCGGGGGAGGACGTCTTTCTTCATGCCCTCGCCACCCCCGGCCGGACCATGGGGATCTTCATCGGCATCCTCAGAGACCGGAGGGAGGATATCCTCGACATCTCCTACGCCCTGCTGTCGATCTACTTCAGCCAGATCGCCGGAGTGCTTCAGAACAGGGAGCTCTTCCGCCTCGCCCGCAAGGAGAACACCACCCTTTCCTCCACGGTGAACATCCTCAAGGAGACGGAGGGGAAGCTGGTCACCCTCAACCGAACCCTCGAAGAGGCCGTGGACAAAAGAACCCGGGAACTGGAGAAGATCAACGCCCGCCTCATGGCGGAGATCACCGAGCGGAAGCGCAAGGAGGCGGCCCTGCTCGAGAGCGAGGAACTCTCGGCGAGCCTTCTGAACTACTCCCCCAACGCCATCCTCGTGGCCAACCCGGACACATCGATCAAGTACATGAACTTCGCCCTAGAGCAGATCACCGGATATTCCCTCGTGGAGGTCATAAACCGCAGGGCCCCCTACCCCTGGTGGCAGGAGGATGAAAACCTTCTCACCACCTCTGAATTCTACGAGCTGGTAAACACGAAGGGGACGACCAAGCGGGAGCAGCTCTTCCAGAAGAAAAACGGCGAGCTTCTCTGGGTTGAGGTGAGCATGACCTCCGTCTTCGGCGAAAAGGGGCTGAAGTACTCCATCGCCAACTGGGTGGACATCACTGAACGGAAAAAGGCCGAGGCTGCCCGGGAGGAGACGGAAGCTCTCCTCACCGAGACGAACACGAAGCTCCGGGAGACCGTCAACGGCATCGTGGCCTCCATGGCACGGGTGGTCGAGACCCGGGACCCCTATACGGCAGGGCATCAGGAGCGGGTCGCCCGCCTGGCCGTTGCCATTGCGAAATTCATGGGGCTCCCCGCCGAGCAGGTGAAGGGCGTGGGGGTGGCAGCCCTCATGCACGACCTCGGCAAGATCGACATCCCCGCAGAAATTCTGAGCAAACCCTCCCGGCTCAAGGATAACGAATACAGCCTCATTCAGGATCACTGCCAGGCGGGGTACGAAATTCTGAAGAACGTGGATTTCCCCTGGCCCGTCGCCCAAGCGGTCCTTCAGCACCACGAAAGAATCGACGGCTCGGGGTATCCTAATGGGCTCAAGGGGGATGAAATCCTCCTGGAGGCCCGGATCATCGCCGTGGCCGACGTGGTGGAGGCCATGTCCTCCCACCGCCCCTACCGGGCGAGCCTCGGACTCAAACGGGGGCTTGCCGAAGTGGCCGACCGTAAGGGGATCGCCTTCGACCCCGACGCGGTGAACGCCTGCCTCGCCCTCTTCAGCAGCGGCGAATCCCCCTGGGACTGAGGAACTTCTCCGGCACATTCCAAAGGGAGCTTCCCCTTTTTCAGCGGGGAAGCTCCCTTTTTCAAATTCAGTCTCCCTCCCGGGGCCTCTTCGCGGCGGCTGAGCGGAGGAGACTGCGAAGGGAGGGGGTATTTCTCTTTTTCGAGACAACCTCCTCAGTCTCACCATTCATGATGTTCTCCCGAAGGACATGGAGCCGGTCCCCGGGAAAGAACCGGTTCAGATGGAGGTGGGCGCAGAACCATCGGTCATACTCGACCTCCCGGAGGATCTCGTCAAGATAGGCCGAGACAGGGTCCCCCGCAAGGTACTTCAGAAGGTGCGTCTTCTCCAGGATGGAATCGGGCGCGGTGTGGGTGAGAATCCAGTCCACCTTCCAGTCCGCCTCCTCAAGGGAATTGAGCCCCCGGCGGAATTCCTCCTCCGACGGGATCTCCTGCCGCCACCAGGACACTCCGGACCTCCGCCCCTTCCGGTCCACGCTCCGGGCACCCCCGAAGACAAAGGAGCGCTTGTTCTGAAGGGTATAAATATACCCCCGCCGCAGGTGAAAAACATGGGGGGAGACGACCCCGACGGGGGCGCCGAACCGCTCCTCCTCAGGCAGGGCCTTCAGAAGGGAGAAGTTCTCGTGATTTCCGTCGAGGAAGAGGGTCGTCCAGGGGGAGTTCTCGAGTTCCCCGAGGGCGTCACGCTCCTCCTGCCGGGGCGGGTCGCTCCAGAGGAGGCCGAAATCGCCGAGGATGATCACGAGGTCGTCCCGGGTGAGGTTTTGTCCGGCGGGAAAATTGTCCGGCCGCAGGCGGCCGATCTCGAGGACGCCGTGGGTATCGCCTGTGAGAAAGATCATGAAGTGCCTCCATAATTTCGATTTTTCTCATTATACTCCGACGGTCTGTGGTACTATGGAGAAAAGACTACATTTTCAGGAGGTATATCGCTCTATGCCCACCCCCATTCAGAACACCCTCGCCATCGTCTGCGGCGGAGGCCCCGCCCCGGGGATCAACAGCGTTATCAGCTCCGTCACCATTGAGGCGAAAAAATCCGGCTGGGAGGTCTACGGAATGTACGACGGCTTCTCCCACCTCGCAAGGGGAGAGAAAAAAGTCCTCCCCCTCACCATCGACGGGGTCAGCCGCATCCATTCCGATGGAGGGAGCATCCTCCGGGTCTCCCGGTTCAACCCCACCAAAGAGGAGGAATCCCTCCGGAATGTGGTGGACACCCTCATCGGGATGGGGATAACCCATCTCGTCACCATCGGAGGGGATGACACAGCCTATGCGGCCTCGAGAGTTGCCGACTACGGAAAGAAGAAGCTGGGGCTCAACATCAATTTCGTCCATGTACCCAAGACCATCGACAACGACCTTCCCCTGCCGGAGGGGATCCCCACCTTCGGCTTCGAGACCGCCCGCTCCCTCGGCACCCAGATCGTCTCAAACCTGATGACGGACGCCAAGACCACGGGGCGCTGGTTTCTCGTGGTGGCCATGGGGCGGGTGGCAGGGCATCTGGCCCTCGGCATCGGCAAGAGCGCCGGGGCCACGGTGACCCTCATCCCCGAGGAGTTCCCCGCAGACAGAGAAATCCCCCTCTCCCTCGTAGTGGACATCATCACGGGGTCGATCATCAAGAGGCTGGCCTCGGGCAGAAATTACGGCGTCGCCGTGACGGCCGAGGGGCTCATCGAAAAAATCCGCCTCGAAGACCTCGAGATGGCCGACTGCCTCGAATACGACGAGCACGGCCATATCCGCTATGCGGAGATCAACTTCTCCGATGTGCTGAAGAAGGAGCTGCTGCGGAACCTCGCCTCCCTCGGCATCAGGATGGCCGTAAACAACAAGGAGGTGGGGTATGAAGTGCGGTGCGCCCCCCCCAACGCCTTCGACATCGAGTACACCCGGAACCTCGGATACGCGGCCTTCGAATTTCTGCGCAACGGCGGAACAAACGCCCTCATCACCATCCAGAACAATCAGATCGTCCCCATCGCCTTCGAGGATATTATCGACCCGGTGACGAAGAAGACCATGATCAGGATGGTGAACACCCGGTCCATTCAGTACCGCATTGCGAGGGAATACATGATCCGCCTGGAGCGCCGGGATTTTGAGCCTGGGATCGACTTCGAGAAGCTCGCCGTGGCAGCGAAGATGACCCCCGACGACTTCAGAGAGCGCTTCCGGTACGTGACGGAATACTGAGGGGCTCTCCTCCCGTCAGGGTCTTTTCTGAAGGGAGGACGTTATCACTCCGTCGAGAAATTGGCCGAAGGTGATCCCCGCAGCAGCTGCCCCCTTCGGCACAAGGCTCGTGGCGGTCATCCCGGGGACGGTGTTCACCTCGAGGACCACGGGGAGACCGTCGTCGCCAAGGCGCAAATCCACTCTGCTGTAGCCTGTGCACCCCAGGGCCCTGTGGGCCTCCAGGGACGTCTCTTCCACCCTTCTCCGGAGGGACTCCGGCAGAGGGGCGGGGACGCGGTATTCGCATTCTCCGGGGGTGTACTTGGAATTGTAGTCGTAAAACCCCCTCACGGGCAGTATCTCGATGACGGGAAGACAGCGGGGGCCCTCCCCCCGGTCCCATACGGTGACGGTGAGCTCCCGCCCCGGTATGTACTCCTCCACGATCACCCGGGGGTCGTACCGGAAGGCCTCTTCCATCCCTTCCTCAAGGTGATCCCCTCCGTCGAGAATGGACACCCCCACGGTGCTGCCGCAGCAGCAGGGCTTCACCACGATGCGGCCGCTCCGTTCGAGGAGTTTTCTGATTCTAAGGTCATCCCCCGTCACAGCAGCACCCCGTTCCGCCTCGATCCCCTTCGGAACGGCGATCCCTTTCCACTGAAGGAGGGCCTTCCCCGCCATCTTGTCCATGGCGAGGGCGCAGGCCCCGTGGCCTGAACCGGAAAAGGGAACCCCGAGCATCTCCAGGGCCGCCTGGAGAGTGCCGTCCTCCCCCCACCCTCCGTGGAGGGCGACAAAGGCGAAGACATCCCTCCCTTTACCCGAAAAAATTTCAAATATATCCTCTTTTTTATTGAGGTCAGGTACCGCCACTTCGTGCCCCTGCCCCGACAGGGCCTCAGCCACTGCCGTTCCGCTGCGCAGGGAGACCTCCCGCTCCGGCCCTTCTCCTCCGGAGAGAACAGCTATTTTCATTTCAGACCATCCCTTCCGCTTGTGCAGATTCGGTTTTTATGTGCGGGTTGTATTGTAACAGATGGCCCGGCAGAAAGGATTTTTTCCGAAAAAATCTCAGGATCGGTATCTGCGGAGCAATTCAAGATTAAGGGTGGTTTCAGGAATTTCGCCGCCGAGTATCTCTTCACAGCAGAGGGCTATGATATCTGAAATATTCGAGACGGATTCCTCCGTCGAGCCCCCCATGTGGGGAGTCAGGACTGCATTCGGCGCTGAAAGCAGCGGAGAACTCATTGCAATCGGTTCTTCTGCGAACACGTCAAGGCCGGCACCGGCGAGATGGCCCGATGAGAGCATTTCTGCTAGAGCCTCTTCGTCAACGATTCCTCCCCTGGAGGTGACAATGAGAATCGA
Source organism: Synergistaceae bacterium (assembly GCA_022837505.1). Lineage (GTDB taxonomy): Bacteria > Synergistota > Synergistia > Synergistales > Aminobacteriaceae > JALHFZ01. The sequence goes on from JALHFZ010000052.1 coordinate 9,865, forward strand.
GCCCTTTTTCATCAGCGAAAGTTTTTCTCTTGAAAGGAGATTGCGGGTCCCGTCAGTCATGGGAATGTTCACCGAGACTATATCGGAACAGGAAAGAAGCTCTTCCAGCGTTGTACTTGGAAATTCCTTGTAAGAAGGAATGTCGGTTGACACGATGACCTTCATGCCGAAAGCCGTTCCCAGAGCGGCTATACGTCCGCCTATTGCACCGGGACCGATAACGCCGAGAGTCTTCCCTTTCATTTCGCGGCCGTTCATCCAGGAGGGGAGGGATGCGCTGTCCGCTGAATCCCACTTTCCCGATTTGACAAAATTGTCGGCTCTCCCCGCATGCCTCAGACATTCCAGCATAAGAGAAATGGAAAGTTCCGCCACCGCCTGCGCATTGCCCCCCCGGGAATTAGCAACTATGATTCCTTTTCTGGATGCACTTTCAATATCAATATGATTTACCCCTGTGCCGTAGCCGATAATTCCTTTCAGGTTCCGGCTTTGTTCAAGGAGCTCTTCATCCAGAAGGGCATATTCAGCGACAATAATATCTGCATCCGTACTTTCCGCCAGAAGGTCTTCCCTCTGGTCCAGCGACAAGCGAAGGATATCTCCAAGGGAAGAGATTCTATTTTCTGCGGAAGAGGTAATGTTGAAGGAATCAGCAAAGATAATTTTCTTCAATATCCCCACCTCTTTCTGATTATTCCCGGGCATTCTGCTCAGCGAATAAGCATGACCTTGAGATCGTTGACATTCGTCCCCGTGTTGCCCGTAATGATGGCGTCTTCAAGCTTCAGAAGAGCCGGAGTGGCATCATGCATTTTCAGTGACGCAAAAATATCGACACCAGCCTCATGGGCTCTCCTCATGGAGGTTTCATCGGCAATTCCGCCGGCGTAGAGCGTAGGGCCATCGGTCCCATCAGTATCAAGTCCGGCAACAACAATGGATCCGGCGTCCGATATCTCCAGCGCCGCGCCCAGGGTGAACTCCTGATTTGGTCCCCCTGTTCCGACACTGCTGGAAACGGTCACCGTTGTTTCTCCCCCTCCTATGACTGCGCAGGGGGCATCCATGGGCCTTGAATTCATGAGTATCTCTTTTGCGATGAAGGCGAAAGTCCTTCCGAGTTCCCTGCTTTCCCCCTCGAACATTGTAGAGAGAAGCATCGTATTGAAGCCCAGTTCCTGTGCTCTTCGAAGCGCTCCGTTGCAGGCTGAATCGCCCTTCACTATGATATGATTTTCCATCCGATTTTTCAGGGTTTTCGGGGTTTCCTGCTCCGCCGGAGCAGCCCTGAGGTATTCCGCTACAGAAGGAGGCATTTGACCCCAGAGGTCATATTTATCGAGGGTTTTCCTGGCGTCTTCAAAGCTTGATGTATCCGGCACGGTAGGGTCGGTAATATAATCGAGGGGGTCCCCGATGACATCTGAGACCGTAAGATTCACCAGAAAGGCCTCAGGAGAGATGGCCCGGGCAAGCTTTCCTCCTTTGATGAGGCTCAGATGCTTCCGGACGGAGTTTATTTCCAGAATATTTGCTCCGCAGGTGAGGAGAAGTCTGTTCGCTATTTTCTTATCTTCGAGGGAGATGGCGGAAACAGGAAGGGGAAGAAGGGCGGAACTCCCTCCGGTAATGCAGGCGAAGACTAGATCTTCCGGTCCAATCGCAGCCGCAAGATCGAGAATCTCAGCTGCGGCGGCCATGCCGGCTTCATTCGGTATCGGATGGCTGGCAAGACGCATATCGATGTGCTTCAAAGTGCCTTCCTGCCCTTCTTTGGAGACAATGACGCCTTTGGTGATTGCGCTCCCGAGAATATCATCAAGGGCTTTTGCTATGGGAAATGTCGCTTTACCCGCTCCGATGACATATATTTTTTTAAATTTTTTCAGATCATAGGATTGATCACCGATCCACAGGGTTTTATCTGCCTCTGTACGAATGAGGGCATGAGTGGCTCTCTCCGGATCGGCACATGAAAGGCCCGCGTTGAGAATATCCAGTGCTTCCCTGCGAAGCGCTCTGTTGCCGTGGCAGATCAGCTGATCGTAATTTTTCACATAGTTAACGCTCATCATCCGGTCCCCTCCCCAAAGAAGGGGCCGGGGAAGACCTCCTCCCGGCCCCTTGCTGCTGTACTGGTATATTTTTTAAAAAGGATTCTTAAAGGATCTTCCCGCGTAAAGAGCGGCATCTCCAAGTTCAGCTTCTATTTCGAGAAGACGGTTGTACTTCACGGTCCGCTCGGAACGGGTGGCCCCTGTCTTGATCTGACCGGCATTAATGCCTACGGTCACGTCTGAAAGGATGGGATCTTCCGTCTCTCCGGAACGCTCGGAAACCATGATGCCGAACTGATGCCGATAGGAGCTTTCCGCAGCATTCAGCGTTTCAGAAAGAGTTCCGATCTGATTGAACTTCAGAAGAAGAGCGTTGCAGTAATCGGCTCTCTCACGAATAAGTCTGGGATTGGTGCACAGGAAGTCATCTCCCACAATCTGAATTCCCAGCTCTTTCGTCGCCAGATCGAACCCTTCGATATCATTTTCGTCAAAGGGATCTTCCATAGTCGCGATAGGATAGTTTTTGACGAGATCTTTGTAAAAATCAAGAAGTTCCGTCCGGGTTCTCAGTTCGCCTTCGAACATGTACATGTTTTTCTCGGCATCATAAAAATG